>CAZOIK010000188.1:0-5528 GCA_964579765.1 uncultured Bifidobacteriaceae bacterium
CACCGCGCTCGCGTACGTGATCGGCAACCGCGTCCTGGCCGACTATCTGCTGCTCGTGCATTTCCCGCCGGTCGCCGAGCTGACGGTCTTCGGCGGCTCGCTGGTCGGCGCGTCGCTCGGCTTTCTCTGGTACAACTCGTACCCGGCCGAGATCTTCATGGGCGACGTCGGCTCGCTCGCGCTCGGCGCCGCGCTCGCCATCATCGCGATTCTCATCAAGCAGGAACTGCTGCTCGTCATCGTCGGCGGCGTGTTCGTCATGGAGGCGCTGTCGGTCGTCATCCAGGTCGCGTCGTTCAAGCTGACCGGGCAGCGGGTGTTCAAGATGGCGCCGCTGCACCACCACTTCGAGAAGAGCGGCTGGAGCGAGCCGAAGGTCATCAGCCGCTTCGTCATCGTCGGCATCATCTTCGCGTTGTTCTCGTTGACGACGCTGAAGCTGCGGTGATGGGGACGCGTGGCTGGAGAGCAGTGGTCGGTGCGTGGAAAACGGGTCGCGGTAGCGGGCGCGGCGCGGAGCGGGATTGCCGCGTCGGCGCTGCTGGCCGCGCGTGGAGCGAACGTGACGCTCTCTGACACGCGGCCGCAGGTGCGCGAAGCCGAGCCGCTCGTCGAGCTCGGCGTGGCGCTCGAGCTCGGCGGACACACGCCGAAGACCTTCGACGGCGCCGACTTGATCGTGATGAGTCCCGGCGTGCCGCCGGAGCAGCCGGTCATCGCGGCCGCGCGGTCACGGGGCGTGCCGGTGATTGGCGAGATCGAGCTGGCCTCGCGCTTCCTGCGCGGCCGCATCGTCGCGATCACGGGCACGAAGGGCAAGTCGACGACGACGGCGCTGACGGGGCGGATTCTGGAGGCGGCGGGATTCGACGTGACGGTGGGCGGAAACATCGGCGCGCCGCTGAGCGCGCAGGTGGAGCATTCGACCCCAGAGACGTTGCACGTGGTCGAGGCGAGCAGCTTTCAACTCGAGCAGATCGAGACGTTTCATCCGTGGATTGCCGTGATGCTGAATTTTTCGCCCGACCATCTCGATCGGCATCCGTCGGTAGACGCATACGCGGCGGCGAAGGCTCGGGTGTTCGAGAACCAGACTGCCGACGACTGGAAAGTGGTGAACGCCGACGATCCGACGGTGCTGCAGCTGTCGCGCTCGGGCCGGGCCCGCACGCGTGCGTTCGCGATGCGCGGGGCGCTCGACGCCGGCACAGTCGTCGAGGACGGCTGGATCGTCGATCGCGAGGCCGGCCAGGCGAGCCGCCGGCTCGTGCCGCTCGACGTGATTCACCTGCTCGGCCCGCATCTGGTCAACGACGTGATGGCTGCGGCGACGGTGGGCGCGATTGCGGGCGCGGCGCCGGCCGCGATGACGGCCGCCGTGGACGCGTTCCACGGCCTCGAACACGCGATGGAGCTCGTCGCCGAGATAGGCGGCGTGCGGTTCGTCAACGACTCGAAAGCGACGAATGTAGACGCCGCGCTGCATTCAATCGAAAGCTTCGGATCGGGACTCGTCCCGATCATCGGCGGCCGTTTCAAGGGCGGCGATCTGCGCCTGCTCCGCGAGCCGCTGAGCGCGCGGGCGCGGGCGGTCGTGGCGATCGGCGAGGCGCGCGGGCGCGTGAAAGAGGCGTTCGCGGGCGCTGTCGAGGTCCGAGAAGCAGAGACGTTCGAGGCGGCGGTCCGCGAAGCGTTCGCGCTGGCCAAGCCGCACGGCGTGGTGCTGCTGGCGCCGGCCTGCGCGAGCTTCGACATGTTCCGCGACTACGCGGAGCGAGGACGCCGCTTCAAGGAGGAGGTGCGGAAGCTCGCGGACGGGTGATCGCGGCGAGCGGTGAGCTGTCGTCAGTCGGTCGAAGCGTTGAAGGACTGAGCCGCTGGGAACACAGGCCGCCCCGGTCTGTGAGGCTGGTGCCTTCTTCCGCGGCCGACTGATGACTGCTGACCGCTCGCCAAGTGTAGTGCAGGCCTTCGAGATCCGCCCCTAGTTTCGGAACATGCGGACTCGAACTGTAGAGGAGCAATCGCGAGGCGCAATGGCCCGGAAGCTGAAATCCGATCGCGTGCTGTTTATCACCACCATCCTGCTGGTCGGGCTGAGCGTGGTCATGGTGTACAGCGCGTCGGCCGTCGTCATGATGGAGCGCTTTCAGCGGCCCTACCTGTTTCTCACGAAGCAGGCGATGTGGGCTGCGCTTGGCGTCGTTGTGCTCGGCGTGGTGATGCGCATCGACTATCACAACTACAAGCAGCCGGCGCTGATCTGGATGTGTCTTGGTTGCGCGGCGCTGGCCCTCGTGGCCGTGCTGTTCTCGGCGCCCATCAACCACGCGCGCCGGTGGTTCGCGATTGGCGGCCTCGGCATTCAGCCGTCCGAGCTGGCCAAGCTCGCGGCGATCTTCTTCATCGCCGACACGCTCGAGCGGCGCATGCACCGGATCAACGAGTTGAACTACGCGCTGCTGCCGATCGCCGTCGTGGTCGGCGGCATCGTCGGGTTGATCCTGCTCGAGCCGGACTTCGGGACGTCGATGTCGCTGCTGTTGATCGCCGCCGTGATGGTGTTTGCCGCCGGCATCAACTACCGGTACGTCGTCGGCCTGTTTCTCTGCGCGTTGCCGCCTGTCGCGTTCCTGGTGATGGGCACGGCCTACCGAAGGCAGCGCGTGATGACGTTCCTCGATCCCTGGCGCGATCCGCTCGGCGCCGGGTTCCAGGTGATTCAGTCGATCTACGCGGTCGGCACGGGCGGCGTGTGGGGCAAGGGGCTGATGAACGGCGTGCAGAAGCTGTTCTATCTGCCCGAGCCGCACACCGACTTCATCTACTCGGTCATCGCGGAGGAACTCGGGCTGATCGGCGCGACCGCCGTCGTCATCTGCTTCGCGGTGATCGCCTGGCGCGGGCTGCGCGTCGCCATGCGCGCGCCCGACAGCTTCGGCGCGTTTCTCGCGCTGGGCCTGACGACGATGATGGCGGTGCAGGCGTTCTTCAACATCAGCGTCGCGCTCGGCCTGCTGCCGACAAAGGGGATCCCGCTGCCGTTTCTCAGCTTCGGCGGATCGTCGCTGCTGATCAACTTGCTCGGCATGGGCATTTTGCTCAACGTGTCGCAGCAGTCGTCATCGGCGGCATGACGTCGAGCAATGCGCGTGGTGATTGCGGGAGGCGGAACGGGAGGGCATCTGTATCCCGGCATCGCGGTGGCGCGCGAGCTGCTGGCGCGCGACCCCGGCGCACAGGTGACGTTTGCGGGTACGGCGAGCGGGATCGAGGCGCGCGTGCTGCCGCGCGAAGGGCTCACGCTCGACGTCATCCGCAGCGGGGGGCTGAAAGGGAAATCGATCGCCGATCGTCTGCGCGGGGTTGCGCTGCTGCCGCTGAGCCTCGTCGATGCATGGGCGGTGCTGTCGAAACGGCGGCCGCAGCTGGTGATCGGCGTCGGCGGCTACAGCTCGGGGCCGGTCGTGCTCGCCGCCGCGGCGCGCGGTATTCCGACGATGGTGCTCGAGCAGAACGCGATGCCCGGATTGACCAACCGGCTGCTCGCGCCGATTGTCGGCGCGGCCGCCGTGACGTACGAATCGACGCGATCGTTTTTCGGCGCGAAGGCGGTTGTCAGCGGTAACCCGGTCCGGCCGGAGTTCTTCGACGCGGCCGGCGCTTCGACGGAGGCGGGCGCAGATGGGTCAGCGGTCGTCAGGGTCTTAGTTTTTGGCGGCTCTCAGGGCGCGCACGCAATCAACGTGGCCATGGTGGAGGCAGCACCGGAGCTGGCGGCCGGCCGTCCGCATATCCGCGTCACCCATCAGACGGGAGAACGGGATGTGGAGATGGTGCGCGCCGGTTACCGGGCCGCGGGGGTTCAGGCCGACGTCGAGCCGTTCTTCTTCGACATGGGACGGCGGCTCGGCCAGGCAGACCTGATCGTCTGCCGCGCCGGCGCCACGACGCTCGCCGAAGTGGCGGCGGCCGGGCGCGCGGCGATTCTGATCCCGTTCCCGGCGGCGACCGACGATCACCAGCGGAAGAACGCGGACGCGCTGGCGGCGTCGGGCGCGGCGGACGTGCTGCTGCAGAAGGACGCGACGGGCGCGGCGCTGGCGGAGCGGATTCTCGCGCTGGCCGGCGATCCGGCGGCTCGCGCTCGGATGGCGAACGCGGCGCGCGCGCTCGCCAGGCCCGATGCTGCGAAGGTGATTGTCGATCGCGCGCTGGAACTGGTCGGCCGTGCTCGGTAGGACGCGGCGGGTTCATTTCATCGGGATCGGCGGCATCGGCATGAGCGGGATTGCCGAGCTGCTCGCCAATCTTGGCTACGTGGTCACTGGATCGGACGAGAAGACGTCCACCGTGACCGATCGGCTGGCGACGCTCGGCATCCGCGTCGCGCGGGGACACGACGCGGCCAACGTCGGCGACGCCGACGTGGTGGTCGTCTCGTCGGCGGTGCGCGCGTCGAACCCGGAAGTGCGCGAGGCGGCGCGGCGGCAGATTCCGGTGATCCCGCGGGCCGAGATGCTTGCGGAGCTGATGCGGCTGCGATTCGCGATTGCGGTCGCGGGGTCGCACGGCAAGACGACGACCACGTCGATGATCGCGCTGGTGCTGGAGCGGGCGGGGCTCGATCCCACGGCGGTCATCGGCGGACGGCTGAGCGCCTTCGGCAGCAACGCGCGGCTCGGCAAGAGCGAGCTGATGGTGGCCGAAGCCGACGAGAGCGACCGATCGTTTCTAAAACTGTTTCCGACGATTGCGGTGATGACGAACATCGACCACGAGCATCTCGAGAACTACGGCGGCTTCGACGACCTCCAGCAGGCCTTCGTCGATTTCGCCAACAAGGTGCCCTTCTATGGAGCCGTGGTCGCTTGCGTCGATGACCCCAACCTCGCGGCGGTTCTGCCCCGGATCACGCGTCGCGTGCGGACCTACGCGCTCGACGCAAACGCCGACGTCTCGGCGAGTGGCGTGGAGCTCGGGCCGTTCTCGGCGAGAGCGACCGTCAACGGGCTCGGCGGTCTGTCGCTGAAGGTGCCGGGCCGTCACAACCTGCAGAACGCGCTGGCGGCCGTCGCGGTGGGCCTCGAGCTCGGGCTGCCGTTCGAACGCATCGCCGCCGGTCTGTCGGAGTTCCGCGGCGTGGAACGCCGGTTCGAGGTGAAGGGCGAGCCGAACGGCATTCTCGTCGTTGACGACTACGGGCACCATCCGACGGAAATCGCCGCCGTCCTCGCCGCGGCGAAGACGCTGAACCGACGCATCGTCGTCGCGTTCCAGCCCCACCGCTACACGAGAACCGCGGCGCTGATGCGGGAGTTCGGACCGGCGCTTGCTGGAGCCGATCACATCGTGCTCACGGACATCTACGCTGCCGGCGAGGAGCCGCTGCTGGGCGTGACGCTCGACGCGCTCGCCGCGGAGGTCCGCCGCAGCACGAAGGCGCCGGTCGAGGTCGTGCCGAAGATCGACGACGTCACGGCGGCGCTGGTGAAAGCGGCGCGGCCCGGCGACGTCGTGCTGACGCT
>CAZOIK010000189.1:0-5243 GCA_964579765.1 uncultured Bifidobacteriaceae bacterium
GAGCGCGCCGACGCGGCACGTCGCGCCGAGCTCGCGCAGCGTCCGCTCGAGCAACGTCGTCTTGCCGGCGCCGGGGCTCGACACGAGGCTGGCGACGAAGGTGCCGGCGCCGCCGAACCGCGCGCGCAGATCGCGCGCGAGCAGATCGTTCTTCTTCAGGATGCCTTCGCGGACGTCAACGATGCGGGGCATGGTCGGTGACCTCCAGCGCCGTGAGCTCGAGCTCGCGGCCGCTCACGATCTCGGGCGTCGGCTCGCCGCATTCCGGACAGCGCAGATGCTGCGTGCCCGCCAACGGACGCTCGGCGGCGCATTGCGGGCAGAAGACGACGACCGGCACGTCTTCGATGTCGAGGCGCGCGCCTTCGACGGCCGATCCCTGCGCGGCGACGTCGAAGCAGAACGCCAGCGCGTCCTTCACGACGCCGGAGAACGGTCCGAGCCGCACGTACACCGCATCGACGCGGACGTCGCCGAGCGTGGCTGCCTTGTCGCAGGCCGCCTCGACGAGGCTCATCGCCACGGAGAGTTCATGCATCGGTCCGGCGCCTCACCCGAGTCGAGCGTACGTCATCTGCGTTCGCCGATCGACAGGACGTACGCCGTGAGATCCCAGGTGTCCTGTTCGCTCAAGCTCTTCCACTCCGGCATGGCCGTGCCCCTCAGACCTTCGCGGATGACGAAGAACACGCGGCGCGGCGAGGCATCCCGCCGCCACGCGGGGTTCGTCAGATCGCGCGGCGGCTCGGCGAGTCCTTCGCTCCGCTCGCCGTGCCCGTCGCCGCGCTCGCCGTGGCAGAGCGCGCAGTGATCGACGAAGAGGCGGCGCCCGCGGGCGCGTGCCGCCGCCGAGGCGAGCATGCCCGCCGGAACGTCGATCCGCCGGTATGCGGCCGGCAGGTCGCGATCACCGCCCGAGCAGGCTGGCGACAGCCCCGCCGCGAGCAGCAGCGCGGCCGTCGCCACGCGCGTCTTCGACATCCTTCTGGCGAAACACGAAGCCCATTGCGCCCGCCTCGGCGACGATGCGGGCGACGAGCGCGGGCAATGACGGCCTCACGGCCGGTGAGACGCCGACGGCAAGCTCCATCGACGCCGGCACGAGGCCGAGCAGCACGAGCCGCTGCGGGTAGCCGTCGAGCCAGCGCGCGCCGTCGAGCAGATCGGCGACGCCGACCTGGTGCGGCGACAGCCGGACCGCGACGGCCGGCGGCACCTCGTCGCCCTCGAGCCGCACCAGCGTCCCGGGCGCGGCGTCGGCCTTCACGGCATCGACGAGGATCACCGCGTCGGCGTCCTGCAGGTACGGCAGCAGCGACAGCCCGAGCGTGCCGCCGTCGAACACGCGTACGCCCTCGGGCGCCGCGAACTGCTCGTCGAGCATCGCCACGGCGGCGCTCCCGACGCCGTCGTCTTCGAGCAGCAGGTTGCCGAGGCCCAGGACGAGCAGCGGGATGCGGCTACTCATCGATCTGGTGCCGGCGGTTGACGAAGCGGTAGCCCGAGAACTCGAGATCTTCCTTCGGCACGAACTTGTAGCCGGAGAAGATCGACTCCATCGTCGCGTTTGCTTCGACGGTGGACATCAGCACGCTGCTGTAGACGTGATGCACGGCGAAGCCGAGCAGCAGCCACATCGTCGCGTGATGAACCCACCGCGCGATCTGCAGGCCGCCGATGAGCGGGGCCCACGACGTGAACCAGCGCATCGCGGAGCCCGCGTCGGCGTTCGCGCCGCGCAGCATCAGGCCGGTCGCGATGGCGACGAAGTAGAGGCCGAACACGAGGACGTACGCGCCGCCCGCGAGCGGGTTGTGGCCGACGAACCCCGGCGGCTTTCTGAGCGCGAACAGGTAGAACTTCATCGTCGGCCAGAGACCGCGGCGGCGGTTCGCGTGCACGGGAATGAACTTGTCCCAGTGCGCGTACTTGTTGCCGGTGAACATCCAGATTACGCGCGCGAGGACGGCGGCCGTGAACACGTAGGCCGTGTAGAAGTGGACCGTCTTCATCCAGCCCATCAAGAAGTGCGCGCGCGCCTCGCCGGTCGTCGTCATGAACGGATGGCCGATGTAGAGGCCGGTGACCGACAGGACGAGAATCGACGCGGCGACGAGCCAGTGCGTGATGCGCACCGGCGCTTCCCAGACGTAGACGCGGACGATCTCGCCCGACGGCTGCGCGCTCATACGACCTTCACCTGCGTGATCTCGCGTCCCGTCGCGTCGATCACGTGGACGCCGCACGCCATGCACGGATCGAACGAGTGGACGGTGCGGAGGATCTCGATCGGACGGTTCGGATCGGCGACCGGCGTGCCGATGAGCGCCTCTTCGTACGGCCCGCGGCGTCCCCTGGCGTCGCGCGGGCCGGCGTTCCACGTGCTCGGCACGATGCACTGGTAGTTCGCAATCAGGCCGTTCTGGATGTGCACCCAGTGGCTGAGCGCGCCGCGCGGCGCTTCGTGGAGGCCCGAGCCCATCGCGTCGGCGGGCCACGACGCCGGCTCCCACTTCGAGTTGTCGTGAATGCGCAGATCGCCCGAGCCCATGTTCGCGGCGAGGGCATCGACCCACGTCTCCATCCGTTCGGCGATCACCTGCGTTTCGATGCCGCGGGCGGCGACGCGGCCGAGCGTGGAGAAGAGGGCCTCGGGCCCGACGTTCAGCGTCTTCAGCACCGCATCGACGAGCGGCTTCACGCGCTGGTGACCGGACACGTACGCGACGAGCATGCGCGCGAGCGGCCCGACTTCCATCGGCTCGTCGGCGTAGCGCGGCGACTTGAGCCAGGAGTACTTCCTGTCGGTGTCGAGCCGCTCGTACGGCGGGTTCGGGCCGGTGTAGTTCGGGGCGGTCTCGCCTTGAAACGGATGCAGCGACGTCGCGTCGCCGCCCTGGTACGAGTACCACGAGTGCGTGATGTACTCGGCGACCTTCGTCGGATCGAACCGCTCCGTTTTCGAGATGTCGCGGCCGCGGATGATGCCCTGCGGCAGATACAGCGTCGGCGTCGGCCCGTCGTCTTCCGGGTACTCGCCGAAGACCATGTAGTTGCCGACGCCGCGCCCCTGCGCCGCCCAGTCCTTGTAGAAGGACGCGACCGCGAGGAGGTCCGGGATGTAGACGCGCTCGACGAAGTCGCGCGCCTTCTTCGTCAGCTGCTTCAGCTCGGCGATCGTGCCGGCGTTGAGCGCCGCCTGGCTGTTCGGATCGATCGGCGTCGCCATGCCGCCGACGAGGAAGCTCTGCAGATGCGGGTTCTTGCCGCCGAGCACGGCGTGCAGCTTGATGAACTCGCGCTGCCAGTCGAGCGCCTCGAGATAGTGCGCGACCGCCATCAGGTTCGCTTCGGGCGGCAGCTTGTACGCCGGATGGCCCCAGTACGCGTTGGCGAACGGCCCGAGCTGCCCGCGATCGACGAACGCCTTGACGCGATCGCGAACGCCCGCGAAGTACGTCGCGCTCGAGAGCGGCCAGTCCGAGATCGACTGGGCGAGCGACGAGGTCTTCGCCGGATCGGCCGACAGCGCCGACACGATGTCCACCCAGTCGAGCGCGTGCAGGTGATAGAAGTGGATGACGTGATCCTGGACGCACTGCGCGCCGATGATGAGGTTGCGCAGCAGCCGCGCGTTGGGCGGCGGCACGGCGCCGATCGCGCGCTCGACGGCGCGAATCGACGCAATCGCGTGGACGGTGGTGCACACGCCGCAGATGCGCTGCGTGAACGCCCACGCGTCGCGCGGGTCGCGGCCTTTGAGAATCAGCTCGATCCCGCGGAACATCGTGGACGACGACCACGCGTCGCGGACCGCTCCGCCCTCGACTTCCGCTTCGATCCGAAGGTGCCCTTCGATCCGCGTCACCGGATCGACGACGACGCGGCTCATGCGTCCTCCTTCTTCGCCTTCGGCGTGACCGGCTCGAGCGTGTCGCCGCGGCGCTTCATGATCTGAATCACGCCGTGCGCGGCGAACGCCGCGCCGACGCCGGCGACGGCGGCCACGCCGACGGTGTCGATGTTGGACGCCACGCCGAAGCCGGGCACGCCGGTCAGGTGCTGGTAGAACGGCGTCATGCGATCCCAGAAGTCCGGCTCGGCGCAGCCGATGCACGGATGCCCGCAGCCGATCGGCCAGTTCGTGCCGCCGTTCCAGAGGATGTCGGGGCAGTTCTGGAACGTCACCGGGCCCTTGCAGCCCATCTTGTAGAGGCAGTAGCCGTCGCGGTGGCCCTGGTCGCCCCACGCTTCGACGTACTGGCCGGCGTCGTAGTGCGCGCGCCGCTCGCACGCGTCGTGAATCGACGTGCCGTACGCGAACAGCGGCCTGCGCAGATGATCGAGGGCCGGCCAGGATTTGAACGTCATGTAGTGCACGAGCAGCGCGGTGAGGTTCTCGACGTTGGCGGGGCAGGCCGAGAGATTGATCAGGTTCTTCACGCCGGGCACCGCGTCGGCGACGCCCAGCGCGCTCGTCGGATTCGGAGCCGCCGCGGGAATGCCGCCGAATGCCGCGCAGGTGCCGATGGCGATTGTCGCCGCGGCGCCCGCGCACGCCTCGCGCGCGATGTCGAGGGCCGCGCGCCCGCCAATCGTGCAGTAGGCGCCGTTGGCGCCCGTCGGGATCGATCCCTCGATGACGACGATGTAGTGGCCGGCGCGCTGCCTGATCGCGTTGTCGCGATTCTGCTCGGCCTGGACGCCGGCCGCCGCCATGATCGTCTCGTGGTAGTCCACCGAGAGGATGTCGAGGAGGACCTCGGCGGCGGTGGGCCGGCTGGCGCGGAGGAACGACTCGGTGTTGCCCGCACAGTCCTGGAACTCGAGCCAGAGCAGGACGGGCTTCTCGGCGCGCTGCACCGCGGTTGCGATCTGCGCCGCGGCGGATTCCGGCAGCGCGAGCGCCGCGGCCATCGTCGCGCAGAACCCCATGAACTCCCGCCGTGAAACGCCGCGCCGTTCGAGCTCCGACGTCAGCCAGGCGTCATGCGCCGCCATGCGGGCCTCCTTGTTTGGGCAAATCGCGCCGCCGAGCATGCAAGAACGCATCCGCGCTGACGAGGCGATTTCACGGGCATTCGCGGCGAAGGGGTAACAGCCAGCGGGGAGAAACCCGCGGCGCTGTGGGAATTGTCCGCGCCCCGTTCCGCGGCGGCGCGGGGCGCCGGGGGGGGGGTGAGGGCGGGGGGTTGGGGTAAATCCCGCCGGCCCCGGGGAGCGTGTCGGCGGCGCAGGGGGCG
>CAZOIK010000190.1:0-8127 GCA_964579765.1 uncultured Bifidobacteriaceae bacterium
AAGGAGAGGTGCGCGGCGAGGAGAATCGCGGTGATGAGGAGCGGCGGATAGTAGCGGCTCACTGCGGCTCCTTCACCGTCAGAATGGCGTCGATTGCGGGATGATCGATCACCTGCATCTGCCCGGACGGCCACCGGATGACGATGCGATCGACCGAGGTGGCGGCGCCGAGCCCGTAGTGGATGCGGCGATCGTTCTGCGAGCTGAAGCCGTTGCCGCCCGACACCTCCTGCACCTGCGTCCTGCCGCCCCAGTGCAGCTCGACGCGCGCGCCGATGGCGCTCCGGTTGCTCGCGGTCCCTTCGAGCGCGAGCTCGATCCAGTGGCGGCCCGGCGCGACCGTGTTCCTGTAGATCAGCAGCGGACCGCGCTGGTTGGCGACGATGACGTCGAGGACGCCGCGATTGGAAAGATCGGCGAGCGCGACGGCGCGACCGTCGTACGTGTCGGTGACGCCGACCACCTGGGCCACGTCGGTGAACTGGCCGAGGCCGTCGTTGAGCCACACGCGCTTGCGCTGGTAGCCCGAGAGGCTGCGGCCTTTCATCGCCGGCCAGTTCGCCGCGTCGCCGATGATCGCGCTGTGACCGACGGCGATGACCGCGAAGTCGTACCAGTAGCTGCTGCGCTCGCCGGCCGAGATATATCCGTTCGTGAGATAGAGATCCTGCGTGCCGTCGTTGTTGAGATCGCCGAACTGCGCGCCCCAGCTCCAACCGCCCAGATCGACGCCGACGCTCGTCGCCAGGTCCTCGTACTGCGGAGTCGCGCCCGCCGCCGACGACGTCGTCTTGCGGGGCACCCAGAGGTCGTTCGCCTGCACCAGAACGCCGGGCTCGGAGATGTTGGTCTTGTAGATCGACAGCCGGCCGTCGTTGAACACGTCGCCGAAGGAGGCGTTCATGCCGCTCTTCGGCGCCATCGCGACGCCGGCGGCGCGTCCGCTCTCGATGAACCGCGCGCCGCCCTCGTTGACATATAGCTGCGGGATTCCGTAGTCGTTCGCGAGAAACAGATCGGGAAACCCCGAGCCGGAGAGATCGCCCGCGGCCGTCGCGAGCGTCCAGCGCCGCGACGCAATCCCGAGCTGCGCGGAGACTTCCTCGAACTTCCCGCCGCCGAGGTTGTGAAAGAGATACTTCCGCCCGCCGTTCTCCGCGTACTCGAAGCTCTCGGGCATGATCTTCGTCGTCTTCAGGTGCGAGAGATCGACGTCCTCGTTCCAGTAGCCCGGAAGAAACAGATCGAGCCGTCCGTCGCGGTCGTAGTCGAGCCAGACGGCCGTGTTCGCGTTCACCCACGCCGGCAGTCCCGCCTGTTCGCTCACGGCCGTAAAGCCCTTGCCCGCGTCGTTGTGGAACAGCTCCGGCCGGCCGTATTTGTAGAGGAACAGATCGTCGTAGCCGTCGTTGTCGTAGTCGCCCCACACCGCGCCCATCGACACGCCCGTGCCGGCACGGTTCACGTCGGCGACACCGAGCTCGCCCGCGACGTCTTTGAACGTGCCGTCGTGCTGGTTGCGATAAAGACGGTTCAGGCTGCCGTCCGCGCTGTTGGTCAGGTAGAAGTCCGGCCAGCCGTCGCGGTCGAAGTCGGCGACCGACACCGACGCCCCGACCGACGCGATCTGCGGCATGATGTGGTCGAGCTTGTGGTCGAACGTCGGGCCCTGATGCACGAAGTCCACGCCCATCGCCTTCGCGGACTCGACGAGCGTGAAGCCGAAGCGATTGCTCGTCGCGGCCGCGCCCGCCGCCGCTTTGTTGAGCCGCACGATCGCGAGGAGCGATCCGACGAGGACGATGAACCAGACGAGCTGCAGCGCGCGCAGCTTCATCGTCCCTCGACAGGACGCAGGCCGCTCAGGAATACGCTCGGGTCCACGAAGCGCGTGTGGTACGCCTGCCAGTCGCCTGGATGTGCCCGATATACCGGGTCGTCTTCGATCGCGTCGTTCGCCGACGCGGCGTACTCCGGATGGCCGTGTCGCGGCAGCGGGCCCACCGTTTTCGAGGCCGTCGTGTTGTAGTCGCCGTCTTTCACCCAGCCGTCTCCGATGAGGACAAAATCCCGCCTTCGCGCCCCCGAATCCTCAGGCGCGACAGGCGCAGGAAACGAGAGCCGCAGCTCGTCGCCGGCATTCATGATGACGTAGCGGTCGTCCACCTTCGCCAGCAGCTCCCGCACGTCGCCAAACCGCGTGTAGTAGCCGATGAGGTCGCGCCAGCGCTGGCCGACGTTCGCAAGCTGGTCGTAGCGCGGGATCTCCGGAACATCATGACGCGCATAGTCGGTTTTTGAAAATCCCCGATAGCGCAGCTCGGCCGTGGACGGCGCGATCCGCACCGGCCTGACCGCGGCATCGGGCGCATCGTCGGCCAGCGCGAGCCGATCCCAGTAGACCTCGAGGTTCGTCCGCAGCCGCACTCGGCGCGGATGCGCGACGCCAGCGCGCGCAACCGCGGTGAGGTCGATCAGGATCGTCTTGTTCTTCCCCGCCGGAAACCCGAGGTCCGGCGAGACGACGATCCAGCGGCCGTGCTCGTCCTGCGCCTCGAGCGCGATGCCGTGCGGCTGCAGGTGCTGCTGGCCGATGGCGACGTTGATGCTGCTGTCGGTCGGATAGATCCAGCCGGTGGCCACCAACCAGCGGCGGCCCTGCAAGGGCGCGATGTCGATCTCGACGAAATGATCCTTCGCGATGCCCTGGTAGTCGCCGCGCTCGAACGTCGCAAGATAGCGGCCGTCTTCGTTCGCGACGAGATCCGTGACGTCGTGCCCATGGTCGTCCCACGCCTGCCGCACCGGCTGCGGACGTGTCAGCGTGTGGACGGCGAGCGCCGGCGCGTCCTTCGAGAACCGCTCGTCCACGAACACATCCTCGTCCGCCGGATGATCGACGACGAGGAGCGAGACATGATCGACGAAGTGCGTCTCCCAGAGCTCCGCTGTGATGCGGACGTCGTACGCGCCGTTCTTCGCGACGAGCTGGTCGCCGCGGATCTTCACCCAGTCTTCCGTCTGCGTCACGCCCGCCGTGTCCACGGCGTTGATCCGCAGGCCGAGCGGCGAGCGCCACAGGAAGTCCGTCACGAACCGCATGCCGGTGCCGTCCCACGTGAACACCCACGGGCACGATCCTTTGAGCCGCTGCTCGGCCACGACCGACTGATCGGGCTTCCGGTCGAAGTCGGCCTGCATGACGCCGTTCGGCCAGAAGATGCGCGCGACGTCGATGGCTGTTCGCGTGCCGAGGCCGAAGTGGACTGGATCGCTGCCGATCAGCTGCTTCTCGACGAGCAGCCCGCTGCGAATTTCGATTTCGCCGCCGACGCCGAACGAATTGACGCGCTGATCGCCAGCCGTCGGCTGCGCGCGCGGACGGACCACCTGCCAGTGATAGCCCTTCGTGCCCTTGCCGAGGAACCGCAGCCGCTGTCCGCCTGAGGTGCCGGTGAAGTCGAGTTGCCCGTCGGCGTTGAAATCGGCGACCGCCGTGATCTCCAGCTGATCGAGCTGGCGGGCCTGAAAGGGCCGCCCCACATATTGGTTGTTTTGGTTGTCGAACAACCATGCGCTCGATCGGCCGCCGCCCGATGCGATGACGTCGATGGCGCCGTTGTTGTCGAGGTCGGCGAGCAGGATCCGATAGCCGCCAACGGCGGCCGCGCCAATCTCCGACGGCCACTGCGCGATCGGTTCCGACTGCCACGCGCCGTCCCGGCGCGACGTCCGCCGGACGACTCCGTTCGTGTCGAGCGAGACGAGATCGAGGACGCCGTCGCCGTTGACGTCGCCAATCGCCGCCGCGACGACGACGCCGAATCCCGGCGGGCCGGCCATTTCACGGAATTCGCCAGCCTGCAGGTTTTCGAACACGTGCAGGTCGCCTTTCTCGCCCACGAGCACCGCGTCGGGATCGCCGTCGCCGTCGATGTCGCCCCACGCGAATGCGCGCAGCCCGGTGACGCCCGCGAACGGCCGCAGCTGCTTCCAGGTGCCGTCGCCGTTGTTGCGCAGCACGACGGGCGCGGCGCCCCGGACGCCGGCGACGAGATCGAGGTCGCCGTCCATTTCGACGTCCGCCGTCCAGACGGCGAAGCAGTCGGCCGTCAGGCGATCAGTCTTCGGCGTGGCGTCGATGTACGTGCCGTCGCTCTGCTGCGTGAACACGCGCACGCCGTCCGTGCCGGCCGTCGCGTAGTCCATCTTGAAGTCGCGATTCCAGTCGAGCGCGAGCGCGCCTTCGGGCACCGCCGGCGCGGCAGAGGCGTCCTCGCGCGTGAACGTCAGCCCGTCGTCTGCCGGCGACGGCGCGGAGGACGGAGGCGGAAGCCGCAAGTAGGTCTCGAACGGATCGGCAATGAGCTCGGTCGGCGTGCGTACGGCGGCCAGGCTGTCGCGATACGCGGGCACGCGGACGAGGACGTTGCGGAGAAAGGCGACGCTGCGCGCGGCCTCCTGCAGAGCGCCGGCCGCGACGGCCGACTGCAGGCCCCGGTACTGCTCCACCGCGGACGCGGGCCAGCCGGCGGCGAGCGGATCGAGCGTGCGAATGGCATCCTGCAGAGCCGCGGCGTCGCCGCGCTTGGCGGCCAGGCGCGCGCGCTCGAGGACGACGGCGAGGTTGCCCGGACGCGCCTTCAGAATCGACTCGAACAGCCGCTGCGCGTCGGCGTCGGCGTTCGCACCGGCGGCGCGCTCGGTTTCCTCGGCGAGGGCGTAGCGCGCGCGCACGTTGTTCGGATCGAGATCGACGGCGCGGCGGTAGTCGGCGAGCCCCTGATCCAGCCTGCCGCTCGAGGTCTCGAGGCGGCCGCGCAGGAAGATCACTTCGCTCGCCGATGCCGGCGCGAGCGAGCGGGACAGCTGCACGGCCTTCTCGATCGCCGGCGCGGCGGCCTCGAATTCGCCGAGCCGCAGGTGCGCGAGGCCGAGATCGGCCCACGACGCCGGCTCGGCCGGCACCAGCTCGGTCGCCGTCCCGAAGTCGCGCTTCGCGTCGTCGAGCAGGCCGACCTGCAGTTCGGCGAGCGCGCGGTAGAAGTTCCGCGTCAGGTTTTCGTAGACGGGAGAATCGGGAGACGGCAGGCGGCTGCGCGACCGGAACAGCGCATAGCCGGCGAGGGCCGCCGCGGCGATCACCACGCCCCCCGCGATCAGAACTCTGCGCACCTCAATGTTTCTCTTCGAGCTC
The DNA here is from genome assembly GCA_964579765.1 of uncultured Bifidobacteriaceae bacterium. Classification (GTDB taxonomy): domain Bacteria; phylum Acidobacteriota; class Vicinamibacteria; order Vicinamibacterales; family CAVVIG01; genus DATNBT01. The sequence continues at coordinate 5,198 of CAZOIK010000190.1, forward strand.
GTGCCGCAGCGTCTCGGTGGCCGACCACACGGCGACAATCGTGACGAGCGCCATGCCGATGATGTAGAGCGCGATGGCCGTTGGCCCGTACGTCGGCAGCAGCGCCGTCGCAATGAGGGGCGAGAGGCCGCCGGCGACCGTCGCGCCGAGCTGCGAACCGAGCGACGCGCCGCTGTAGCGCACGCTGGTGCCGAAGAGCTCGGAGAAGAACGCGCCCTGCGGCGCGTACATCGGCGCGTGGGCGAGCAGCAGCGACATCAGGAGCGCGAGCCAGACGAGCGGCGTGGACCCGGTGTCGAACATCCAGAACAGCGGGAACGCGAGCACCGCCGTCATGATCGCGCCGAACAGGTACACCGGCCTGCGGCCCACGCGATCGCTGAGCGCGCCGTAGGCCGGCACGGCGACGAACTCGAGGGCCGCGCCGATCATCAGCCCGTTGAGCGCGACGTCGCGGCTGACGTGCGCGTGCTGCGTCGCGTAGACGAGCATGAACGCCGAGTAGATGTAGAACGCGCCGTTCTCCGCGCAGCGCGCGCCCGCCGCCTGCAGCACCTGCGCCGGATACTTCTTCAGCAGCTCCAGCACCGGCTGCCGCGCCACGCTCTTGGTCTCCTTCATCTTCTCGAACGACGGCGTCTCGAGAATCTTCATCCGGATGGCAATCCCGACGGCGACGAGGACGATGCTGAGGATGAAGGGGATGCGCCAGCCCCACGCCAGGAAGCGATCGGCCGGCAGCCGCGAGAAGATCGAGAAGACCACCGTTGACGCGAGCAGGCCGGCCGGCACGCCGATCTGCGGCCAGCTGCCGTAGTAGCCGCGCTGTCCTTTCGGCGCGTGCTCCACGGTCATCAGCACCGCGCCGCCCCACTGTCCGCCGACGCCGAAGCCCTGCACGACGCGCAGGAAGACGAGCAGGATCGGCGCCCACACGCCGATCACGGCGTATGACGGCAGCAGCCCGATGGCGCTCGTCGCGATGCCCATCATGATGAGCGTCAGCACCAGCATGGATTTGCGCCCGACGCGATCGCCGTAATGGCCGATGACGAGGCCGCCGACGGGGCGCGCCGCGAAGCCCACGGCGTAGGTGCTGAAAGCGAGCAGCGTGCCGACGAAGGGATCGAACGTCGGGAAGAACAGCTTGTTGAACACGAGCGCCGCAGCCGTGTTGTAGAGGAAGAAGTCGTACCACTCGATCGTCGTGCCGATGAGGCTCGCGATTGCGACGAGCTGGATCGAGTTCTTGCGGGTCGAGACGACGGTGCTCATAAGTTCGGCGATTGTACTGCCTGCGCGCCGCCCGTCGGCTGAAACTCGATCGGCTCGTCGGGGCGCCACGGCGTGCGGCAGGGCTTGCGCGCCTCGTAGAGCCGGAGGTTGTCCGAGATGCGCTGCGCGATGTCGTGTTCACCGCTCTTCTCGGCGGCGGCGATCGCGTCCTTCTGCCACGTCACGGCCTCGGTGAACTGTCCGAGCTCGGCCTGCACCATCGCCATCGTCTCGAGCACGTCGCTCGCGCGAATCTGCGCGACCACGGGCTGGATGAGCGACGCCGCCCGGCGGCCGTCGCGCACCTTGTCGTCGGGCGCCGCCGCGAGGACGCGCGCGAGCGCGTTGGCGAACGAGAGCTGCGTGGGATAGACGCGGAGCGCGTCGGCGAGGTAGTCGCGCGCCTGCGCGTACCGGCGGAGCCGGATGAGCGCGGCAGCATAGCCGAACCGCGCCTCGGGGACGCGCGCATCCGTGCGGACGATCTGCTCGTACTGCGGCAGCGACGCCTCGAGTTGCCCGGTCCGACGGAGCATGTGGGCGAGCTGCAGCCGCGCTTCGACGTAGCCGGGCTCCGCGGCGAGCGCGGCCTGCAGATGCTGAATCGCCGCCATCGGCTGCCCCAGGTCGGCCTGGATCAGCGCCAGGCTGTAATGCGCCTTGACGAACTTCGGATCCAGGACGAGCGCGCGTTCGAATTCGGCGACCGCGCCTTGCTGATTTCCAAGCAGCGCCAGCGCGGTGCCGAGCTTGTGATGCAGCGACGGCTCCTTCGGTGCGACCTCGATGCCCTTGTGAAACGCCTCGGCGGCCGCCTTGAAGTCCCCGTGATCGAGCGCGTCGGCGCCGCTCACTTCGTACGCGAGCGCGCTGTTCAAGAGCGCGTTGACGCGATCCATGAGCGGGTCGTCCGGCTTGATCTCCAGCGTGCCGCGCAACGCGAGGTTCGCCTGCGCGCGGGCCTGATCGCCGATGCCACGGTATGCCATCGCGAGCGGATAGTGAATGACGGTGGCCTGCGGGTCGAGGGCGAGCGCCTTCTGCAGGTAGTCAACGGCGCGCGCGTAGTCCTGCTTCGCGAGGGCCACCCGGCCCAGGCCGTACTGCGCCGCAACGGACTGCGGCTTGAGCGACAGCGCCTTCTCAAAGAGCGGCTGCGCCTCGTCTGGCTTGCCCTGATCGAGATCGCCTTCCGCCACCCAGATGAGCGTCGGCACGTCACCGGGCTGCAGCTCGAGCGCGCGCGAGAAGGCCGCGATGGAGGCCGGCGCGTCGCCTTTGACTTTGTAGAGCTGGCCCAGGTAGTACGGCCAGCGGGGATCGCGCGAGTTGAACGTCTGCGCATTCAGGAACGCCGATTCCGCCTCACCGCGGAATTCGGCGGCCATGAACAACATGCCCATCTGCCCATACGCGGCGCCGAGTTCTTCGGGCGGCGTGGACGGCGCGTCGATCTTCTTCTTGAGCGCCGCGTAGCCGTCGCGCAGCTGCTGCTGGACCGACGGCGCCGCGTGCGACAGATCGGGCAGCGCGACCTGGCGGAGCGTGTAGGTCGGCGTCGGCTTCGGCGGCTCGGGCTTCGACGAGCATGCGGGAAGACAGACGAGCACACACGCGGCAGCCGCGAGCCAGCCGGCCGACGTGATCAGTGCCCT
>CAZOIK010000191.1:0-5911 GCA_964579765.1 uncultured Bifidobacteriaceae bacterium
ACGACGTGGATTGTTGGGCATGGGGATGTACGAGGTGTGAGTGCCTAGCGTCCTGCCGCGGCCGGCGCGCCGGCTCGTGCCTGCACGAACTCGACGAGACGGCGGCTGCCTTCCTTCAGATTGGCCATCGACGTCGCATACGACATCCGGATGAATCCCGGCGAGTCGAACGCCTCGCCCGGCGTGACGGCGACGCGCTGCTCGTCGAGCAGCGCCTGCGCGAACTCGATCGACGTCTTGAACCCGCCGGCCGCCATCGCCTCGCTGATGTCCGGGAACATGTAGAACGCGCCCGCGGGCTTCAGGCATTTGATGCGCGGATCCGCCGTCAGCCAGCCGTAGAGGTTGTCGCGGCGCGTGCGGTACTCGTCGAGCATCTCCTTCACCGGCGTCTGGACGCCGTTGAGCGCCTCGACGACCGCCTTCTGCGTGATCGAGTTGACGTTGCTCGTCGCGTGGCTCTGGATGGCGTTGCACGCGGCGATCATCTTCGCCGGACCAATCGTCCAGCCGCAGCGCCAGCCGGTCATCGCGTACGCCTTCGACGCGGACCCGCAGATGACCGACGTCTCGGGGCAGAGCCCGGCCATGATCTTCGGCAGGTTGTGCGGGACCGGGTCGTAGATCAACCGCTCGTAGCAGAGATCGACGACGAGCCAGATCTCCCTCTTGCCGGCGAACTCCGCGATCGTGCGGAACTCCGCCTCGGAGATCAGCGCGCCGGTCGGGTTGCACGGCGAGTTGACGATGATGCCGCGCGTCTTCGGCGTCACCGCCGCGAGGATCTTGTCGGCGTGGATGGCGAAGCCGTCCGTCGGGCTCGTCATCACGGCGACCGGCGTCGCGTCGGCGAGCTTCACCTGCTCGACGATCGTCGGCCAGTACGGCTGGTGCGTGACGACCTCGTCGCCGGGACCGAACAGCGCGAGCGCGGCGTTGTAGAGCGCCTGCTTGCCGCCTGCGCTGAGGATGACCTGCGACTCGGTGTACTCGACGCCGTAGTCGGTCTTGTAGCGATCGCAGACGGCCTTGCGCAGTTCGGCGATGCCGGGCACGGGCGTGTACTTCGTGAACTCGGCGTCGAGCGCCCTGCGCGCGGCATCCTTGATGGCGTTCGGCGTGCCGAAGTCCGGCTCGCCAGCGCCGAAGTCGATCACTTCGACGCCCGCGCGGCGCAACTTGTCCACCGCCGCACCCACCGCCATCGTTGCCGAGCTCGCGATCTTCGACGTCCGTTCTGCCAGCCGCGCCATGAGTCTCCTTTCGCTACGTCCGAACCGCCTGCTTCTCCCGCAGACGTGCTTCCACCAGCTCCGGCACCAGGCCGTGCACCCGGCCGCCGAGCGAGAACACTTCCTTGATCAGCCGTGAGCTGATGAACGAGTACTGCGCGGCCGGCATCATGAAAACGGTCTCGATGCTCCCGGCGAGCTCGCGGTTCATCAGCGCCATCTGCATCTCGTATTCGAAGTCCGACACGGCGCGCAGGCCGCGGACGATCACGTTCGCCGTGCGCCGCGCGACGTAGTCCACGAGCAGGCCCTCGAACGTGTCGACTTCGACGTTGGGCCGATCCCGGAACACCGCCCGCGCGATCTCGACGCGCTCGCCCATCGTGAACATCGGCGCCTTCTCCGCGTTGACCGCGATGGCGACGATGATGCGATCGAACAACCGGGCGCCGCGCTCGATGATGTCCACGTGGCCGTTGGTCAGCGGATCGAACGACCCGGGATAGACGGCTAGGGTTGACATGCGTACAACGTCAGCGCGCTGTCGCCCGAATTCACGTCGCGCACGCGTCTCAGCCGGCCCGGGGCGGACGGCGGCTGCGCTTTCCGCGCGTGCTCGAACACTACAACTCCGTCCGGCCTGACGATGTCCCCCACGTGCTCCAATGTTTCATGAATGTCGCTGGCGTATGGGGGGTCGAACAGGACAACGTCGAAGAGCGGCCCACCGCGGAGCCGCTCGATCGCCTGAAGAACGGACGTCTGGATAATAGCATAGCCGTCCACCACCCCGCATCGCTCGAGATTGGCGGCGATGAGCGCGCAGGCCCGGCGGTCCTGATCCACGAATGTGACGTGCGCGGCGCCCCGGCTCAGGGCCTCGATGCCCACGGCGCCCGTCCCCGCATAACCGTCCAGCACGCGCGCACCCGGAATCTGCGGCGCCAGCACGTTGAACAGCGTCTCGCGCAGCTTGTCGGAGGTCGGGCGAAGCCCCTCCCAGCTCGGCGCGTCCAGGCGCCTGCCTTTGAGAGCGCCTGCGATTACGCGCATGGGCTCCGGATCGGATCAATTGGTGATTCAGCGATATGGTGACGGCACTGAACCACGGCAAGAACCATTCACCTGATCACTGTGAAACACCAGGTCTCGATCACGCCTGTAACGATCCATGCCGATCCAATCCTTGCTCATATCCCCTCCACGCCCTGCCTTGGGACCACGACAACCAGCCAGCGGGATGCGACCGGTGGCCATCAGCACGTATTCAGGTAAGTAGAGGGTCTCGGCTTATAGGCCCAGAACGGGCGCGAGGCTTGCCGGTTATTCCAACACGGACAGTGAAGCACGTCAATACGCCTACGCGACCTCGATCAGCTTGAACCGCTGCTCCCAGCTCTCGAGCATCTTCGCGAGCGTCGCGGGCGACTGCGCCGCCGCGTCCATCCACGCGTCGGCCTCCATCTTGGCCCGGTCGAGCACGGCGCGATCGCGCACGAGATCGATCGACCGGAACGTCGGGATGCCGGCCTGCCGCGTGCCGAAGAAGTCGCCCGGCCCGCGTAGCGCGAGATCGCGTTCCGCGATCTCGAACCCGTCCGTCGTCTCGGTCAGCGCGCGCAGCCGCGCGCGCGCCTCATCCGACAGGGGCGCCTGATACAGCAGCACGCAGTGCGACTGGTGCGCCCCGCGGCCGACGCGCCCGCGGAGCTGATGCAGCTGCGACAGGCCGAACCGTTCGGCATGCTCGACGATCATCACGGTCGCGTTCGGCACGTCCACGCCGACTTCGACGACCGTCGTCGAGACGAGCAGCTGGATGTCGCCCGCCGCGAACGACTTCATCACGCGATCCTTGGCGTCGCCCTTCAGCTTCCCGTGCAGGAGCCCGGTCCGGTAGTGCGGGAACACCTCCTGCGACAGGTGATCGAACATCGCCGTCGCGGCTTTCAGATCGACTTTCTCGGACTCGTCCACGAGTGGATAGATCACGTACGCCTGGCGCCCCGCGTCGAGCTGCTCACGCACGAATTCGTACACGTCCTCGCGCCGCGACTCGGGCTTCGCCGTCGTCTGCGTCGGCAGCCGTCCCGGCGGAAGATCTCTGATGACCGACACGTCGAGGTCGCCGTACAGCGTCAGCGCCAGCGTCCGCGGAATCGGCGTCGCCGTCATCACGAGCACGTCGGGATGCAGGCCCTTGGTCCGCAGGCTCGCGCGCTGCAGGACGCCAAACCGGTGCTTCTCGTCGATGACGACGAGGCCGAGCCGCGCGAAGCGGACGTCGCCCTCGACCAGCGCGTGCGTGCCGATGACGAGCTGAATCGTGCCGGCCTCAATCTCGCCGAGCTGCTCGCGCCGGGCCGCGGCCGTCGACGCGCCGGTCAGCAGCGCGACACGGAAGCGCGACGGCTGCAGCAGCCGCGAGACGTTGAGGAAGTGCTGCTCGGCCAGAATCTCCGTCGGCGCCATGAACGCGACTTGCAGCCCGTTTTCCATCGCGACCAGCGCCGCGAGCAGCGCGACGATCGTCTTGCCCGCGCCGACGTCTCCCTGCAGCAGCCGGTTCATGGGCTGCGGACGCTGCAGGTCATCGACGATCTCCTTCAACGCCGTCCGCTGTCCTCCGGTCAGCTTGAACGGCAGCACGCGGCGGGCTGACTCGCGGATCCGATCGTCCACGGTCGGGACAATGGCCTTGCGTTCCGCGGCGGCCGTCCGGCGGCGCGCCGCGACGCCCGTGTGGAACAGAAAGGCTTCCTCGAAAATCAGGCGCTGCTGCGCCGGCGTCGCGAAGCGGTTCAGCGCGTCGAGCGACGCGTCGGCCGGCGGAAAGTGCGACGCCAGGAGCGCCGCGTGTCGCGTCGGCATGTCCAGCTTCAGCCGAACGGCGTCAGGCAGCAGGTCCGGCAGATCCGGCGGCAGCTGCTGCAGCGCGTCCCACACCAGGCGCCGCTGCATCTTCGGCGTGACGCTCCCCGTCCGCTCGTACACAGGCACGATGCGGCCGGTGTGAATCGTCTCCGCGTCGTCGTCGTCGAGGATCTCGTACTGCGGGTTCGTGAGCTGCAGGCCGCCCGATCCGCGCATCTCGACGGGCCCGAACAGCACCACGTGCTGGCCGGCGGCGAACACGTCGCGCAGAAACGCCTGGTTGAGCCACGACACGCGAATCGACCCGGTGCCGTCATCGACGACGGCGTCGAAGATCTTGAAGCCGGGGCGGCGCGTTGACCGCAGGCCGCAGCTCAGAATGCGACCGGCGAGCGACGCGGCTTTGCCGGGTTTGAGCGACGCGATGCGCTGCAGCCGGCTGCGATCCTCGTACCGCATTGGAAACCGGTACAGCAGATCTTCGATGGTGAGCAGCCCCGCGTGCGCGAAGTCGGCGGCGCGGCGGGGCCCCACGCCCTTCAGATACTGCAGCGCGGTCGCCAGCACGTCGTCGTGTTCCCTCACGGGAGGCTCACTGAACGACGACGGCCTGCCCGCGCGTGATCTGGACCTCGCGGATGCCCGCCGGCAGCGGGAACGGACTGTCGAGGCTGAAGCCGTTCGGGTTGCCCGGCGTCCGCGAGTAGTAGCCGACGATCTCGTCGAGCAGCAGCTTCGGCAGCGGCAGGCTGCCGGCGCTCGCCGACTCGAGCGCGAACCGGCCGGTGCCGTTGCTCGTCGTCAGCACGCCGGTCGCCGTCAGCGGAATGCGTCCCGCCAGCAGGTTCTTCGGATCGAGCAGGCTCTTGGGCGGCGAGGCCTTGCGGACCGCGTCGAAATCGACGAGCGCGCGGCCGGACAGCCGGCCGTCGCCGACGATCGAGATCGACGGCGCGACGACGCCCGGCGGCAGATCCCTGGCCGCGTCGAACGTGAAGTACGCGTTGACTTCGTTTTCGGTGATGACCGTCCGGTGCGGCGGCGTGCGCGCCGGCTTCCTGGGCTGCTCCGCCAGCTCGTTGATCGTCTCGATCTTGTGGCGCATCGACTCCGCGTCGCGCTTCGTGAGCGCAGGCGCCGCCAGCGCGGTCGCCGTCAACGCGGCCGCGACGAACGTGGCGATCAGGTGCGTCTTCGCGTGCACGCGAAAATTGTACTACCGCATCCGATGTCGTGCGGACCTTCAGGTCCGCATGACGGGCAGGCCTCGAGGCCTGCACGGCTGCTGGCCGGTTACTGATTGGCGCGGTTGGCCTGGCGGCGGGCGCGGGTGACGAGCTCGAGCTTGCGGCGCTCCATCTGCTCTTCGAACAGGCGGAACTTGACCTGCTGGCGGAGATCGAGCACCTGATCGACGCCCTCGAGCGCCTTACGCGTATCGGCGACGGCGCGCTCGTCGAGATCGGCGAGCTGCTTGAGCGTCGCGCCGATCTGTTCGTCGGGCTGGTTCGAGTTCACCATCGTCCGCAGCTCGTTGAGCAGGCGCAGGCGCTGCTGCTGCGCCTGCCGCCGCGTGTCCTGCAGCGCCTTGAAGCGCGGCAGGAAGCGCGTGTACTGATCGTCGCTGATCTTCAGGAACTCCTGCGCCTGCAGCAGCGCGTACGAGTCGAACAGCCGCTGCAGCTCGAACGGCGTGATCGCCGGCTCGTCGCCCGCCGCCGGCGCGCCGCGCCGCTGCGCGCGGGCCGGAGTGGCCACGCCGAGCAGTGCCGCCATCACGGCGACGACGAGCACGGCGCCGGCTT
>CAZOIK010000192.1:0-7077 GCA_964579765.1 uncultured Bifidobacteriaceae bacterium
CTCGGCGTCCTCGCCGGCGATCACTGCAAGGAAGCCAGCGACCTCGGCGTGCCGCTCGTCGGCGTGGGGTTCATGTATCCGCAGGGGTACTTCCATCAGCGGCTGTCGGCCGAAGGCTGGCAGGAAGAGAGCTACGAGCGCCTGAACTGGGCGGACGCCCCGATCTCCCCGGCCATCCTGGCCGACGGGCAGCCCGGGATCACGGCCGTCCCCCTCGGCGAGCGCTCCGTGCTCGTCGCCATCTGGAAGGTGCTCGTCGGACGCGTCACGCTCTATCTCCTCGACACGGATCTTCCCGAGAACGCGCCGTGGGATCGCGAGCTCTCGGCGCGGTTGTACGGCGGCGATCGCGAAACACGCATCCAGCAGGAGATCATTCTCGGCATCGGCGGCGTGCGCGCGCTGAAGGCGCTCGGCGTCAACGCCAGCGCCTTTCACCTGAACGAAGGGCACGCCGGCTTCGTCGTGCTCCAGCGGATCCGCGAGCTGCTCGAGCACGGCCGCACGTTCGACGACGCGCTCCAGGAAATCCGCGAGACGACGATCTTCACGACGCACACGCCGGTGCCGGCCGGCCACGACGCGTTTCCGTTCTACCTGGTCGAGAAGCACCTGGCCGGGTGCTGGGGCACGCTCGGGCCCAACCGCGACAAGTTCCTCGCGCTCGGCGCGCACGACAACGGCGCCGGCGCGCAGTTCAACATGACGGCGCTCGCGCTGCGCTCGGCGTCCAAGGTCAACGCCGTCTCGAGGCTGCACCGCGACGTCACGAGCGACATGTGGGCGTCGATCTGGCCGGGCGTGCCCGAAGCCGAGCGGCCCGTGGCGTACGTCACCAACGGCGTCCACGTCCCGACGTGGCTCGCCGCGGAGCTCGCCGATCTCTTCACCGCCTATCTCGGCCCCGACTGGCGCGACCGGCAGGACGACGCGGCGATGTGGGACGCCATCCTGACGATTCCCGACGAAGAGCTGTGGGCCGTGCGGCAGTCGCTGCGCAGCCATCTGTTCGCGTTCGTCCGCGAGCGGGCGCGCACGCGCTGGATCGACGAACACGTCGGCACGCCGCGCATCGTCGCCTCAGGGACGCTGCTCGATCCGAACGCGCTGACGATCGGGTTCGCTCGGCGGTTCACCGGCTACAAGCGTCCCGAGCTCGTGTTCGCCGACGCCGAGCGGCTGGGGCGGATTCTCAACGCCGCCGGCCGGCCAGTGCAGATCGTCTTCGCCGGCAAGTCGCACCCGGCCGACGACATCGGCAAGCATCACCTGCAGCGCGTCTTCCGGCGCGCGCTCGACCCGGCCTTCGGCGGCCGCGTCGCGTTCGTGGACGACTACGATCTGCACGTCGCGCACTTCCTCGTCCAGGGCTGCGACATCTGGCTCAACACGCCGCGCAAGCCGCTCGAGGCGAGCGGCACCAGCGGCATGAAGGCGGCCATCAACGGCGTGCCGAACCTGAGCATCGCCGACGGCTGGTGGGCCGAGGGCGCCAACGGCGCCAACGGCTGGGTGATCGACGGCGGCGCGCCGCCCGACAACTACGACGCGGTCGACGCCGCGGACGCCAACGAGCTCTACCGGCTACTCGAAGAGGAAGTGGTGCCGGCGTTCTACGACCGCGGGGACGACAACGTCCCGCACCGCTGGCTGTCGTTCGTGAAGGAATCGATCCGCACGGTCGCCCCGCGCTTCTGCGCGCGGCGGATGGTCAAGGAATACGTCGAGAACATGTACCGGCGATCCCTGAATGTGAGGATTTGAGAATCTCACACTCGTCCACTTATCGGCGGATGATGAATGATCTGGACGGTGTTGCCGTCCGGATCGTGGAAGTAGAACGACCGGGCGCCGTCGCGGTGCGTCTTCGGCCTGGCGGCGAGCGTCACGCCCTTGCTCTCGAGAAACTCGGCCCAGCGATCCACGTCCGCGGGCGCGCGCACGATCAGCCCCAAATGGTCGAGCGCGCCGGGCGTCACCTCTCCTGTGGCGCGATGCAGGGCGAGGTTGTCGAGGCCCGACGACAGATACACGTTGTCCGGATCGGGCTCCCACTCGACGGCAAAGCCCAGCAGATCGACGTAGAAGCGCTTCATCGCCTCGAGATCGCGTGCATGCAGCGCCAGATGCCGCAGACCGGCGTGCGCGGGCCGTTCCATTTGTGATTCCCATTGTAAGTGGTAAATTGACGGCATGCCCCGCAAGGCGGTCGCCAAATCCCGATGCGCGCTCTGCGGCGCGAAGGACGTCTCCGAGCCGAGAGGCGAAGAGAAGTACTGCCGCGACTGCTGGGACAAGAAGATTGCGGTCGAGGAGATCGTCGCGCGCGAGTTCGCGCTCAAGCGCTACATCCGCGCGCACAGCGCCGAGAAATACCTCATCTACCACTCGACGCTGAAGCGCCCCTGCGGCCAGCTCATCGTCGTTGACGACGGGTACGACCTGTTCCTCACGTTGATGCTCTATCCCAACTTCGGCTGGGACGAGCCCGCGTACCACCTAGAAAACGACCCGGAAGGTCGGCTGTTCTCGGAGATCCTCGTCGACGTCGTCGCCGCCGAAGTGATCGAGCCCTGGGGCGGCGGCAAGTGGCACATGGAGATCTTCCGCTCGATCAATCCCGAGCCGGAGGACTGGAACGGCGAGATGTGATCCCTCGGCGGCGTACCTGTATAATCGCCGCCGTTTTCATGCGTCCGCCTGACGGCGGACACTACACATCATGTGGGGGCCGGCTTCAGCCGGCCTGCAGCAGGAGGATCCGTATGACTCGTGCACGCATCGCGGCTGTCGCGACGCTCGTCGGCGTCAGCCTTGCCGGCCCGTCGCTCGTCGCGCAGAAAGCGCCGGAGATGCATCCCATCCTGGCGGGCCGCAAGGTCGAGAACGCCTTCAAGGGCCAGGCCGACGTCGAATTCGTCCCGACCTCGCGCAAGACCGGCAGCAACGTCGTGACGACCATGAAGGTCAAGAACCTGAGCCCCGGCCCGATCGCGCGGCTCAAGGTCGAAGAGACATGGTTCGACAAGGCCGGCCAGCCGGTCGGCGGCAGCGAAGCCGTCATGGACAAGATGCTCGAGCCCGGCGCCGTGGACACGCTGACGATCACCACGCCGTGGGACCCGAAGATGAACGGCAACAGCTGGAACTTCAGCCACGCCAACGGCACGGTGAAGCCGAAGAAGGTCGCGAAGCTCGACGAACCGAAGACCGACGCGCCGAAGACCGCGAAGAAGAAGTAGCTAGCTCGCCTTCTCGAACGTCACTGCGGTCGCGCCGACCTTCGGCACCGCGACGATGTGAAACGGCGACGTCAGAATTTGCGCGGCCACGCTTCCGGGCGCTGGCCGCGTTTCCTTGTACGACACCACCAGCATGCCCGCCTGTTCCCGCACGCCGGTGATGTCAACCGAGAACGCGGCGCTCGGGCGCGACCCCATGAAGACCGCGATCACCATCTCCTTGTTGAAATCGACGGACGGCCGGGCGCGCTCGCCCGCATGCTGCGTCCACAGCTTCGCCCAGTCGTCGGCCGTGCGCACGACGACCTGGCGCGCGCCGTCGATGTTGCTGTTCAGCCCCTTGTCCACGGTGCGCATCGCCATGCCCTGCAGTATCGCCGCCATCAGGATTGCCACTGCTGCCTTGATCATTTCGACTGGCCCTCCGGGGCCGTGACACGAATCTGCACCTGCCGGCTCGCGACGACATCGGCGCCGAGCCGCGATCGCGCCTCTACTCTTAGGACGTAGAGGCCGGGCTCGAAGTCGGAGAGCGACAGCGTCTCGCCGACGCCGAAGCCGCCCGGCTTGCCGCCCAACTCCTCCGTCGATCGCTCGTCGTCGTTCTTGAAGACGACGCGGCCGGTGTCGGACACGAGCGACGTCGTGACGTCCACCTTGTGCGCCGGCGTGACGTCGTTGTCGTAGACGTCGGTGAACACCGCCACCTGATCGTTCTGCGCGAAACTCCGCGCCGCGACCGGCGGCCCCGGCAGCGCCATCCGCAGGTCGTCGTCGGCTTTGACGGTCGGCGTCGAGCTCGAGGCGGCCGACGTCAGCACGAGTCCGCTCATCACCAGATGGTTCTTGCCGAAGTCCGGCACCTCGAGGTCGTACATCACGGAGCCGACCGCGCCGCCGGCCGAATCGTAGGCGGCGACGCGCAGCTGATAGCGGCCCGGCGGCACGTTCAGGCGGCCGAGCACCCGCATGCCCTTCTCTTCGACGCGCGCCTTCGTCTCCGGACGCAGGTTCAGCGTCAGCGTGTCGTGGCTCGACGCCTTCATCTTGCCGTCCAGGTCGATGGCCGCGTACGCGAGATCCAGCTTGCCTCCGGCCGTGGTGGCGACGTCGCGGCCGCGCAGCTCGACGCCCACCAGCACCGACGCGCTCGGGGCGGCGCCCCTGAACGGCGCCGCGAACACGCGCATGCCCAGCCCGCTGACGGGCACCGGGCTCTGGATGGCCTGCAGCAGTTCGGGCGCGAGATCGCTCTTGACCGGCTCGGGCGCCTTGCCCGTCTGGTTCGCGTACCCCTTGCGGAAGCGCACGGTGAGCCCCGGACGCGTCACGCGCACGGTGATGTTGTGGTACTTGCCGTCGCGCTTCGGATTCGGCGGGTAGTACGCCAGCACGTAGTACGAGCTGTTCTCGTCCACGATGCGGTCGAAGGCGTTCGCGATCCGGTTGGTGTTGACCACGGCGAAGCCGCCGGTCGCCTCCGCCAGATCCAGCAGGCTCTCGCGCGCCAGCCGCATCTCGTTCTGCATGCTGTTCTGGTCGAGCCCCGGCGCGTCCACCTGCTGCAGCTCGATGCTGTCGTCGGCGAGCCCCTGCAGGCCGCGCGGATCGATCGCGTAGATCACGGCGTTCGCCTTCGTCGTCGCCCGCTCGAGATCCCGCATCCGCAGCTGGATCATCTCCGCGGCGTTGTTGCCGCCGTTCGCGAACACGTCGTGAATGTCGTAGCTGATGCCTTCGCTGAAGTAGAGGATCGACTTCTTGCGGCCGTGGACGACGGAGAACCAGTCGGCGACGGCGGTCAGCTCGTCGAGCACGGCGCGGGCGTTGTACTCACGCTCTTTGACGTCGAGGTCGGTGGGGTCGGGCGGCGTGCCGCCGCTCGCGGCGATCGCGGCGCGCTGCGCGGCGTTGTTGATCACGTCGTCCTGCTTGTTGAGCGTCGCCGACCGCGGCTCGGTGCCGCGGAACTTGTCGATGGCGGCGAGCAGCAGGCGCTTGTTGTTCGTGAATTCCTGCCCGTCGGCCGGTCCGCCCTGCGCGCCGTGCGCCTGCACGACCGCCATCAGGTCGTTGGCGCCCAGCTTCTCGTTGACGAACTTCTTCGCCGCCACCCGCATGAGGTTCGTGTTCTGCGGCAGCGTGTGCGCCGAGTCGAGCACCATCACGTAGACGCGCCCGGCAAACGGCTGGTCGTTGGTCTCGACGTCGGGGTCGATCGCCTGGCGCGTGAAGAGCGGCTGCTCGCTGCGGGTGACGGGGATGTTCACCGCCACGAAGTTCGACACCGCCTGCGGCTTGCCGTCCTCGAACACCTGGAAGTCGTCCTTCGTCAGGTCGCGGACGTAGTTGCCGTTGGCGTCGGTGACGAGGACGTCCACCTCGACGTAGTCAACGGCGACGCGGAAGGTCGGCGTCTGCGCACCGGTCGCGCTCTGCGCCGCGCGGAGCATCCCCGCGGCGAGCACGACCATCGCGCCGACGACGGACACGACGCGGAAGTGGCGAATCATGACGGAATTATGCCTCAGCCACCACGCTATACTTATCGAGATGGTTCAGGCGACGGCCGGGCTCGACATCGGCGCCGTGCAGGCCGCGCTCGCGGCGGAGGGGCTGGACGCCTGGCTGCTCTACGACTTCCACGGCAGCAACCCGATCGCGGCCGAGGTCACCGGCACGAATCGCGGCGACGGCCATCTCGCGACGCGCCGCTGGTACTACCTCATCCCTGCGGCGGGCGAGCCCCGCGGCTTGGTACATGCAATCGAGCAGCACGTGCTCGCGCATCTGCCCGGCGCCATTGCGCGTTACGCGGGACGCGAGGAACTCGAGCAGGGCCTGCGCGCGCTCGTGCGCGGCGTGCGGCGGGTCGCGATGGAATATTCGCCTGACGGCGCGATTCCGTATCTCGGCCGCGTGGACGCGGGCACGATCGAGCACCTGCGGCGCCTCGGCCTCGAGATCGCGTCGTCGGGCGACCTGGTGCAGCGTTTTGCCGCCGTGTGGGACGCGCGCGCAATCGACACGCACCTGCAGGCGTCCGCAAAGCTCTACCGTGTGAAGGACCAGGCGTTCGCGGCGATTCGCGAGCGGCTGAGCGCCGGCGTCCCGACCGACGAGTACGAGATTCAACAGTTGATGACCGGCTGGTTCCGCGACGAGGGCCTCGTCAGCGATTCGCCGCCCATCGTCGGCGCAGCCGGCAACGCGGGCAACCCGCACTACATGCCGACGGCCGCCGATCATCGCCCCATCCGGCCCGGCGAGATGGTGCTGCTGGACCTGTGGGGCAAGCTCGATCGGCCGGGCGCCGTCTACGCCGACATCACCTGGGTGGGCTATACCGGCTCGCAGCCGCCAGATCGGTACGTGACTGTGTTCAACACGGTCGCCGCCGCGCGCGACGCCGCCGTCACGCTGGTCCAGCGGGCGGCCGCCGCCGGCCAGCAGCTGCGCGGGTGGCAGGTCGATCGCGCGGCCTCGAGCGTCCTGCGCGGCGCCGGGTTCGGCGCCCACGTGCTGCACCGGACCGGGCACAGTCTGGGCGAGTCAGTCCACGGCAATGGCGTTAACATGGACGACTACGAGACGCATGACGACCGGCGCCTGCTGCCCGGGACGGGGTTCACCGTCGAGCCCGGCCTCTACTTCGACGACTTCGGCGTGCGTCTGGAAATCGACATGCTCGTGCGCGATCGCGACGCGATCGTGACGGGCCCCGTGCAACAGGAGATCGTCGCGCTGGCGTAGAGTGCGTAGTGGCGACCGGAAGGTCTGCACGAAATTTGTGGACCGCAAGGCGTGAAAGAATGTCATAGCGCAAGCCCACCCG
>CAZOIK010000193.1:0-28611 GCA_964579765.1 uncultured Bifidobacteriaceae bacterium
TGGACACCTACGGCGGCTACGCCCCGCACGGCGGCGGCGCGTTCTCGGGCAAGGATCCGACCAAGGTGGACCGCTCGGCCTGCTACATGGCGCGCTACATCGCGAAGAACGTCGTCGCGGCGGGCCTCGCGGACCGCGCGATGGTGCAGCTCGCGTACGCCATCGGCGTCGCCGAGCCCGTGTCGGTGCTCGTGGACACGGAGGGCACCGGCAAGGTGTCGGAACAGAAGCTCACGGACGTGGTGCGGCAGAACTTCAAGCTCACGCCGCGCGGCATCATGGAAGAGCTGAACCTGCGCCGGCCGATCTACGCGAAGACGGCGGCGTTCGGCCACTTCGGCCGCACCGAGCCCGAGTTTACGTGGGAGCGGACCGACAAGGCGGCAGCCCTCAAGGCCGCCGCCAAGTAGCGCCGTAGTGTCCGCCTTCAGGCGGACCGTGTAGGCCCGCTGAAGCCAGCCACTACGTCGAAGCGGCGGCGTGCTACTGCACGCCGCCGTGCCCGTCGCACGCTGTCGTCTTCGTCTTTCCGCTCTGCGTCGTCCCGTCCTTGCAGACGGCCGTGGTCGTGTCCGGCGTCACGGCCTTCTTCACTTTCTTGGCGGTCTTCTTGGCGCCCTTCGCAACGGCCTTGCCCGCGTTCTTGCCGGCCTGGCCCGCGTCCTTGCCAGCCTGCTCGGTCGCCTGCCCCGCTTTCTTCGCGTCGTCGGTCGCCGTCGATTGCGCGCGTATGGGTCCCGCGGCTCCAAACGTCAGCACGCACGCCACCACCGCGCAGCCCAGGAACTGTCGCGACATAGTCGTCCCCTCCTACTCGTCGTCGCTACAAGAACTGTTCCGCGCCCTGCGCATCTTCGAGAGCCGACGGCTCAGCTTCTTGTCGAGCGTGCTGTTCGCGTAGAAGGCTCCAATGTCGCGATCCACATCCGGCGGCAGCGCGCCACACTTTCGATCCGCCAGCTTCTTCACGAGCGTCGCGTAGGTGTCGTCGGCCCTGTGGTACTCGCCGCGCCGCGTGTTCAGGCCGGTGTCGAGATCGCGGTTGGCGAGCGTCAACCTCCCGCGCTGCACGTCGGCCAGATCCGCACGGAACCGCTCGCGCGTCGCCGCGAGGCTCGCCAGGAAGTACTGCTCCGCCTGCGGCGTGGGCACCTTGTACGTCAGGACGCGGAACGGCCCGATCTTCGGCAGCAGTTTGAACAGGAAGCCGAGCAGCCTCGCCCACCACTTCGGCTTCGCATAGTCGCTCCCGAATTCGTCTTCGTAGTCCTGCGGCGACAGGTGGAACAGGAACGTGGACTCCTCGACGCGCGGCGCGATGCGCTGGATCTCCTCGCGCTTGTCGCGCCAGGCGACCTTCGTCATCTCGGGGATGATCGAGCTGACCGCGTGCCGGTACGTGCCGATCGCCAGGTCAACGTTCCCGAACAGATCGCGGAGCTCGAGACCGTACGTCTCGTGGAACGCGCGCTCCAGCGCCGGCATCGCCACTTCGAAGCCGATGAACTTGTGGTACGCCTCCGACTGGTAGCCGCCGGTCGCGACCTGGACGACGTCGAACGAGAACTCGACCAGAACGTGCGCTTTCGGCGAGTCCTCGTACGTCACGCGGTCGCCGAACTTCCTGCGCAGCCAGGGATATTCGATCGGAACCGAGCGGTTGACCGCGAGCGGATGGCCGTTGTTGTCGGCGGCGTAGTGCGCGAGCGCACCCAGCGCGAACGCCAGTTCATCGACCGTGCGCGCGTCGCGGATCATGTGCACGACGAAGTCGCCGGTGCGGACGTAGTGCAGCAGGTCGCTGAAGAAGTGGCTGCCGAACGGGTAGTACCCCAGATCCTGAATGACGCAGCCGCCGTACGCGTAGGCGCGCGCATTGGCGAGCTCGACCGTCGAGGTGGCCGGGAAGCGCTGCCTCAGCACGGGCACGATGGCCACATCCCAGACCGCGTCGATGTTGGCCTCGTGCGCGAGCACCGAGTACGCGTGCGCGCGCGCGGGAGTGAACGCGACGACCGCGGAGAGGAGCAGCAGGCGGACGCGCGCCATCGACCAGAGCCCGAGCAAACACCGCGCCAGAGGAACGCGGTTTGCACTCCGCCAATGAGACGTCTCTGTCCATGCGGTTCACATCTCGACCATTTACGGATCCCTCATGACGTGGCTCACCGCGCTCCTCCTCGTCGCGATCGTCGTTGCGATTGTGGCCGTGACCGGCCTCCAGCCATCCGGCGGCCGCCGCGTGGCCAACACCAGCCTCATGACCGTGGCACGCGCCGTCCTGGTCGTGATGGTGCTCGTCGTCGCCTGGTTCGTCTATCACGCGCGGTGAGCGTTGCGCGTGTAGGATCGGAGGCTGGAGTGCATCGCGATGCAAATCGGCATGGTCGGTCTGGGGCGCATGGGCGCGAACATGGTGCGGCGGCTGCAGCGAGGCGGACACGCGTGCGTCGCCTATGACGTGAACGCCGACGCCGCGCACGCGCTCACCGGCGAAGGCGTCACCGCGGCCGCGTCGCCCGCGGCGCTCGTGGCCGCGCTCGCCCCGCCGCGCGCCCTCTGGATGATGGTGCCGGCCGCCGTCGTTGACGAGACGATCGCGGCGTTCACGCCGCACCTCGAGGCCGGCGACATCCTGATCGACGGCGGCAACTCGCACTACATCGACGACATCCGTCGCGCGGAGGCGCTCGCCACCAAGGGCGTGCGCTATCTCGACGTCGGCACGAGCGGCGGCGTGTGGGGACTCGACCGCGGCTTCTGCCTGATGATCGGCGGCGACGCCGGCGCCGTCCGGCGCCTCGATCCGATTTTCGCCACGCTGGCGCCGCGGGCCGATTCGACCTCGCGTACGCCGGCGCGCGCCGCGCGTCCCGCGCCGGCAAGTACGGCCGAGCATGGGTATCTTCACTGCGGGCCCTCGGGCGCGGGGCACTTCGTCAAGATGGTGCACAACGGCATCGAGTACGGCCTGATGGCCGCCTATGCCGAAGGCCTCAATATCCTGCGGCATGCGAACGCCGGGGCACGCGCGCACGCGCGCGACGCCGAGACGACGCCGCTCGCTCATCCGGAACACTACCGCTACGAATTCGACGTCGCCGAGGTCGCCGAAGTCTGGCGGCGCGGCAGCGTCGTCGCGTCGTGGCTGCTCGATCTCACGGCGAACGCGCTCGCGTCCGATCCCGGCCTCGACCAGTTCACCGGACGCGTGTCGGATTCGGGCGAGGGCCGCTGGACGCTGAACGCGGCCATCGACGAAGGCGTCCCCGCCCACGTGTTGAGCGCGGCGCTCTTCGAGCGGTTCAGCTCGCGCGGCCAGGCCGACTTCGCCGATCGACTGCTGTCCGCGATGCGGTTTCAGTTCGGCGGGCACGTGGAACAGGCGCGGTGATGCCGGACGTACGCGTCTTCGCCTCGCTCGCCGATCTGAGCCTGGCCGCGGCCGACGCCGTCGCGGAGGTCATCACCTCGGCCGTTCGCGCGCGCGGCCGCTGCGCCATCGCGCTCTCCGGCGGCGAGACGCCGCGCCCGCTCTACAGCGCGCTTGCCGCTCGCTATCGCGACCAGATTCCCTGGCACGACGTCCACGTGTTCTGGGGAGACGAGCGTCTGGTCCCCATCGACGATCCCCGGCGGAACGATCGCATGGCACGGGAGATGCTCTTGAGCAAGGTGCCGTGCCCCAGCTCGAACATTCACCCGATGGCGTCGGCGACACTGCCGCCTGACGACTTGGCGCGGCGCTACGAGGAGACGATGAGAACGTATTTTGCCGACGGCCGTCCGCGCTTCGACCTCGTGCTGCTCGGGCTCGGCGTCGAAGGCCACACGGCGTCGCTGTTCCCCGGATCGCCCGCGCTCGACGAGCGGACACGCTGGGTTGTCGCCGTCGATGCCCCCGCCAACCCGGCGCGCCGGCTCACGCTCACGCTGCCCGTCCTGACCAGCGCCGCTCATGCCGCGGTGCTTGTCAGCGGCGCGTCGAAAGCGCACGCGCTGCGCCTCGCGCTCGACCCGCGCACGGATCCGACGCGATGCCCCGCGGCCGCCGTCCGTCTCGCCGACGGCGCGCTGACGTGGTGGGTGGACGCGGACGCCGCCGACAAGGGCGACGACCAGGACGCGCACAAGGGCGCGGTCGAGCAGACAAGCCACGATCCGATCGTGCCGATCGAGCCGTTCGGCGCCAACTTCGACGACAGCGAAGTCGCAAACGCCAACGAAGTCGGCCAGACCTCCGACGCGCCACGCGATGAGCAACTCTGACGCGTTCGTCTTCTTCGGCGCGACCGGCGACCTGGCGTACCGCAAGATCTTTCCCGCGCTGCAGGCGCTCGTCACGCGCGGTCAGCTCGACGCGCCCATCGTCGGCGTGGGACGGTCGGCGTCGGGCGTGGACGCGCTGCGCGCCCGCGCGCGCGAGAGCGTCCAGGCCAACGGCGGCTTCGACCCGCGGGCGTTCGAGTTGCTTTCGTCGCGCCTGCGGTACGTCAGGGGCAACTACGAAGATCCGCAGACGTTCGCCGCGCTGCGCGCGACGCTCGCGGCGGCGAAGCATCCGTTGTACTACCTGGCAATCCCGCCGGAGTCGTTCGCGACGGTGGCCGACGGCCTGGCCGCCTCGGGCTGCCACAGTGGCGCGCGCGTGGTCGTCGAGAAGCCGTTCGGCCGCGACGTCGAATCCGCGCGGCAGCTCAACGCGGCGCTGCACCGCTGCTTTCCCGAATCGGCCATCTTTCGCATCGATCACTACCTCGGCAAGGAGCCGGTCCAGAACCTGCTGTTCTTTCGCTTCGCCAACTCGTTTCTCGAGCCGATCTGGAACCGCGATCACATCCGCAGCGTGCAGGTGACGATGGCCGAACAGATCGGCGTCGAGGGACGGGGCCGCTTCTACGAGGAAGTCGGCGCGATCCGCGACGTGGTGCAGAACCATCTGCTCGAGGTCGCGGCGCTGCTCGCCATGGACGCGCCGACGCACGATCATCCGGACGCGCTGCGCGACTCGAAGCTGCGCGCGTTTCAGGCGATGCAGCCGCTCGCGCCCGCCGACGTCGTCCGGGGACAGTTCGAGGGCTATCGGCGCGAGGCCGGCGTCGCGCCCGACTCGACGGTCGAGACGTTCGCGGCCGTCCGCCTGTGCTTCTCGTCGCCACGCTGGGCGGGCGTGCCCTTCTGCATTCGCGCGGGCAAGCGGCTGCCGGTGAGCGCCACCGAGATCCGCGTCGAGCTCGATTGTCCCGGCAACTTCGTCCGGTTCCGCCTCAGCCCCGACGTCGTGATCGCGCTCGGCGCGCAGACGAAGGCGCCGGGCGAGGCCATGGTCGGCGAGCACGTCGAGCTGCTCGTGCGACAGTCGGAGGGCGACGCGATGTCGCCGTATGAGCGGCTGATTGGCGACGCGTTGCGCGGCGACGCGATGCTCTTCGTCCGCGAAGACGAGGTGGAGGCCGCGTGGGCCGTCGTCGAGCCGGTGCTCGGCGACGTCACGCCGGTGCACTCGTACGGGCCGGACACATGGGGCCCCGCCGCGGCCGACGCGATCGGGCCGCCGAGCGGCTGGCACAATCCCGCGCCGGACGTGTAGTCGTCATCGCCGCTTGAACAGATGGCGCGAGGCGTCGGGCCAGAACTCGGCCCACACGTTGCCGATCGCGCGGGTGGCGTAGCCGCTCGCGCTGCGCCACACCGTCTGCTGCCACGTCGTCGCGCTCGGCGGCAGCCACGTGTTCTCGATCACGTTGTTGACCGTGTTGCCGGCGAGACGCGCCCACCCGAATGCGAGCTGGCCGTCGGGATGGTATGCGAGGAAGACGTTGTTCAACGCGTAGCCGAGCCGTCGCCTGACGCCGTGCTCGTGCGACGGAATGTAGTTCGCGCGCTCGCCCCAGAGGGCGCCGAGGCCGGCTTCGATCGAATTCGAGATGGCGACGTCGGCTTCGCGCTCGAGGTAGCGCTTCCCGGCGCCCGTCCATGTCTGGCCCCACTCCTCCGGAACGTTCCACGCCGTGTTCCACGCCGACGCAATGACGCCGACGCCGAGACTCTGGGGACCGACGGTGCCGTCCACGATCCAGTAGATCCGCTGCGACGCGGTCATGGGCATGTCGATGCGCTGTTCCGAGGTGGCCGGCGCTTGCGCGTAAGCGAACGCGGGCACCAGGATGGCGGCCACGACGAGCGCCGCAGAGCGACGAAGGCTCACGCGCGGCACTGCATCGCGAGCGAGCCCTCGAAGCGATCGCGGTCCTCGACCTCGGCGAATCGAGAATCCTCGGCGTCGCCAAACGCGGCACGGCGGATGTCCATGAAGCCGTGCTGACGCAAACGCGCTGCCAGGCTGTGCTCGTCCCACATCCACAGATGAGCGCTGTTGCCGATCCACCACTTGAGGAGTCCGCTGAGGCCGCGCGCCCGGTGCTCGCTGCCAAGGCCGGTGGCCTGCAGGAAACGAAGCGACGCGTCGTCGGAAACGTCGTTCACATAGGCGCGGGCGCACACCGCGAGGTCGGGGACGACGAGGCGGAAGGTGCCGCCGCGCTGGAGGTAGCGTGCGCTGTTGGCGAGCGCGCGGTCGCAGTCGTCGAGCGCGAGGTGCTCGAGCACGTGCGAACAGTAGAGGCCGCGGCACGACCCGGGCGCGATCGGCAGGCCGCGCACGATGTCGCCGTACTGCACGCCCTTGGGAAACCGCCGACTGTTCCGTGTGTAAAGGAAGCCTATCGGCGATCGCTCGAAGCGGAGCGTCGGGCTGGCGTCGAAATTCAGCCAGCCGGCCGGCGCGCTGAATCCGCAGCCATACTGCACATAGAGCCCCTCGCTCATCGCGCGGGCATCGTATCATCAGCGCGAATGAACATCGATCCTACGTGGCTGTTCCTGTCGCTCATTCCCGGCGGCATCGGATTCGTGCTGTTCGTGTACGGGAAGAAGCAGGGACGCTGGCCGCATCTGGTCGCCGGCCTCGCGATGATGGGCTATCCCTATTTCGCGACGACGGTCACGAGCATGACCATCGGCGGCGTCGCGATCGGCGCCGCGCTGTGGTACATCGTGCGGCTGGGCTATTGACGTAGTGCAGACCTGCAGGTCTGCCTGTCGCGCGTCAGCGGTCCGACGGCCATGCGATCGTCAGCAACAACGCGCTGTCTTCGATCGCTTCGACGTCGTGCGCCAGCCCGCGATCGAGCGTGAGCATCGCGCCGGCAGCCAGGTCGAACGTCCGTCCCATGGCGCGCACCTCGATGCGCCCGCGAAGTGTCTGGATCGCAAGGCGGCCCGCGGTCTGGTGGGCTGGCATCCTGGCTCGCGCCTGAAGCGCCATCAGCACGACGCGAAAGTCGTCGTACTTGACGAGCGTCTTCGCGTTCTGACCGTCCGTCCAGTTCGATTCGCTGTGGAGCTGTTCGATCTCCCGCCCGAGATCGAACTCGAGATAGTCTGCCGCCATCGGCTGTGGATGTGGTCGTCGGTGTCCAGCCTGAGTCTCGCTCGCGTCTGCCATGTAGACCTCCATGCGAGCAACCACGTCGATCCCCCCGCCGCGGGTTGCTACGCGGCGGGGGCCGCCGGCAGTTCGGCCCAGAACAGCGAGCCCGCGCCCGGCGTCGATCGCACGCCGATCGATCCGCCGTGGCCTTCGACGAGCCGCTTCACGGTGGCGAGGCCGAGGCCCGTGCCGCCGATGCCGCCAGCGCCGCTGCCGCGCGCTTGCGTGAATGTCGTAGCGGCAGGAGCGCCGATCTTACATCGCGTGTACTGTCGGTCAACTCAGCGGGCAAACCCCTACTTCGCGGGCTCGATGCGCAGCAGCGCCGCCTGATCTTCTTCCGTGAGGACGTACAACAACCCGTCCGGACTCTGCCGGATGTCGCGGACGCGCTGGTGCAGCTCGCGCAGCAGCGGCTCGCGCCGCAGCTCTTCCCACTTGTCGTTGAACACGATGCGCTGAATCTGCCCGCTGCGCGCGATCTCGCCCTCGCGCATGCCGCCGACGAAGACGTTGCGCGCCCACCCGGGGAACTTGTCGCCCGTGTAGAACGCCAGCCCCGACGGCGCAATCGACGGCGTCCAATAGAGAATCGGATCGTCGTAGCCGGGCAACGTCGGCGCGAACCGCGGGCCGTTGTAGTCGCGCCCGTAGCTGACGATCGGCCAGCCGTAGTTGTGTCCGGCACGGATGATGTTCATCTCGTCGCCGCCGTTCGGCCCGTTCTCCGTCTCCCACAGCTCGTTCGTCCACGGGTTGAACGCCAGGCCCTCCTGCACGCGATGCCCGAGCGAGAAGATGTACGGCTTGTAGCCGCTCTTCCCCACGAACGGGTTGTCCTTCGGCACGCTGCCGTCGTCGTTCATGCGCAGGATCTTGCCGGCGAGATCGTCGGTGTGCTGCGCGCGATCGACGCTGACGTGCGGGCCCGTTCCCGGACCGCCGATGCCCATGTAGAGCGTGCCGTCGGGGCCGAAGGTGATCCGCGACGCCTCCATGTCCACGTCGTCGGCCACGAAGACGTCGCGGATGTCGGTGAGCCCGTGGCCGTCCCACGTGCCGCGCATGATCGCGTTGCTCGCGACGGGATAGTCGCGTTTGCCGTCGGCCGTCTTCGCCGTGCCCATCGGCTTGTGGTACGAGATGTAAACCCAGTGGTTCTGCGCGAACTTCGGATGCAGCGCGATGTCCATCAGCCCCGCCATCGTCGCCACCGACGTGACGGCGGGAATGCCGGCAACCGGAGCCGGCTCGAGCGTCCCGTTGCGGACGACGCGGAGCCGGCCCTGACGTTCCGTGACGAGGATCACGTTGTCCGTAAGAAACGCGATGCTCCACGGATGCGACAGACCCTTGGCGACGACGACGGCGCGCAGACCGCGCTGTTCGTAGCTGTCGAACGAAAACGGTCCGTCGCCGAGCGGCGGGCTGTTCCACGGACCGACACGCGGCCCCGGCGGCACGGCGCCGCGCTGATCGCGCACCGTTGGATACGGATAGGTTCTCTGTTGAGCCGTCAGCAGTGCGGCGAGCACGCACATGCACGCAGCGGACGCGATGAGTGTCTTCATTTTCTTCCACTCGCGCTGGGGCCGCGCCCCCAGCGCGAACTTACGCTGAGCCGCGCGCTCCCGCGCGCGGCTGGCCGCGGGCGCTCTGTGCCGTAGACTATAGCGCAGCATGCGCACACGTCGCGCCGGCCTGAATGCCGGCACCACGCTCGCTGTCCTGATCGCGGGCGGGATTTGCGTGACGCTGCTCGGCGCGAGCCAGGAACCCGTGCGCACCGCCGCGGGACTGATTGCGCCGGCGGCGAATTCGCCGCAGGACGTGCGCGTGTTTCGCGGCATCCCGTTCGCCGCGCCGCCGGTAGGTCCGCTGCGGTGGCAGTTGCCCCGGCCGGTCGCGCACTGGGACGGCGTGCGCAAGGGCGACGCGTTCGGTCCCGTGTGCGTGCAGCCGAAGGGCGTCGGCCGGCTGAACGTCTCGGTAGACCTTCCCGACTCACCGCCCGCGCGCGAAGACTGCCTGTATCTGAACGTCTGGACCGGCGCGACCGAAGCGAGCGATCGACGGCCGGTGATGGTGTGGATTTTCGGCGGCGCCTACACCGAAGGCGCCGGGTCGAGCCCGCACAACGACGGCGGCGCGCTCGCCCGCAAGGGCGTCGTCGTCGTCACGTTCAACTACCGGCTGGGGCCGTTCGGCTTTTTCTCGCATCCGGAGCTCGACGCCGAGTCAGGCCGTCACGCGTCGGGCAATCAGGCGGTGTGGGACTGCGTCGCCGCGCTGAAGTGGGTGCAGCAGAACATCGCGGCCTTCGGCGGCAATCCGAACAACGTGACGATCTTCGGCGAGTCGGCCGGGGCGGCGCTCTCCGCGGGTCTCGTCGGATCGCCGGAAGCGAAGGGACTGTTCCGCCGCGCAATCTCGGAGAGCGGCGCGTGGATGGGGCTCAGCATGGCGCCGATGCGCTCGCGCGCGTCGGCGGAGGGCCCCGGCAGCGGCCGCGGCGCGCAGCCGATGGCCGCGCTGCCTCTGTAGGAACTTCGTGCGAAATCCACTGACGAGATCATGAAGGGACTTCGTGGCGCCGGCATGATCGTGGACGGCTGGGCCATCCCGCAGGACGAGTCGATCACGTTCGCAAATGGAAGCCAGAACGCCGTTGACATCCTGATCGGATCGAACAAAGACGAAGGGTCGTTCGTCCTGCGCGGGCCGACGGCCGAGCAGTGGACGATGCGCGTCCGCGCGCGCTGGGGCGATCTCGCCGGCGCGTATCTGGCGCTCTACCCCGCCGGTTCCGATGCCGAGGCGGCGACGTCGTCCGCACGCGCGTTCAGCGACGAGTTGGCCTGGCACATGCGGCGGTACGCGCAGGCGCAGGCGGCCGTCGGAAAACGCGTCTACCTCTACTACTTCACGCACGAGCCGCCGACGGCGCCGGGGCAGCCGAATCTGCGCGCGACGCACACCGCCGAAATACCGTACGTCTTCAACAACCTGAAGGCCCCGCGCGTGTTTCCCGACACGAGCTCGCCGGAGCTCGCGTCGGCGTCAGACGCCGATCGCCGGCTCGCCGACATCGTCTCGTCGTACTGGGTGAACTTCGCGCGCGCGGGCAACCCGAACGGGACAGGCCTCCCCGGGTGGCCGCAGTACAAGAACAAGGAGACCGGCCGCGCGATGGTCCTCGGCGACACGCAGCAGCCGGAGCGCCCCGATCCGATGAGGACCGCCAAGTTCAACCTCTACGACGAGCTCTACGCCCGCCAGATGTCGCAGCTCGCGTCGGGTTCGGCGCGCTAGTGGCGACGCCGTCAGCCGCGCGCGTCACGACCGCGGCCGTCGCCACGGCGACGGTCGTGCCGGTGCTCGCGGCCATCAGCTTCTCGCATCTGCTGAACGACACGATTCAGTCGCTGCTGCCCGCGATCTACCCGATCCTGAAGGACTCGTACCATCTGACCTTCACGGACGTCGGCCTCATCACGCTGACGCTGAACGTGACGGCGTCCGTGCTGCAGCCGCTGGTCGGCCTCTACACCGATCGGCGCGCGACGCCGTATTCGCTCGTGTTCGGGATGACGTTCTCGCTGCTCGGGCTGCTGCTCCTCTCGGTCGCCGCTCAACTGGGGACGCTGCTGCTCGCGGCCGGGCTCGTCGGCGTCGGGTCGGCGGTGTTCCATCCCGAGTCGTCGCGCGTGGCACGGATGGCGTCCGGCGGGCGTCACGGCCTCGCGCAGTCGGTGTTCCAGGTGGGCGGCAACGTGGGCACGGCGATCGGCCCGCTGCTGGCGGCGTTCCTCGTGCTGCCGCGCGGCCAGCGAAGCATCGCGTGGGCGTCGGGCGCGGCGCTGCTCGCGATTGCGGTGCTGTGGTACGTCGGCGGCTGGTACGGCCGCTGGCGGCCGGTCGCGCGTCCGTCCACCGGCGCGTCGCCCGTGCACCACCATCACGTCGATCTCTCGCCGGGGCGCGTGCAGGCGTCGGTCGCGATCCTCATCGCGCTCGTCTTCTCGAAGTACTTCTATCTCGCGAGCCTGACCAGCTACTACACGTTCTACGTGATCAGCCGCTTCCACGTGTCGGTGCAGGCCGCGCAGATCGATCTCTTCATCTTTCTCGGCTCGGTCGCCGCGGGCACCATCCTCGGCGGTCCGATCGGCGATCGCTTCGGCCGGAAGCTCGTCATCTGGGTGTCGATCCTCGGCGTGTTCCCGTTCACCTTCGCGCTGCCCTTCGCGAACCTGTTCTGGACGCGGATGCTGACGGTCGCCGTCGGTCTGATTCTGTCGTCGGCGTTTCCCGCGATCATCGTCTACGCACAGGAGCTGATGCCAGGACGCATCGGGCTGATCTCGGGCCTGTTCTTCGGGTTCGCGTTCGGCATGGGCGGCCTCGGCGCCGCAGTGCTCGGACGGCTCGCCGACGCAACGAGCATCGATTTCGTCTATCGTGTCTGCTCGTATCTGCCGCTCATCGGGTTGCTGACGGGATTTCTGCCGAACATCGGAGGCGCCCGCAGGCAGCAGCACGGCCGGCAGTAGTGCGGCCTTCAGGCCTGCCCCTCACGGCGGACCTGGGGACAGCGCCCGCGGCCAGCGCCGAGCGGGAGCGAGGCGCTCAGCGTAAGTTCGCGGCGGGGGTGGGGCCCCGCCGCCAGTGAAAAAAAGACAACACCATGTCCCGATTGATCGCATTCGTCGTCGCCGTGCTTCTGGCTCAGGCCTCGCCGCCGGCGACGCTCTTCGAAGGCGCACGCCTCATCCTCGGCGACGGGCGCGTCGTCGAGAACGGCGCCCTGCTCGTGACCGGCGACACCATCACGCGCGTCGGCCGCGCAGGCGAGGTCACCGCGCCACGCGGCGCCGCGCGCGTCGATCTGGCCGGCAAGACCGTCATGCCGGGCATCGTCCTCGCGCACGGCCACATCGGCTACCTGCGCGGGACGACGTTCGCGCGCGAGAACTACACCCGCGAGAACGTCATCGATCACCTGCAGCGCTATCTCTACTACGGCGTCGTCGCGATGATGAGCACGGGCACCGACCCGGGCGACCTGCCCTTCGAGATCCGCAACTCGCCGCATCCGGGCGCCTTGTTCCGGACGGCGGGAGCGGGATTCTCGGCGCCGGGCGCGTCCACGGGGAATCTCGCGATGCGAAGCGTGCCCTACGGCGTGACGACGGAAGACGAAGCGCGGCGCGACGTACGCGAGCTGGCCGCAAAGCATCCCGACTTCGTCAAGGTCTGGGTGGACGATCGCAATCACACGGTCCAGAAGCTCAGCCCTGCGCTCTACCGCGCGATCATCGACGAAGCGCACAAGCAGGGCCTGCGCGTGCTCGTGCACGTCTACTACCTGGCCGACGCGCGCGATCTCGTCGAGGCGGGTGTTGACGGGTTCCTGCACCTCGTCCGCGACGCGGAGATGGACGACGCGCTCGTGGCGCGGATGAAGGCGAAGCACGTGTTCGTGACGCCGAACCTGTCCACGAGCGAGGCGAACACGTACATGACGGCGCCCGCGTGGCTCTCGGATCCGCGGCTCGCCGACACCGCGAAGCCCGACGTGATCAAGAAGGTGACCGACGTCTACGCGGCGCGGGCGGGCGGCCAGCCGCGCACGGCGGCGATCGCGTCCTACCGCAACCAGCAGCGCAGCGTCGCGCGCCTCGCGGCCGCGGGCGTCACCATCGCGCTCGGCGACGACACGGGGATCGAGAACACGTTCTACGGCTACGGCGATCACCACGAGCTCGAGTTGATGGTCGCGGCCGGCATGACGCCGATGCAGGCGATCGTGGCCGCGACGAAAACGCCGGCTGCGCTGCTCAAGCTCGACCGTCTCGGCACGCTCGCCTCCGGCAAGCAGGCCGACTTCATCGTCCTCGACGCGAATCCGCTCGAGAACATCGCGAACACGAAAACGATCGCGGCGGTCTATCAACGCGGACAGCAGGTCGATCGCGCCGCGATGCGCGCGACGTTCCAGAGGTAGCGCGGCCCGCCGACAGCTTCGTCTGAGCGTCATGCCCCGGCGGATTCACGCCTGCCGGTGCGCTCTCACCAGCATGAAGAGCACACCAGCCATTGCGACGACAACGATCACGGGCAACACCAGGCTCGACGTCCAGCTTCCGTAACGGCCAACAAGTTCAGCCTGCTCGATGATGTGTCCCTGCATCGCGTGTCGAAGATCGGCCTCGTTTGCGATCGTCGCGTCGCCGATGCTCGTGTCGAGCGCGAACAACTGGAAGATGTACCGGTGCTCGCCGTTCGGCGGGCACGGTGCGACGTATCCCCCGCTGCCGGTTTCGTTGATGCCGCCGCCACGGCTCTCTTTGATCAACGCGGTCGTCGGCGAGAGATTCCACAGTCCCCAATGGAAATACCGGCCGTCGGATTTGATCGACCTCGGGACGTCCGGATCGTAGACGATGAGCGCCATGCTCATCGTGGACGCCGGCACGTCCGTCACCTGCAGCGGCGGGCTCGTCCCTGCGCCGTGGCACGTGTACTTCGCAGGAATCTTCTGGTTGGCGCCGAACGCCGGGCTGCTGAGTTCAAACACGCGCAATTCGCGGCCCTGAAAGGGCCGGCGTCACTTCACGACGAACTTCTGGACGCGGTGCGTGCGCAGCTCCGCCGTGTAGAGGTTCCCCTTCGAGTCGGTCGCGATCTCGTGGACCGTGCCGAAGTCGCCGGGCGCGGTGCCCTGCTTGCCGAACGTGTCGAGAATCTTCAGCGACTGGCGGTCGAGGATGTCGATGTGGTTGTTGCCCAGATCGGCGACGTAGAGGAACTGCTGCGCCCGGTCGGGCGAGAACGCAATCCCCGCCGCGCCGCTCTGCTGCCCGTTCGCGCCGCCGACTTTCACCTCGCCCTTGAACGCGCCGGCCGTCGTGAACACTTGCACGCGCTGGTGCTGGCGATCGGCGACGTAGACGAGGCCGTCGCGGCTGACGTCGATCGCGTGGACGATCTCGTACGGCGTGCTGTCGTGCGACTGCCACGCGCGCTTGAACTTCCCCGTCTTCGTGTCGAAGACGACGACGCGGTGGTTGCCGTAGCCGTCGGCGACGAACAGCTCGCCCTTGAACACCTGCATGTCGGCGGCCTGCTTCACGTTCTCGTGGTCGGCGTCGCCCTGGCTCGCCCCGGCGTGGCCGATCTGCAGCAGGAACCTGCCGTCGCGCGTGAACTTCAGCAGCATGTCGTCGGACTTGCCGGGCGGCGCCGGCGTGCCCGCGGCGTGATAGCCGTTGTTGCCGCTGATCCACACGTCGTTGCCGTCAACGAAGATCCCGTGTTCGCGCTCGGGCCACTCGAAGCCGGCGCCGGCTCCGCCCCAGCCGTGGAGGTATGTGCCCGACGCGTCGAACTCGAGCACCGGCGGCGCCGCGTTGGCGCGCTGCGCGGCCGGCACGGTCGCGGGACGGTGGATCATCCACACGTGATCCTGCGCGTCAACCGTCACCGACGACATGTCGCCGAGCACCATCCCCGCCGGCAGCTGCGGGAACGACGGATCGACCGTGAAGTGCGGGACCGCCGGTGCGGTGCGTGCGCGCAGAGCGCCCACTGAAGCGACCAGAACACACGCAAGCGCAAGACGTTTCATCGCTGTCATCCCTGCTTCTTTCCACTGGCGGCGGGGCCCCACCCTCGCCGCGAACTGACGCTGAGCCGCTCGCTCCCGCTCGCGGCTGGCCGCGGGCGCTCCTGTGGTGCGGGCGCCCTACTCGTAGTACTGCGGCGCCTTCTTCAGCTTCGCGTTCGTCGCCGCGTCGTGCTCGATCCACATCGTGGCGTTGTTCTTCTTCACGAACGCGTCGATGTCGGCGCGCGAGGCGAACGTCTGCGCCTTGTCGAAGTCGAACCCGGGCACCCGATGCATCGTCCGCTCCTCGGGGAAGTGATAGAGATCACCGGCGAGCAGCAGCGGGCCGAACGTCTTCAGCTTCAGCAGCAGCACCTGGTGCCCGGGCGTGTGGCCCGGCGCCGACTTGATGATGACGGTGCCGTCGCCGAAGACGTCGTACTGATCGACGTCGAGGATCTTCGTCTTCGCGTTCTTCAGATCCGCGAAGGTCTTCTGCTGGATGATCGTCCCCGGCGGCGGCGTGCCGAACATCATGTCGCGCTCCTTCTGCCGCACGAGCCACGTTGACCCGGCGAACGCGTTCGCATTCGCGGTGTGGTCGGAGTGGTAGTGCGACATGGCGAGGTACGTGATGTCCTTCGGCGTGTAGCCGAGCGCCGCGAGTTGCGGCAGGAGCGGATGCGCGACCGTCGAGCGGCCGTCGGTCACCGGCCCCGGCCCGCCCTTGAACGCGCTGTCGGGAATGACGCCGACGTCCCACATCAGCGTCCCTTTCGGGTGGACGATCAGGTAGCACGGCACGAAGAAGTCGCGCGCCGGCACCTCGCCGGGCGTGAAGCCGAAGAGATCGACGCCGAGTCCCTTGATGACGCCGCAGTCGAAGACGTAGAGCCGCAGCGACGACGGCGGCGGCGGCGCGGCGACTGCGGCCGCCGCGCCGAGGAGGAGCACCGCGAGCGCGAGACAGGCAGGCCTGAAGGTCTGTGCTTTTCTAGTCCACATTCTTCTTGTCCGTGTCATACCCGAGCCTCAGCATCCCCGTCTTCGCGCCGTTGACGGTGCCCCTCTGGAACCACTCGAGCGAGGCCTCGAACAGCAGCTGGTGATTCTTCTCCCACATCGCGTTGTGGGACGAGCACGCGAGATCGACGAACACTCTCTCCGGCGCGCCGAGGTCTTCGTAGTACTCGCGCACGCGCGCCTGCGGCACCTGCTTGTCGTGCGCGCCGCTCACCATCAACGTCGGCGTCCGCATCTTCGAGACGACGTTCCGGTTGAAGCCCCAGCTCGGCACCGTCGGCGCGCGCCGGACGCCGTCGCCCCACGTGCTGCCGACGGGATCGGACGCCAGCATCTCGGACCAGACGCTCCGGCTGACGTCCTTGTCGTACTGACCCTCGCAGCCGACCTGCCGATCCCAGTTCGTGTCGAAGTCTTTTCGCGACTGGGTGTTGAACACCACCGTCTCGGCGCGCGGCGCGGGCTGGGTGTCCGGCCCGCTGCGCGCGTAGGCCGGCGCGAGCAGCACGAGCCGCTCGACGCGCTCGGGATGCTGCGCCGTGAAGCCGCCGGCGCGCGGCCCGCCCTGCGACCAGCCGGCGAGGTTCACCTTGTCCACGTGCCGCAGCGCGCGCACGTAATCGACGACGGCGCCGATGTCGTTCCAGTCCGACGCAATCGTCGTCGGGCTGCCCTGGAACGACGCCGCGCACGGCGCGGCAATCAGCATCGGCACGAACTGCGCCTGCTGCGCGCGCGAGAGATTGCACGGATCGTTCTCCACGGTCGGACGCGTCGATCGGCCGTAGCCTTCCATGTCCATCGAGAACACGTCGAAGCCGGCGTTCGCCAGATACGCCATCCAGCTGTAGTCGCCGTACGGCACGTCGAACGCCACCTCGGCCGGCGTCCCCGCGCCGTGCACGAACAGCACGACGCCCGAGGATCCGCGCAGCACGTTGCGCTCGACGACGCGCTCGCGCACGTAGATCTGGGCGAACTGGCCGCTCATGGCCGGCGCGGTTGACTTGACGCGGACGTAGTGGTCGATCGACAGGAGCTGGCCGCTGTCCGCGGGCGCCGCCGCCGCGGGAGACGACGAGGCCGACGACGCCGCGCCCGTGCTCGCACAGGCGGCCGCGGCCACGGCCAGGGAAGTTGCAAGGAGAAGCGTTTTCATGGCGCCCACCATACGCGGATCTGCCCCGCCTGTCGAGCCTGAGCGAGCGTTTTTCGGTAGTACAATGCGCCCGCGAAAGGGGCCGTCATGCTCACCCTGCTTGCCTTGACCGCGACACTCGCACAAGCGCCGGCCGCCCGTCCGGCCACACCGAAGCCGCCGTCCCGCGCGGACGCCGTTCAGCACGTCAAGGTCCACGGCAAATCGCTCGAAGGCAACCTCGAAGGCGACTCGCCCGATCGCGACGTGACGATTTACCTGCCGCCCAGCTACGCGAAGGACACGTCCCGCCGCTATCCGGTCGTCTACATGCTGCACGGCTACAGCGGCCGCGACGACACGTTCAACGGCCGGCTCGCCACACTTCCCGACAGCGAAGACCGGCTCGTCGCGAGCGGCGCGGCGAAGGAAATGATCGTCGTCATGCCGAACGCGTTCACGCTGCACAAGGGCAGCATGTACTCGAACTCGCCGACGACCGGCGACTGGGAGAGCTACATCGCCGACGACCTCGTCGCCTACATGGACAGCCACTACCGGACGATTCCCAACCGGATGTCGCGCGGCCTCGGCGGCCACTCGATGGGCGGCTACGGCGCGCTGCGCATCGGCATGAAGCGGCCGGACGTCTTCTCGGTCCTCTACCTCATGAGCTCGTGCTGCCTGAACGCGACGCTGAATCCGCGCGTCGAGCAGATGACGACCGCCGCCACCGTGACGACGCGCGAGCAGGCGGAAGAAGAATCGAAGAAGCCCGGCTTCGGCATCTCGGTGACGCTGGCCGAAGCCGCCGCCTGGTCGCCCAATCCGAAGAACCCGCCGCTCTACTACGACCTCCCGGTGAAGGACGGCAAGCCGCAGCCGGAGGTCATCGCGAAGTGGGCCGCGAACGCGCCGCTCGCGATGGTCAGCCAGTACGTCCCGAGCCTGAAGAAGTACAAGGCGATCGCGATGGAGATCGGGACCAAGGACTCGCTCTACCGCACCAACAAAGAGCTCGACGCGCTGCTCACCAACCTCGGCGTCGCGCACGGCTACGAGGAGTACGACGGCGATCACACCAACCGCGTCTTCGAGCGCATCGAGCAGGACACGCTGCCCTTCTTCTCGAAGGAGCTGTCGTTCGAGAGCCGCTCGACGTCCACGAGGCATTGAAAAGGATCTCCATGCGTCTGTTCCGTGTCTTCACTCTGCTCGCGTGTCTCGCGCTCGCGTCCACCGCGTTCGCGCAGTTCGGCCATCCGCTCAAGGGGAGCTGGAGCGGCAGCTGGGGCGCCGACAACGCCCGCCAGCATGTCGTCCTCAACCTGAACTGGGACGGCAAGGCCATCACGGGCGTGATCAACCCCGGCCCCGACGCGGTGCCGCTGAAGGTCGCGACGCTCGATCCGTCCACGTGGACCGTGCACTTCGAAGGCGACGGCAAGAACGGCAGCGGCGCGACGGTGCACTACGTCATCGACGGCACGATCGAGAACCTCGGCGCTCAGCAGCGGTTCATCACGGGCACGTGGATGGAAGGGTCGAAGAAGGGGCCATTCAAGGTTACGAGGAACTGAGCAGGCATTCATGAATCGCCGGACATTTCTTGCGACGACACTGGCGGGCGCGGCGGGCGTCGCGGCGCGCGCCGCGGGACAGGCGCCGGCGCAGATCTCGCCGATCCCGACGCCGCGCGACTGGAACCGTCAGGATCCGATTCAGTACCCGGACCCCGACGTCGTCGCGCTGGATCCGCGCTTCCGCCGTTACATCGTCAACAACACGGCGATTCACCGTCTGCACTTCGGCACGCAGTGGGCCGAGGGCCCGGCGTGGAACGCCGTGGGCCGATATCTGGTGTGGAGCGACATCCCGAACAACGTCCAGATGCGCTGGACGGAAGAGGACGGGCGCGTCACCGTCTTCAGGAATCCGTCCGGCTTCAGCAACGGCAACACGTTCGACTTCGAAGGCCGCCAGATCTCGTGCGAGCACGGCGGCCGCCGCGTCGTCCGCTACGAGCACGACGGCACCGTCACGGTCGTCGCCGACAAGTTCCTCGGCAAGCGCCTCAATTCGCCGAACGACGTCGCCGTCCATCCCGACGGCGGCATCTGGTTCACGGATCCGCTCTACGGCATCAGCGGGTTCTACGAGGGCTATCAGGCCGCGTCTGAGACGAAGCCGGCCGTATACCGCGTGGACGGCAAGACGCTGCAGATCGAGAAAGTCAGCGACGATCAGACCGGGCCGAACGGCGTCTGCTTCTCGCCGGACTACAAGAAGGCGTACATCGCCGATACGGGCACGGGACGCGACGTCCGCGTTTACGAGGTCGATGGCACGGCGCTGCGCAACGGCCGGCGGTTCGTGCAGCTCGACATCCCCGGCACGGGCGCGCCGTCGGCCGCCGACGGCATCCGCTGCGACGCCGACGGCAACCTGTGGTGCGGCGCGCGGCCGGGCGTGCAGATCGTCGCCGCGGACGGCACGCGCATCGGCATGATCCGCCTGCCTGAAACCTGCGCGAACATCTGCTTCGGCGGTTCGCGGCGCAATCGCCTCTTCATGGCCGCCAGCGAGTCGCTGTACGCGGTGTACGTCGGAATCCGCGGCGCGCACGTCGCGGGATGAGCGCCTCCCCATACGTAGGGCGGTCCTTTCAGGGCCGCCATGTCGGCGCGCCTCAAAGGCTCGCCCTGCTGGTGTTCGTTCTCGCCTCGACGACGCTGTCGGCGCAGTGGATCACGCATCGCGATCCGAAGGCGCCGCGGCTCACGGACGGCGCGGTCGATCTCAACGGGCCGGTTCCGCGCGCGGCTGACGGACATCCGGATCTCTCCGGCGTCTGGGACCGCGTCAACCCGAACTTCCTGCCCAACCTCGCGTCGAGCGGGGTCGAGATTCCGATGCAGCCGTGGGCCGCGGCGCTCTACAAACAGCGCCAGGACACGGCCGGCAAGGATCGGCCGTCCGGCCACTGCCTGCCCCACGGCATCCCCGACGCGATGATGGTGCCGGCGCCGTTCAAGATCGTCCAGCGGCCCGGGCTCACGCTCGTCCTGTTCGAGGAGTGGCTCGCGTATCGCCAGGTGTTCACCGACGGCCGCGGCTTTCCCGCCGAGTTCAACCCGCAGTGGCTCGGCACGTCGATCGGCCGCTGGGACGGCGACACGTTCGTCGTCGAGACGCGCGGCTTCAACGACAAGAGCTGGCTCGACGACGGCGGGCATCCGCACACGGAGGCGCTGCACACGATCGAGCGCTTCCGGCGGACCGACTTCGGACACATGACGCTCGCGGTCACGATCGACGACCCGAAGGCATACACGCGCCCGTGGACGGTGACGATGCCGTACGCGCTCATTCCCGACGGCGAGCTCATCGAGTTCGTCTGCGAGAACGAGAAGGACTACAGCCACGTGAAGTAGAGGCGCCTGCGAGCATCGGCGTCAGTTCGCGGCGGGGGTGGCCCCCCGCCGCCAGTGAAGAAAAGGAAGTACTCATGCGCGCACGATTCTGTCTCGGAGTGGCGTTGGCGCTGGCGCTTGGCGCGGTCGGCGTGCGGGCGCAGGCGGCGCGCACGACGCTCGACATCTACGTCATCGACGTCGAAGGGGGGAACGCGACGCTGTTCGTCGCGCCGTCGGGACAGTCGGTGCTGATCGACACGGGCAACGGCGGCGCGGCCGCGGCACGCGATGCGGGACGCATTCTCGCCGCCGCCAGGGACGCCGGCCTCACGCAAATCGACCACCTGATCACGACGCACTGGCACGGCGATCACTTCGGCGGGATGGAGACGCTCGCCTCGCGCATGCCGATCAAGCACTTCATCGACCACGGCGCGAGCGTGCAGCCGCAAGCGCAGGCCGACGAGTTCCTGAAGAACGTCTACCCGCGTCTCTACGCCGCCGCGACGCACACGGTGGCGAAGCCGGGCGACCGGATCGCGATCGCCGGACTCGACTGGCGCATCGTCGCGGCCGCCGGACAGCACATCGCGGCGCCGCTGCCGGGCGCCGGCAAGGCGAATTTGTCTTGCGCCGACTACAAGGCGCAGGCGCCAGATCCGACGGAGAACGCGCAGTCGGTCGGCAGCATCGTGACGTTCGGGAAGTTCCGCGTCGCGCACCTCGGCGATCTGACGTGGAACAAGGAACACGATCTGATGTGCCCGAACAACCCGATCGGCACAGTGGATCTGTTCATCGTCTCGCACCACGGCCAGGCGATCTCGAACTCGCCGCAGCTCGTGCACGCGCTCCATCCGCGCGTGATGGTGATGAACAACGGCACGCGCAAGGGCGGGCAGCCCGACGCGATGCGCGTCCTGCACACGTCGCCGGGCCTCGAGGACCTCTGGCAGCTGCACTTCTCGCAGCTGAGCGGCCAGGAGTACACCGTCCCCGGCATGTTCATCGCGAACACCTACGACGAGCCGCTGGCCGCGATGCCCGTCGCGCCGCTCGTGGCGCCCGCGCCGGGACCGGCCGCGGCTCCGCCGCCCGCGCACGACGGCGCGGCCTACTGGATCAAGATTTCGGCGAGCGACGACGGGACGTTCACCGTGACGAACGCCCGGAACGGCTTCAGCAAGACGTACAGGAAGTAGTGCAGGCCTTCAGGCCTGCTACACGATCTGCACGATCGCGCCGTCGGGGTCCTTCACGTAGAAGCCGTACTCGATGTTCTCGCTCGGCGTGACGCCGTGCGGCTTGAGCACCTCCGTCACGGAAGCACGGTTGAAGCCCTGGACGCTGATGGCGAAGTGATCGATCGTGCCGGCCGGCGCCTGCTGCCGCAGCGAGACGAGCGTGCTGCCGATGCCGCTGCCGGTCCCCAGCCGCAGGATCTTGTTCGCCTTGTCCTCGCTGACCTTCTTCAATCCAAAAATCGTGCTGTAGAAGGCTTCCGATCGCGCCAGATCCGTGACGAGCACGGACGTGTGGTTGATCCCCGTCGCCTGCAAGCCGGCGCTCTGCGCCTCGGCCGACGCGGACGCGCCGGCGGCCGCGACGAGCGCCGACAGCCCTTGAATCAGCTGCCGCCGGGTCAGGCCGCCGCGTTCGAACTGGTGCACGAGATCGGTAATGACGGCGCTCATCGACACTCCCTCGGCCGGCTGAAGCCGGCCACTACGACCACACACACCGCTCTAATTGCGTGACGCGGCAGCCGCGCGCGCGTCGGCCGCGCGCGACGCGGTCAGCATGTTCCGCATCGCGTAGTTGCCCTCGTGGCACGCGTACTCGAACATGCCCTCCGGCTGCGGCTGCAGATCGAGCGCCGCCGTCCAGGGCCGCGCCCACGTGTCCGGGTCTGCGACGGTCACTTCATAGCGCAGGCCGCCGTCCGGCGTCCGCGTGAAGCGCTCGACGAGATGCAGGCCGGCGCCCGATCCGCGGTACTCGTCCTTCGCGTTGAAGTTCGTGACGTCCACGACGAGGGTGTCGCCCTCCCAGTGGCCGCGCGAGTCGCCGAGATACAGTCGAACGTCGGACGGCACATGCGGCCGCGGCGTCGTCGGGATGACGCGCGTCTCGTGGATCATCTCGTACGTGATCGCGACAACCCCCGGGCTCTGCACGATGCGCGTGTTGGCGTTGTAGATGGTCGGAAAGATCGCGCTCGGGACGCCGCGCGTGATGCACCGCTGATAGAGGCCCATGTTTTCCGGTCCGTCGAACGGCCCGTTGTCGAGCGCGCCGCGGCCCGCGGCCAGCCGGCGCCGCACGCCGGCCGGCGAGGTCGGCGGAATCCGCCCGTCGGGCGGATCGATCACGATGGAGGTGCGGTGCGAGGCCTTGCCACGCTCGAGCCAGTTCGGCGGCGCCGACGTCAGCGAGCCGACCTGCCCGGCGCGCGAGGCGTCCGCGGTCTCAGGATCGAAGCGGGCGTTGTCGGTGTCGAGCTGCTGCTGCGCCTGCTTCTGGCGCTGCGCGAACTCGTCGTCGGTCAGCGTCTGCCGCGTCCCGAACTGCGCCGGCCGCTCGAAGGGCACGCCGAGCTCGGCCTGGCTCGTCCAGATGCCCTGCAGATCCGGCTCGCCCCACGGCGTGCGCGGCGCCTTCCAGCCGGCGGCCGCGAGCGAGACGAGCGCGCCCGCCACTACGATCGCCGATGCCACCAACTTCTTCGTCATCGTCGTGCCCCCAGCGGATCCAAGATGGCCCGAGAATAGCACGCGAGGAGCGCAGATGAAGACCACCACGATCAATCGCCGGACCTGGCTCGCGCGCACGGGCCTGCTTTCACTGGCCGCGGCGCTGGGCCTGCCCCGTTCTGCCTCCGCTCAGCCAGGCGGCGCTGCGCCGCTCTGGTCTCTGTACGAACAGTCGCTGAAGAAGGCCAAGTACGTCGATCTGACCCACACCGTCGCGCCGCGCATCCCCGTGTGGCGCGGCTTCGGGCCGTCGAGGTTCCAGCCCGCGGTCAACCCGGCGACCCACGTTCCGTACACCTATGCCCGGGACGGATTCGAGGCCACGCGGTACGATCTCTCGACCGATCAGCTCGGCACGCAGCTCGATCCGCCCGCGCACTGGAATCCGTACTTCCCGTCGATCGACGAGCTTCCGCCCACCTTCGCCGTGCGCCCGCTCGTCGTCATTCCGATTCAGGACATGGTCGCGAAGGATTTCGGCTATCAAATGCAGGTCGAGGACATTCAGCGCTGGGAGCGCCGCTACGGCCGAATTCCGGAAGGCTCGGTCGTCTTCGTCCGTTCCGACTGGTCGAAGCGCTGGCCCGATCCCGCGCTCGCCGCGCTCACCACGTTTCCCGGCGTCTCGCTGGCCGCCGCAAAGTTTCTCCATCTCGAGCGGAAGATTCTCTTTCACGGCCACGAACCGCTCGACACCGACGACACGCCGACGCTCGAAAGCGAAGCCTGGCTCCTGCGCAACGGCTACACGCAGGCCGAAGGCGTCGCCAATCTCGACAAGGTCCCTGAGAAGGGCGCGCTCGTCACCATCGGTTATCCGAAGCTCCAGGGAGGAACGGGCGGCTTCGCTCGCTACATCGGCATCTGTCCGCCCGACTGGAGATATGGCGTCTCGGTCGGCGAGGTTCCCGAAGCGCCGCTGGCGCGCTTCACGAAGCCGCTCCGCTGGAGCAGCGCGACGGGAACGCGCCTCCGGTGAGTCACCGGCGCGTGCTCGCGACGCTTACCGGAGGCCGAGCACCACGACCGTCGCGTTGACGTCGTCGGTCGGCCAGAGGCGCGAGGTCAGCCCCGAGGCGGCGGCGACGCGCTGGCCCGCGGCGGTGCCGTACGTGATCACGCCGCCGCCGATCGCGCCGCCGATCTTCTTCGACCACAGCCGCGAGCCGCTGTCGGAGTCGAGCGCGTACAGCGTCCCGTTCATGTCGCCGAAGAGGACGATGCCGCCGGCGGTCGGGGTCACGCCGCTCGCGATCGGCGCCGGCGCCTTGAAGCGCCACTTCACCGCGCCGGTGTCCGCGTCCACGGCCGAGAACCGGCCGGCCCACTTGTCTTTGGGATCGAACGTGCCGAAGCCGACGCCTTTCGCCGTGCCGGGCCACGACTCCCCGGCTTTGACGCCCTTCACCTCGGCGTCGCTCGCGAGCGCAATCGTCACGCACCAGTCGGTCTGGCCGGCGTAGATCAGATTGCGCGTCGGATCGAAGGCCGGGCCGTTCCACTCGGATCCGCCGACCGTGCCGGGACAGTAGTGCGCCGGCGTGGTCGTGAGCGGCGCCTCGGCGTTGACGATCGACGTCACCGGTGTGCGATACAGACGCTTGCGGCTCGCGAGATCGAATCCGTACAGATGACCGTCTTTCGGCGTCGCCACCACCATCTTCCTGCCGCCGCGCGTCGTGAGGACGACGGGCGCCGACGAGGCGTCCCAGTCGTGGAAGTCGGGCTGCACCATCGGGTAGTAGCGCGAGACGGCGCCGGTCTTCGTGTCGATCGCGACAATCGCGCCCGTATACAGGTTCGACCCGGGCCGAAGATGCGCGGTGAAGTCGGGCGACGGATTGCCGGCCGGCACATACAGCGTCCCCGTGGACGGATCGAGCGTGTAGCTGGTCCAGGCGCCGCCGCCGGAAATCGGCACGCCGGCCAGGTTGCCCCAGCTCGCGGCGACGTCTTTCGACTGCGGCGCCGAGGGCCCGAGCGACGGGTCGGCGGCGTCCTTCGGCACGAGGTACGTCTCCCAGACGATCCGGCCGGTGCCGGCGTCGAGCGCGTACAACCGTCCCTTCACGCCTTTCGAATCGCCGCCGGCGATGCCGACGAACACCCGGCCGTTCCACGCGATCGGCGCGGCGGGCACGGTTTCCGGTTTGCCGGCCACCTTAATCGTCGTCGCCCACTGCTGCTTTCCGGTCTTCACGTCGTAGGCGACGACGCGTCCGTCACCGGTGCCGCGGAACACGCGGCCGTCGAGATAGGCGAGGCCGCGGTTCACGCGCAGGCCCTGATTGGCGGCGGCTTCGTCATGCACGCGCCACGTCTGCTTGCACGTGTCGGCATCGAGCGCGAAGGTATCCGTGTCGGTGGTGCCGAGCAACTGCCCGCCGACTTCGATCAACCCCGTCTGAAAGTTTCCGCGCGCGCCGACGTCATAAGTGCACAGCACGGTGAGCCGCGCCACGCTGCCGCGATCGATCTGCGAGAGCGGCGCGTAGCGGTCGGACGTCAGCGTGCGGTTGTAGCTGGCCCACTGGCCTGCGGCCGGCCCGGCGGACTGCTGGGCGACGACGCCGCGCGCGCTCGCGGCGGCGGCGACAACGACGACGGCGAGCCAGGATGGATGTCTATGCCGCATGCATCACCTCGAATGAGACAGGGGCTGTTCGGGCCGGATTGTAGCGCGTCGAGAGGCACATCGACTGCGGCAGCCACCTTGACGGGGCTTCCGGCGGCTCCCCGGGAGCCGCCAGCACGATCCCGACGGCCGCCGGCTGGATCCCAGCGGCATCCCGTGCGATTCCCGACGCTGCCCGTCGCATCCCGGCGGCTGCCCGCCAGATCACAACGGGTGCCCGCTAGATTGCGGCGGCTGCTCGCCAGATCACGATGGCTACTCGTGCGATCCTGACGGCTGTCCGCGCGATCCCCAGCCGCTGCCCGCGCGATCCCGACAACTGTCCGCTCGAGCCCACCGGCTGCCCGCGCGATCCCGACGGCTGGCCGCTCGATCCCAGCGGCCGCCCGCCGGATCCCGGCCACCGTCAGCGCGAAGAGCTCGAAGAACTAGTGATGGTACCGCGGACCGCGGGGAAAACGGCGGGGCGTCAGTCGGATCCGGCTGCCGGCGCGCGCGACTGCCTGGCGCGCGGATCGATGAGCGGACGACCAGCGGCGGCGCGTTCGTCGGTGTCGAGCATCGCGATCTGATCGCTGCGGCGCGTGGCCCACCCCGCCGGCGCGTCGAGGACTTCCCCGCCGCGAATCCACCGGGCGACGTCGTCGAACACGCCCATCAGGCCGTGTCTGCGCGGGCGCGCTGGCCTCGCCCCGCGGCAAAACCGGCGGCGCTCCTCCACCGGCAGCCACGTCGTGAGCAAGGCGTAATGCTCGGAAATGCACCGGGGGCACCGGTCTTCGGCGTGGACTTCTTCACAATCGAGGCACAGACGGGCGACGCGCAGCTGCATGGTGTGACGGGCTCATCCGCAACGGCGATGCCACGCGCGAGGGCTGAAATCCCGCGTCCGCGCGCGTCTTGCCGTCCGCGCGTCACTCGGAAACAGGACACGTCTTTACGATTCTGTCGGCAGGCCCGAAGGCCTGCACTACACAAATGCGACCTCAACCGTTCCCAGCACGCCGAACTCGCACCTCACGCGATCGCCGGGCACGATCGGCATCGGCGTCAGGCAGGTGCCGGTCGTCACG
This sequence comes from uncultured Bifidobacteriaceae bacterium, assembly GCA_964579765.1. Lineage (GTDB taxonomy): Bacteria > Acidobacteriota > Vicinamibacteria > Vicinamibacterales > CAVVIG01 > DATNBT01. The sequence goes on from CAZOIK010000193.1 coordinate 27,140, forward strand.
ACCTGACCGGCCCGCAACGGGATGTTCAGCTGCGACAGCTCGTTGACCAGCCACACGAGCGCGTCGCGCGGATCGCCGAGGACGTTCGCGCCGACGCCCTCGTGCGCGGCGTGTCCGGCGACGGCGCCGGCGACAGGGTGCGCGGCGAGATCGATCGCGCGCCACGCGTCCGGCGCCGCCGGCCCGAGAACGAACTGATGCGCGCACGCGTTGTCGGCAATCAGCTGCGCGGCGCCGACCGCGGTGAAGTCCACGTAGCGTGAGTCGGGCACCTCAATCGCGGGATGCATTGTCGCCACGCGGCTCAGGACGTCGCGGACGGCGTAGCCCTCCGCACGCGGCGGCAGGTCGGCCGCCAGGCGGAACGCAAACTCCGCTTCCGCCACGCGCATGTGGTTGCCGCCAAACGGCAGCCGGCTGCCGCTGCCGACGACGCGCTCGGCCAGGAGCCGTCCGGCCATGGGACCATCGACCGCGATGTGCGCCTGCCCTGCCTTGCTGGTGGCGGCGATCTTCCAGCCGAACAGCGGAAACGCGCTCCGCCGCTCGACGCGGGCTTGAATCGCGTAGCCCTCGCCGCGCGTGCGCGGGCGCACGTCGCGCGGCAGTTCGACCACGCGCCCGCCACGCTCCCATTCGGTCCAGAGCAGATCGGACGCCGTCTGCAGTTGTTCGTCGGTCATAAAAAAGGCGGCCCAGAAAGGGCCGCCCTACTTCAAACTTCTTACTTCTAACTTCTACTCCGCCTTGCGCGGCCCGAAGAGCGGCTGGTCGAAGTCGTCCTTGAGGCGCTGCAGGTACTTGTTGTTCTCCTGGCAGATGTACTCGGACAACTCCGCGTTGGGCCGCCACGGAATGTCCCACGCGACGCGGAACGGCTTCGTGTACGCGCCGGGATCGTCGATCAGCGCTTCGTAGTGCAGGCGGTTCTTGTTCGGCCGCGTGAAGCGCTCGACGACGTGGAGCTGGTCGGTGTGCGGGTGGCCGAAGTAGTCGAGCCAGGTTTCTTCGTTGAAGCCGACGACGTCCACGACGAGCGCGTCGCCGTCGTAGTGGCCGACCGAGTGGCCGAGATACGTCGGGTTGAGCGCGTCGCCCGTCGGATGCGGACGGCCGTCCATGTAGATTTCGCGCCAGATGTGCGTCGCGCCCTCGAAGATCATGATGACGCGCTTCTGTTCCGGCAGCTGGATGATCTCCGCCGGATACGGCGTCGCCATCAGGCGCGGCCCGCCGGGCGGCAGGCAGTAGCCTTCGGGGTCGTACTTGGAGTTGTTGCGCGAGTTGTAGTCGTAGACCGCCGCGGCCCACGGCTGAAACGGCACCCACGGCTCCGACTTCGCGCCGCCACGTCCGCCGCCGCCGGCCGTGCCTTCACCGCCGCCGAGCGGCGCGCCGGCGCGCCCGCGGGCGCCGCGTCCACGGCCGAACTCCGGCTGCGGCGCGAGGGGCGCGCCGTTGTCGTCGACAAC
>CAZOIK010000194.1:0-5785 GCA_964579765.1 uncultured Bifidobacteriaceae bacterium
TCAGCTTCAAGGTTGACGCCGCTTCTTTCATCGACTTGCCGGCCGCCAGCTCCTGCAGGACGGCCCGCTGCCGGGGCGTGAGCGCCTCGGCCGCCGCGGCGGGCTTGGGCTGCGAGAGCTCCTGGATTGCGGAGCCGGCCAGCGCGAGCGTCACGTACGACGTCCCGCGCAAGACGGCGCGCACGGCCTCGAGCAGTTCCGAGACGCTGGAGGACTTGAGGACGAACGCGGAGGCGCCGCGGCGGAACGCCTCGGCCGCCGTCGCGGCATCGTCCCACATCGTGACGACGACGATGCGCGCGTGCGGCGAGCGGCGATGGATCTGCTCGACGAGCGCCAGCCCGCCAGGCATCTGCATCGGGAGCCCTTGCAGGACGACGTCCGGATGGAGCCGCAGGACGTCGTCGGCGAGCCCCTGCAAGTCGTCCGTGACGTGCAGGATCTCGAATTCCGATTCGAGCAGGCTCGCGAGCGCCTCGGCGAACAGGAGATGTTCGTCGCCGATGATCACGCTCGGTCGCCTTGCGGCGAGTGTCGCGCTCAAGAGGCGACTATACCTGAGAACCCGTAATGAAGTCAGTGACGGATTCCCGGCAGGGCAAGACCCCAGTCGATGAGGCGAACCTGCACGAGCGCGCGCGGCCTAGAACTGGTAGTCGGTCGGCGTGATCCCTTTCGCGCGCAGGTACATCTCCGCGGACGCGCGGTGGTGCGTCGTGTGATCGAGCAGGAACATCAGCAGATCGACGCCGGTCATCGCGCCCTCGCCGCTCGAGTACGTCTTCGCGATCTGCGCCGGCGTCAGCTTCGACACCGTGGCGATCGACTGGTCGAACGACTGGCGCACGAACGCGATGACGTCCTTCTTGGTCATCGACGCCGGCTTCGAGGGCCGCGGCCGCTCGTTCGTGAACGGCGCCAGCAGCTGCGGCTGTTCGCTGGCCAGATGCACCATCTGTTCGGCGAAACTCATCTGCGGCGGCGTGAGCTTGAACCCGTAGTCGGCGTCGGGCATCTGCTCCGCCACTCTCAGCGTGAAGTCGCGCGACGTCGTGAGGTGCTTGAGGACGGCAGCTTTGACGTCGGCCTGGGCACGCGCGGGCGCACTCACGAGCAGCAACGAGGCGCAGGCACACAGAGCCGTCAGCAGTCTGATTCGCATGGCGTCAGGATACTGCAGAAGTGGAGCGCAAGCTCTCACAGTATGTAGTGCGGACCTTCAGGTCCGCCTGACCGCGAAAACGCTCTCAGTGGATGGTTTCCTGACGGCGGCGCTGACGGCGCCGGCGATCGCCGTCGGCGGGTGGATCCTGGCGCCTGGCGTCGCGGCGATCGAAGTGCGGGCGCTCGGTCATTTCCTGGTCGTCGGCCGTGGACACCAGCGTCCGGTTGCTCGTGCCATCGACCACCATTTCGAGCCGACAGACCTCGCACCGGTAGTGCGGGTCGTGCGCGCCGTCGTCGGCCAGACGGATTTCTGTGCGGCAGCCGGGGCAGTACCAGGGCACGCCGCCAGAGCGTTGCGAACAGTGTGCCAGGGCGCCGCGATCGACTCCCGGCTAGAATGGGCGCCGGCCCAAAGGCACATTCATGCACAGAAAATTGTGGACGCTCGGCGTCGTCTCGCTGCTGCTCGTCCTGACGTTCGACACGCGAGGTCAGGTGCGCGCGTTCAGGCCCGTGACCGACGCGATGCTCGAGCATCCCGACGCCGGCGACTGGCTGCACTGGCGGCGGACGCTGGACGGATGGGCCCACAGCCCGCTGGATCAGATCACGACGAAGAACGCGTCGCGCCTGCAGCTCGTCTGGGGCTGGACGCTCGCGCCCGGCGTCAGCGAGCCTGGGCCCGTCGTCCACGACGGCGTGATGTACGTGCCGCAGGCCTCCGGCATCGTCCACGCGTTGGACGCGGCAACGGGCGATCTCCTCTGGGAGTACAAGCACACGTTCGAGCGCTCGCCCGACGTCAGCCTGCCGAGTCGGCTGCGGTCCATCGCCATCGCCGGCGACAAGGTGATCCTCGCGACGCCGAACGCGCACCTCGTCGCGCTCGACGCGCGAACCGGCAAGGTGCTGTGGGATCACACCGTGGCGGACGAGACGCTCGGCTATCGCTACACCAGCGGCCCGATCGTCGTGAGGGGGACGATCATCGCCGGCATGACCGGATGCGAGCGCTACAAGAACGACGTGTGCTTCATCTCGGCGCACGATCTGCAGACCGGGCGCGAGCTGTGGCGCGTCTCGACGATTGCGCGTCCGGGCGAACCGGGCGGCGACACGTGGGGCGACCTGCCGCTGACGCGGCGAGCCGGCGGCGACGCGTGGATTCCGGGGAGCTACGATCCGCAGACGAATCTCGTCTACTGGTCGGTGGCGCAGGCCAAGCCGTGGGCGCGGCTGTCACGCGGCACCGACGGCGACGCGCTGTACACGAACAGCACGCTCGCGATCGATCCCGCGACCGGGACGGTCGCGTGGTATCACCAGTTCATTCCCGGCGAGACCAACGATCAGGACGAAGTCTTCGAAAGCGTGCTCGTCGATCGCGGCGGCCGCCGATCGCTCTACAAGATGGGCAAGCTCGGCATCCTGTGGCAGGTCGATCGCACCAACGGCGCGTTCGTCGCGGCGCACGATCTCGGCTACCAGAACCTCGTGAACGTGGACACGACGACGGGCAAGGCCGTCTATCGACCCGGCCGGCTGCCGACGGCCGGCGTCGAGTTCGAGTTCTGCCCCGACATCCAGGGCGTACGCGGCTGGCACGCGATGTCGTACGACCCGGCCACGCACGCGCTGCTGATTCCGATTCATCCCGCGTGTCAGACGGCGACGTACTTCGACCACGTCGAACACGAGAACCTCGACGTGCCGACCGTTTACGGCAACAACCCGCGTTACAACGGGTATCGCGGCGGACCGTCGCACCGGCATCCGAAGATGCCGGACGCGGCGGGCGCGCTCATCGCGATGGACGTGGACACCGGGCGCGTGCGCTGGCAGTTTCCGATGCACGCCGCGCCGTCGATCTCGACGCTGACGACGGCCGGCGGCATCACGGTGAGCGGCGACGCGGACCGAAACCTGTACGTGCACGACACCGCGACCGGCACGGCGCTGTTCCACACGCGCCTGCCCGCGCCGCTCGACGGCTCCGCGATCACCTACGCCGTCGGCGGCCGGCAGTACATCGCGGTCTCGACCAGGGGGTCCGGACGCCGTCCGGGCAACGCGATCTACGTCTTCGCGCTGCCGGACGATCTCAGGTCGTCGGCTTCGGCGCGGACTCCGCGCCAGGCGGTTCGCTGAACGGGTCCACGGGAATGCGCTCGTAGCGCACCTCGAGGATCTGCAGGTGCTCGGTGCTGCCGGGCGCGTGCAGGACGACGCGATCGCCGGGAGCAGACTTCATCAACGCGCGCGCCAGCGGCGACACCCAGCTGATGTGGCCGCGGTCGAGATCCACTTCGTCACGGCCGACAATCCTGACGAGCCGCTCCACGCCCGCGGCGTTCGCATAGCGCACGGTCGCGCCGAAGAAGACCTGCGTCGCCGCCCGTCCCGCGCGCGGCGCCTCCGGGTTGACGACCTCGGCGGCGTCGATTCGTTTCGTGAGATAGCGAATGCGCGAGTCGATGTGCCGCAGCCGGCGTTTGTTGTACTGGTAGTCGGCGTTCTCGCTGCGATCGCCGTTGCTCGCCGCCCAGGCGACGACTTTCGTCACCGCCGGCCGTTCCCTGGTGAGCAGAAACCGGTGCTCGTCTCTGAGCCGCTGCAAGCCGCCCGGCGTGATGTAGTTCTTGACGCCCGCGGCGCGATCGCGGGCGTGCTCGTCGTTCTTTACGTCCGGTCTTCTCGTGAACGACTTGTTCATCCGGTCGAGTCTATTCAATCACGATCGCCCGGAATCGCCGTAATGAGCTCGAGAAGCTGGCTGCTTACCGGCTGGCCTGGAGGCTGGCTCCTCCACCAGGGCCGCTCTCAGGGCCGCTGCCAAGGACGTCACCGCTGGAGACAAGCTTGACCCACAGCGAGCCGTTGCCCTTGTAGTACGAGGTGGCGCTGGCCTTGCGCAGTGCATCCAGGCTGCTCTGCTCCGTGCCCGACGCGGCAGTGGTGAATCCCGGCAGCTCGAACATCACCCACGAGCCGCGATCCAGTTCCTTCACGCTGAGTGAGAGGGACGGCCGTTCGGTGGTCACCTTGATCTCGGCGCCCGCTCGTACGTTGGTTTCTCCAGTGACGCGGAGGTCCTTGCCGTTGCGGCTGAGAACGATCGGCGGCCCCGCCGGTGGAGGGGCGCCCAGGACCCCGTTTCTGGGGCCAACGAGAACACCACCGCGGCCACTCCTGCCCCTGCCAGCGCCACGACCACCACCGCCGGCGGGGGCGGCGACAGTCATGCGCCCGACGTCGCCCTTGCACACCGCAGCGTTCCACGTCGGCTTGATCTCGCAGCCCTCGTCGATGGCGATTCCGTCGTTGTCGTCGTTGATCAGAATGAAGGAGTTCGGGACGCCGTCTACCGAGCCGTCCACGTCGTGGAAGACCGAGGTCTTATAGCTCCCATTGCCGTAGTCGTCGTTGCTCCACTTGTATTCCATCGGCGGGAAATACACCGGCTTGGCGTTGACGAATTTCGCGCGCTGCACGGTGTTGTTGGAGCTCATGCCGAAGCTGGTATACAGCAGGTAGGAGATCGCTCCCGTTTTGCGCGTGGCGTTGTCCTGAAAATTGACGAAGGTATCGTTGTCCAGTTCGTGATGGTAGTCGTAGAACTCGTAGCCGCGGATCGGGAAGTCCGCGACTTCAGGCTCCGGCAAACTGCGGCCGTACGCCATTTCCGCCGGCGTCCTGGGGTTGCCGACGTTCTCGGTTTCGCCGACGAACAGCGAGTCAACCACCCGTGACGTATACGCGGAACGACCGAAGTTGCCGGACGCGTGCGTGTAGCCGATGGCGTTGTCGGCCAGCTTCAGGTTCTTGAACAGGTGCATCTCACCGCGGGCCCAGATGCCGCTGTTGCGGTTCTTGTAGCTCGTGAAATCCTCGATGACCGACGCCACTTGAGGGCTGTTCGCGTCAGCGGGATTGGCAAGGGAAATGTACCCGCCGACGGCGAAATGGCCATCGGCCCTGGGGCCGCGATCCATCATGAAACTGTCGAAGTTCGAATGGGCGGTATTGCCCTTGAACTCCCGCACCTGCATTCGACGTGGCCAGGTATTCGCGCTGATCGCCGTGCCTGCGAACTTGCCCGTCGGATGCTCCGGCATGGCGAACCAGAACCCTGTCGCGTCGGACCCCGCGGCCACGTTGTCGCGGTAGATGTTGTCGGGATTCGTGATCCAGAACGTCGACGCCGTGTTGTCGGACGGGATCAGGATGTCCTTGGCGTCCTGGCCGGCCGTATTGAAGTTCTTACCGTCCTCGGTCTTGAACGGGCCGAGATCGGTCGGGACGCACGGTTTCCCGTCGGGATGGCACTTGGTGAGGATGGCGAGGTTGTGGATGAACTGGTTGCCCCTCTCCACCGCGTCTTCCATGAAGTAGCAGTGGCCCACGGTGTTGTAGGTCACGTTGTTCTTGATCAGCAGGTTGTCGGTGCCGTGCACCGTGACACAGCGGCTGAAGGTGTCGTGGATCGAGGAGTTCTCGACGTACTGCCCCGGTGCGTCACCGTCGATGTGCCAGTGGATCGGGTAGCGCGCCAGATGCATGTTCTGGCCCATGCGGTTCAATTCGATGCCCGAGATGTACATCTTCGATCCGGCCATCG
>CAZOIK010000195.1:0-5957 GCA_964579765.1 uncultured Bifidobacteriaceae bacterium
CGCGATGTTGCGCTCGCGCGCGAGGCGCTCGACCAACTGGCGCGCCACGACCTCTTCGATGGTGCTCGACGCGCTCTTGACGTCGATGCCCATCTTCTTCAGCAGCGCTGTGACTTCCTGGCTGCTCGTGTTGAGCAGTTCGGCGACCTTATAAATCCGAACAGTGGACAACGGTAACCTCTATCTACGATCGGCCCAATCTACTCGTCCGCCGGCGCGTCTCCGCGCGCGGCGGCCAGAATCTTCTCCGCGGTCTTCTCGCCGACGCCCGGCACGTCCGACAGCTGCTCGACGGTGGCCGCGGCCACCGCGTCGGCGGTGGCGTAGCCGGCGTCCACGAGCTTCCGCACGGTCTTCTCGCCGATGCCGGCGAGCGAATAGGGCAGTGCCTCGTTCGTCTCGCCGAGGCCCGCCTCCGCCTCCGCAGACGAGGGCTCGGCGTCGGTCGCGGCCTCCGCCTCGTCGCTCTGGCCTCCCTCGCTCACCGCCGCTTCGAGGCCCTCGAACTGCGCTTCGACCTCGCGGCGCTTCTCTTCCTCGCTCTTGATGTCGATGCGCCATCCGGTCAGCTTGGCCGCGAGCCGGACGTTCTGGCCCTTCTTGCCGATGGCGAGCGACAGCTGCTTGTCCTCGACGACCACTTCCATCACGCGCTCGCGGTCGTCCACGATCGACACGCGCTGGACCTTCGCGGGGCTGAGCGCGTTGGTCACGAACGCCACCGGATCCTCCGACCACTCGACGATGTCGATCTTCTCGCCGCGGAGCTCGCGGATGATCGATTGCACGCGCGTGCCCTTCATGCCGACGCACGCGCCGACCGGATCGACGTCGCGCTCGCGCGAGAAGACGGCGACCTTGGCGCGATCGCCCGCCTCGCGCACGGCGCCGCGGATCATGACGGTGCCGTCGTAGATCTCGGGCACTTCCTGCTCGAAGAGCTTGATGAGCAGCGCCGGATCCGTGCGCGACAGGACGATCTGCGGGCCCTTGGCGCTGCGGTTGACGCCCTTGATGACGGTTCGCACGCGATCGCCGGGCGCGTAGCTCTCGGCGCGCGACTGCTCCTTGCGCGGCAGCACGGCCTCGATGCGCCCGACCTCGAGGATGATGTCGCCGTTCTCGAACCGCTTGACGATGCCGTTGACGACTTCGCCGACGCGCTGGTTGTACTCGGTGAAGATGTTCTCGCGCTCGGCCTCGCGGACTTTCTGGAAGATCACCTGCTTGGCCGTCTGCGCCGCAATCCGCCCGAGCACCTCGGTCGGCTTGGGAAACTCCATCTCGTCGCCGAGCTCGATGCTGTTCACGACGTCGTCGCCGTAGCCGGCGGAGCGGTACGTGTCGCGCGCCTCGTCGATGGCGATCTCGGTCGAGGGGTTCGTCACCTCCTGCACGACGGTCTTGAGCGCGAACAGATCCACCTGTCCGGTCTCGAGGTTGAAGCGCGTCTTCAGGTTTTCGCCGGTCTTGTAGTACTTGCGCGAGGCCGTCGCGACGGCCTCTTCGATCGCGCTGATGACCACATCCGGCTCGATGCCTTTTTCCTTGGCCAGCGCTTCAATCGTCTGCTGTAGAGGGTTCGACATATGCTCTTAGAAATCCACTTCCAGATTCGCCCGAGTAATCACGCTCAGCGGCACCCGGTGCGTCCGCCGATCTTCGCCTTCGATCACGACAATCTTCACGTGCCCCTCGGCGTCATCTTCCAGGCCGCCGAGCGTGCCCTTGAAATAGCCCTGCCCGTCGATCTTCTCGCGCATCACCAGCTTCGCCCGCCGCCCCGCGAACCGCCGGTAGTCGTCGGCCCGCGTCAGCGGCCGGTCGAGCCCGGGCGAGGAGACCTCGAGCGTGTACTGCGTCGGCACGACGTCTTCGACGTCGAGAATCGCGCTCAGCTCGCGGCTGACCCTCGCGCAGTCTTCGACGCTGACGCTGTCGTCGGCCGTCGCCGCGGGGCCCGGCCGATCGATCTGGACGCGCAACACCATGCCGCCCGCCTCGCGGCGGTACTGCACGTCGAAGATCTCCAGTCCGTACGACGCCGCCACACGGTCGGCGATCGCGCGAACCTGGCTGATGACGTCTCCCGCGGCCATGTCCCTCGGCCCCCAGTCCCGCGTAGTGGCCGGCGTCAGCCGGCCGTGCCACGGTCCGCCTGACGGCGGACACTACAGACGGACCCGAGGCGCCCCAAACAAAAAAAGTGGGCAGATGCCCACTCTGGTCGTACAGCCCAGATTCAGAACATCAAATTATAGCACGGGGCGTGCGATCAGATCGTAGTCCCGGGCGCCGACGATTTCGACCTCGGCAAAATCTCCCGCGCGGAAGCGCGACGGGTCGCACTCGGTCAGGTAGACCGAGGCGTCGATGTCGGGCGCCTGCGTCGCGAGCCGGCCCTTCAGCACCAGCTCGTGCTCGCCGGCCGGGCCGTCCACGAGCAGCCGGACGCGTTCGCCGATCCGCCGGCGCTGCCGCGCCTTCACCAGCCGCTTCTGCAGCGCCATGACGCGATCCCGTCGTGTCTTCTTCGCCGCGCGCGGCACGTCGTCGTCGAGCGCGTGCGCCGACGTGCCCTCCTCGTGCGAGTACGTGAACACGCCGACGTGGTCGAACTCGTGATCGCGGACAAACGACGTGAGCGCTTCGACGTCGGCGTCCGTCTCGCCGGGGAAGCCGACGATGAAGGTCGTGCGCAGCGCGACGCCCGGCACCGCGTCACGGATGCGGCCGAGCAGCCGGTCGTAGCTCTGCCGTGTGCCGGGACGCTTCATCCGCGTGAGCACCGGGTTCGACGCGTGCTGCAGCGGCAGGTCGATGTACTTGCAGACGTGCTCGCACTCGGCCATCGCGGCGAGCGTCTCGTCGTCGATCGTCGTCGGGTAGAGGTACAGCAGGCGAATCCACTCGAGGCCCGGCACGCGGTCGAGCCGCCGCAGCAGCCGCGCGAGCGCGCCACGCTCGTGGCGATCGACGCCGTAGAACGTCGTGTCCTGCGAGATGAGCAGCAGTTCTTTCACGCCGCGCGCGGCGAGCGCTTCGGCTTCGCGGACGATCGAGTCGGCGGGACGGCTGCGGTACGCGCCGCGCAGCGTCGGGATGATGCAGAAGGCGCACTTGTAGTCGCAGCCTTCGGCGAGCTTGAGATACGCGTAGTGCCTCGGCGTCGCGAGCAGCCGCGGCGTGTCCGCGTCGTATATGTACGTCGGCCTCGACTGCGGACTGGAGACTGGCGACTGGAGACTGGCGACTGGAGACTGGGGACTGGAGACTGGAGACTGAACGCTCCGGTAAAACGTGAGCGGCGCCGCCGCCGTTGCGGCCGCACCCCCGATGGCGTGCACGATCTCGGGGACCTCGCCGGTGCCGAGGACGGCGTCGATTTCCGGGATCTCCGTGCGCAGTTCCTCGCGGTAGCGCTCCGCCAGGCAGCCGGTGACGATTAGCCGTCGGCACGCCCCGTCTTTCTTGTGCTGGGCCATTTCCAGAATGGTGTCGATCGATTCCTGCTTGGCGGCATCGATGAACGCACAGGTGTTGACGACGAGCACCTCGGCGCTTGCCGGATCGGCGGTCAGTTCATGGCCCGCTTCTTGCGAAAGGCCGAGCATGACTTCCGAGTCAACGAGGTTCTTCGGGCAGCCGAGGGAGACGAGGCCGATCTTCATGGATTCACAAGTCTATAATGCCCGCATGGGGAAGCGCGCCGCGCTGACGGGCCTGATGGTCGCGCTGGTGGTCGTCTCGGGCAGCGCGCGCACGGCGTCGAAGGCAGCCGACCTCTCGAGCCCGCTGCTCGCGCGGTTCCTCGCGCCTGACTCGCCGCCGCTCGTGAGCTATCGCGCGTTCCGGCACCTGACGGCGTCCACCCGCGGCGGCAAGACGACGGCGTCGCTCGACGCGTGGACCTCGCTCGATCCACGGCAGGGCTTCACGTTCGAGATCACCAACGCCGAAGGCTCGGGCCTCATCCGGAAGCGCGTGCTCGTCAAGGCGCTCGAGGCCGAGCAGGATGCCGTCCAGTCGGCGACGAGCCAGGCCGACTCGGCGATCACGCCCGCCAACTACGAGTTCCTCGACATGAGCCCGCTGAACGATCGCATGGTGCGGGTGGACGTGAAGCCGCGCCGCAATCACGTGATGCTCATCGACGGCCATCTGGTCATCGAGTCCGACTCGGCCGATCTCGTCCGGGTGGAAGGCGATCTGTCGAAGCGGCCGTCGTTCTGGACGCGCCACGTGCACATCGTCCGCGAGTACGAGCGCGTCGGCGGCGTGCACGTGCCCGTCAGCATGACGTCCACCGCCGACGTGCTCATCGTCGGCCAGTCGTCGTTCTCGATGGACTACAAGTACGCCGAGATCAACGGCAAGCCGATCTCGTAGCCCGCGGATCGCGTCGATGTGGGGGCCGGCTTCGGCCGGCCTTGAAGGTCCGCCTGCAGGCGGACGCGACGGCCATCACCGATACAAACGATACAACCTCCGCGGATAGGGAATCGTCTCGCGCACGTGCTCGAGCTTGCAGATCCACGCGACGACGCGCTCGATGCCCATGCCGAAGCCGCCGTGCGCGACGGTGCCGTAGCGGCGCAGGTCGAGATACCACTCGAACGCCTCCTGCGGCAGGTTGTGCGCTTTGATGCGCGCCAGCAGCAGATCGAGATCGGCGAGGCGCTCGCCGCCGCCGATGATCTCGCCGTAGCCCTCCGGCGCGAGCACGTCCACGCCGAGCGCGACGTCGGGCCGCTGCGGATCCGGCTTCATGTAGAACGCCTTCACCGCGGCCGGATAGCGATGCACCATCACGGGGCGGTCGTACTGCTCGGACAGCGCCGTCTCGTCCGGGCCGCCGAAGTCGCCGCCCCACTCGATCGGCAGTCCTTTCGACTGCAGGGTCTTCACGGCCTCGTCGTACGTGATCCGCGGAAACGGCTTCTGCACCGACTCGAGCTTCGAGAGATCCCGCTCGAGGACGGTCAGCTCGTGCCGCCGCTTGTCGAGCACGCGGCCGACGATTGACACGACGAGATCCTCGGCGAGGTTCATCACGTCGTCGAGATCCGCGTACGCCATCTCGGGCTCGACCATCCAGAACTCGGTGAGGTGGCGGCGCGTCTTCGATTTCTCCGCGCGGAACGTCGGGCCGAAGCAGTAGACGCGGCCGAGCGCCATCGCGTTGGCCTCGTTGTACAACTGTCCGCTCTGCGTCAGGTACGCCGTCTGCTCGTCGAAGTACTGCGCCGGAAACAGCGTCGTCGTGCCCTCGCAGGCGGCGGGCGTGAAGATCGGCGTGTCGGCCAGGATGAAGCCGCGGTCGTTGAAGAAGTCGCGGACGGCGTTGACGATCTCGTGCCGCACGCGCAGGATGGCCTGCTGCCGCTCCGAGCGAATCCACAGATGCCGCCGGTCGAGCAGGTAGTCCACGCCGTGCTCTTTCGGCGTGATCGGGTAGTCGTGCGCCGGCGCGACGACCTCGAGCGACTTCACGTCGATCTCGTAGCCGCCCTTCGCGCGCGCGTCCGCGCGCGCCGTGCCCGTGACGACGACGGCGCTTTCCTGCGAGAGGTGATCGGCGGTCTTGAACGCCTCGTCGCCGACGGCCGCTTTCGACATCACGGCCTGGATGAAGCCGGAGCCGTCGCGCACGGTCAGGAAATGGATCTTGCCGCTCGATCGGCGATTGTGGAGCCAGCCCTTGAGGGTGACCTCCTCGCCGGTGTGCTTGCCGATGTCTTCGATGTAGACGTGCGGCGCCGTCATTGCTCGTCCATCCCTGCCTGCATCAGGTCGTCCATCCGCCGCCGCGCCTGCTTCGCGCGCGCGAGCGTGTCTTTCGTCGAGCCCCGCGGCGAGAGCTCGAACGTCAACGGGCCATCGTAGCCGACTTTCCGGACGGCCGTCAGCGCCGCGGCCCACTCGAGGGCGCCGTCGAACGGCACCAGATGCTCGTC
>CAZOIK010000196.1:0-14282 GCA_964579765.1 uncultured Bifidobacteriaceae bacterium
GGTCGTGGACGGCGGCCAGCGACGCGACGGCCGCTGCGGGAGTCGCGGCCGCCACGCCGGACAACGGCGTCGCGAACACGTCGGCGCCGCTCGCGTCGCCGTCCGACTACGTCGACGTCACGTTCGACGCGCCGGCCGACACGCCGTACACGTTCTGGATGCGCGTGAAGGCGCTGAACAACTCGACGCTGAACGACTCGCTCTACGTGCAGTTCTCCGACGCGCAGGTGAACGGGTCGCCGATCTACGCGATGAACTCCACGCAGGGACTCGTCGTCAACCTGGCGACCGACGGCAGCGGATCGAGCCTCAACAACTGGGGCTGGGTGAACGGCGCCTACTGGCTCTCGCAGCCGACAACCGTGACGTTCGCGTCAAGCGGCACGCACACGGCGCGCATCCAGGTGCGCGAGGACGGTGTCGAGTTCGATCAACTCGTCCTCAGCCCGTCGCAGTACTTCAACACGTCGGCGTCGTGCCCGACGGCCTGCACGGGCGCACCGGGTCCGGTGACCAACGACTCGACGATCGTGCCCAAGCCCGCGCCGCCGTCGCCGCCGGATGCGCCGAATTCGCCGAGCCCGACCGACGGCGCCACGAGCGTGAGCACGTCGCAAGCACTGACGTGGGCGTCGGCGGGCGCGACCAGCTACGACGTCGCGTTCGGCACGACGAACCCGCCGCCGTCGCGGACGACGGGACAGACCGGCGCGAGCTACGACGCGACCGGCCTCGCGGCGAGCACCACCTACTACTGGCAGATCACCGCGCACAACTCGGCGGGCACGACCGCCGGTCCGATCTGGTCGTTCACGACCGGCGCGCCGCCGCCCCCGCCGGGAACTCCGGGCACCCCGTCGCCCGCCGACGGCGCGACCGACGTGAGCACGTCGCCGGCGTTGACGTGGACGGCCACGGGTGCCGCGAGCTACGACGTCTTCTTCGGCACCGCCAACCCGCCGCCGCAGGTCGTGACCAACACGCGGACCGCGTCGTATTCGCCGGCCGCGTTGAGCAGCACGACCACGTACTACTGGAAGATCGTCGCGCGGAACGCCGGCGGGACGACGAGCGGGCCGGTCTGGTCGTTCACGACCGCGTCGGCGCCGCAGGACATCGTCCTCTACGCGAGCGATCTCAGCGGCGGCAACGTGCACGGCAGCGCCTGGTCGTTCAACAGCGACGCCAGCGCGGCGAACTCGACGACGCTGTTCTCGCTCGACAACGGCGTGTCGAACACAGGCGGCGCGGCCGCGTCGCCCACGCAATACGTGGACGTCCCGTTCACGGCACACGCGGACGTGCCCTACACGCTGTGGATCCGCGTCAAGGCGCTGACAAACTCGAAGTTCAACGACTCGCTGTTCGTGCAGTTCTCCGATGCGACGTCCAGCGGCTCGCCGATTTACGCGATTGGCACCACGCAGGCGCTCGTCGTCAACCTGGCGACCGACAGCGGCGCGTCGAGCCTGAACAACTGGGGCTGGGTCAACGGCGCATACTGGCTGAACCAGCCGGCGACGGTCTCGTTCGCGTCGAGCGGCGCGCACACGCTGCGCCTGCAGATCCGCGAGGACGGCTTCAGCATCGATCAGATCGTCCTCAGCCCGTCGAGCTACTTCAACCCCTCGGCGTCGTGCCCGAACGCGTGCGGCGGATCACCGGGCACCGTGTCGAACGACTCGGTCATCGTGCCCAAGCCATAGGAGGACAGGTCCGCACCGTGCCGACGAACAGCCTCCCCTCGATCTCGGTCGTCATCGCGACGAAGAACCGCGAGGCGCTGCTCGCCGGCACGCTCGACGCGCTCCTGGCGCAGCGCTGGCCGCGCGATCGCTTCGACATCCTCGTCGCCGACAACGGCTCCACCGACAACACCCGCGCCGTCATCGACGCGGCGGCGCGCCGCGCACGCGAACCGCGCGTCGTGTATCGCTCCGTGACCACGCCCGGCAAGTCGCACGCGGTCAACGCGCTGCTCGCGGAGGCGCGCGCGGACGTCATCGCCTTGACCGACGACGACGTGTCGCCCGAGCCCGAATGGCTGAGCGCGCTGGTCTCGGCGTTCGAGGACACGGGCGCCGACTTCGTCGCGGGAAGAATTCTTCCGCGATGGGAACGCGAGCCGCCGTCCTGGCTGTCGCCGGCGCTCTACGGCGTGCTCGCCGTGCCCGACAACGGCACCGCGCGGCGGCGGCTCGGCCCGGGCGAAGACGGCCGCGACATCATCCCGATCGGCGCGAACATGGCCGTCCGTGCGGAGGTCGTGCGCCGCATCGGCGGGTTGCGCGCCGACCTCGGCAAGCTCAGCGGGACGCTGCGGACTGGCGAGGATCATGAATTCTTCCTGCGCATGCTCGGCGCGGGCTTTCGCGGCGTGTACGAACCGTCGGCGGTCGTGCGCCACTTCGTGCCGGGCGAGCGCCTCGAGCGCAGCTACTTCCGCCGCTGGCTCTATCAGAACGGACGCGACGTGTCGCGGCTCGAGTCGGCCCACCGGCCCCGCGCCCGGCGGCTGTTGGGCGTGCCGCGTTATCTCTGGAAGCAGGCCGCCGGCGACGCGCTGTCGGCGATCAGCGCCGGCGCCGCGGGCGACGTCCGCGCGCGCTTCGCCGCGTCCACGCGGCTGATCTGGTTCGGCGGCTACGTCCGCGAATCGTGGTCCGCATGAACGCCGCCTGGAATCTCCTCACGGGCACGCTCACGCGCTACGCGCTGCTGGCGGTCAACATCGTGCTCGGCATCTTCCTGATGCCGTACACCATCCGGCATCTCGGCACGACCGAGTACGGCCTCTGGATGCTCGTCGCGTCGATGACCGCGTACTTCCAGCTGCTCGACCTCGGCTACGGCAACGGCCTGGTGCGCCACGTGGCCGACGCCGACGCGCGCGGCGACACGACGCTCGTCAACCAGATCCTCAGCACGTTTGTGATCGTGTACGCGGCCATCGGCGTCGCCTCCGCGTTCGCCGTCGCCGGGATGATCGTGTGGGTCGTCCCGAATTTCCCGAAGCTGCTGCCGTCGCAGATCTCGCTGGCGCGGTTCGTCCTCGCCGTCATCGGCGTCCGCATCGCCATCGGATTCCCGATGACCGTCTTCGGCGCGGCGACGACCGCCCGCCAGCGCTTCGCCCTCAACAACAACGTCGCCACGGTCATCGCGCTCGTGAACGGCGCGGTGCAGTTCCTGCTGCTGGCGTACGGCTACCACGTGCGCGCGGTGGTCGTGGGGTCTACCGCCATTTCGCTCGCCGGCTACGGCGCGTACGCGTGGACGGCGAAGATCGCGTTCCCCGAGCTGCGGCTGCGCGCCTCGGCGTTCCGCAAGGGGCTCGTGCGCGAGGTCACGGCCTTCAGCCTCTACGTCTTCCTGATCGACATCGCGGTCCAGATCGGCTTCAACCTCGACAACATCGTCGTCGGCGCGGCGCTCGGCACGTCCGCGGTCGCAATCTACGCCGTGACGCTGCGGCTGGCCGACACGCAGCGCCAGGTGTCGTCGCAGTTCAACACGCTCATGTTCCCCGTCGTCGTCCGGTACGGCGCGGAGAACGATCCGGACGCGCTGCGGCGGATGCTCGTCGAGGGCACGCGACTCGCGCTGACGCTCGTGTGCGGCGTGACCGTCTGCCTCATGGGCTTCGCGGCGCCGCTCATCGCGCACTGGATGGGACCGGGATTCGAGGGCAGCGTGCTGCCGCTGCAGGTGCTCGCCGTCGCCGGCGTCGTCCTCGTCGGCCAGGGGCCGCTCGGCAACATTCTGCTCGGGACCGGACGGCATCGCCTCGTGGCGTTCGCCGCGCTCGGAGAAGCGCTCGCCAACCTCGGGCTCAGCGTCGTCCTGGTGCGGCGGTTCGGCCTGCTCGGCGTCGCGGTCGGCACGGCGGTGCCGGTGTTCGTCGCGAACCTGTTCGTCCTCGCGCCGGCCGCGTGCCGGCAGCTCGAGGTCGGGATCGCCGATTTCGTCCGCGAGGTCGCGGTCGCGCCGCTCATCGGCGCGCTCGCGGCCGCGGCCGCCGGCGCGGCCCTCCGCGACGCGCTGCCGCCGCAGTCGATTGCGGCCGTCATCGCGGAAGGCGCGCTCGTGGGCGCGCTCTATCTCACGGCCGTCTGGACGATCGGCTTCACTCGCGACGTCCGCGAACGTTACAGCGCGTTCGGGCGTCAGATCCTGTTCGCCGTCCTTCATCGCGGTCCGGCGACGACGCCGCTCGTATGACCGTCAGCGTCGTCATCGCCACGTACAACCGCGCCGCCCTGCTCGCGGAGTGCCTGCAGCACTTGTCGCGACAGCGCTTTTCGCCCGACGACGAAGTGATCGTCGTGGACAACGGATCGACCGACGACACCCCGCGCGTGATCGCCGACGCGCAGGATCACTTCACGATTCCCGTGCGGCACATGGTCGAACGCGCGCCCGGCAAGTCGCTGGCGATCGCGACCGCCCTCGGCGTCGCCGCCGGCGACGTCATTGCCTTCACCGACGACGACGTGGACGTGGATCCGTCGTGGATCGAGACGATTCGATCGATCATGCGCGACAAGTCGATCGCGCTGGCGGGCGGTCCGGTGACGCCGCGGTGGGAGACGCCGCCGCCGAACTGGCTTCGCGCGGCCGTCGCCGAGTACGGGCGGCTCGCCGCGCCGCTCGGCCTCCTCAGTTATGGAGCCGAGCCGCTGGCGCTCGGACCGCGCACGGTGCTCGGCGCCAATCTCGTCGTGCGCGCCGCCGGGTTGCGCGATGTCGGCGGCTACGCGCCGCACCTCGGCAAGCTGCGCGGCACGCTGCTGTCGGGAGAAGACCACGAGCTCTGCATGCGCGTGCAGAACGCCGGCTACCGCGCCGTGTACTGGCCGGCGCTCCGCGTCACGCACTGGGTGCCCGCCGCGCGCATGCGCGCCGGCTACGCCGTGTCGTGGTTCTACTGGTCGGGCATCACGCACGCGACGCTCGACGCCGGCGACCGTCCGGCGCGGGCGATCTTCCGCGTCCCACGCCACTTCGTCAAACGCGGCGCCGTGTCGGCCCTGCGCGTGCTGGCCGCCGCGGCGCGCGGCCATTACGCGCGCGTCATGGACAGCGCCATCGACGTGGCCTTCGTCGCCGGCTATGCCGCGCGGCGCTGGGGGGCGGCATGAACGCATCCTCCGTCACGATCCTCATCTGCACCTACAACCGCGCGCCGCTGCTGCAGGAGACGCTCGCCGCGCTGCAGGACATGACGCAGCCCGACGGCTGCGCCGTGGACATCGTCGTCGTGGACAACAACTCGACGGACGACACCGCGCGCATCGTCTCGCACGCCGCGCGGATCGCGCGCTTCCCGATCACGCTGCTGCAGGAGCGCAAGCAGGGCAAGAGCTTCGCGCTCAACACCGGCCTCGCCGTCGCCACGGGCGACATCCTCGCGCTGACCGACGACGACGTGCTGCCGGCAACGGACTGGCTGGTGCGCATCGTCGACAACTTCCGGACGCGCGACGTGACGTTCGTGTTCGGCAAGGTGCTGCCGCGCTGGGCCAGCACGCCGCCGGCCGAACTCCTCACTGTGCCCGCGCAGGCCATCTGGGGCCCGCTCGCGATCGTGGACTACGGCGACGCGCCGGCCGACTACCAGCCCGATTCCCAAGGGCAGCGGTTGCCCATCGGCGCGAACCTGTCGTTCCGGCGGTCGGCGCTCGTGACGATCGGCGGCTGGCGCACGGATCTCGGCAAGGTGAACAACACGCTCATCTCGGGCGAAGACCACGAGATCTTCACGCGGCTCCGCCGCCACGGCCTCTATGCCGGCTGCTACGACCCGCGCGTCGCGGTGAGGCACTTCGTGCCGGCCGCGCGGCTCACGCGGAAGTACTTCCGGCGCTGGTTCTACTGGCACGGCAAGACGCTCGCGCTGATGCTCGACGACATGTACCCGGAGCTGAACATGGCGCTGGTACCGCGCATCGCCGGCGTGCCGCGGTTCGCCTTCCGCCAGGGTCTCGAACAGGCGGTGCGCTGGCTGAAGACGCGGCACGGCGACGCGCTCGTCGCGCTGATCGAGGAGATGCGCCTGCTTCAGTTCGTCGGGCTGTACGTGCAGTGCTGGCAGCGGCGCAAACGGCAGCTGCGAGCGGCGACGCGAACGGCAGCCGTCGTCGCCGCCGCCCTGCTCGGCCTCGGCGTGCCGGCGCCGGCGCACGCCGCGTCGCGAGTGCAGCTGACGATTTCGAGCGGACGCGTCTGGCTCGTCGCTCATGACGCGACGCTGCAGCAGATCCTGGCGGAGTGGGCGCGCGTCGGCGGCACCGCCGTCGAGCACGCCGACGCCGCGTCGCCTGCGCCGATCGACATCGAACTCGCCGGCGTCGCCGAAGCGCAAGCGCTGGCGACGCTGCTCCGCGACGCGAGCGCCATCGTCGTCGGCCGCACGCACGACGGCGCCGGCCGCTACTCGATCGCGCGCATCATCATCACGCCCTCAACCGCGCCAAAAACCACCGGAACCTCTGAAACCTCCGGAACCCCTGGAACCTCCGGAACCCCTGAAACCCCCGCCGTCCATCCGGTGATCGGCCTGGACGGTTTGCCTGTGCCGGATGATCAGCAATGACCAAGACGCCGCTCGTGTCCATCGTGACGCCCGCCTACAACTCGTCCGCGTACATCGGCGAGACGATTGCCGCCGCGCGGGCGCAGACCATGTCTGATTTCGAACTACTGATCGTAGACGACGGATCGACGGACGACACGATCGACGCCGTCCATCGCGCGTCAGACGGCGATCCGCGTGTGCGGGTGCTGCACGCCGCGCACGGCGGTCCGGCGGCGGCGAGAAACGTCGCGCTCGCCGCCGGCCGCGGGAGGTTCTACGCCCTCCTCGACAGCGACGACGTGTGGGTGCCGACCTATCTCGCGGAGCAGGTCGCGCAGCTCGATCGGCATCCGGAGATCGCGATCGTCTCGGCGAACGGTTTCAGCCGCGGCGGACCGCTCGACGGCCGGCCGCTGTGGGCCGAGACGAGCGGCGTGCACGAGGTCGGGCTGCACGACGTCCTCACCGACGATCTCGCGGTGCTGGTGATGGCCGTGTTCCGCCGCGAGGTATTCGAACGCATCGGCGGCTTCGACCCCGCGTTCACGGGCAACGAGGACTACGAGTTCTGGATTCGCGCGGCCAACGCCGGCTTTCGCATCCTGCAGCACCGGCGGCCGCTCGTGCACTATCGCCGGCGCCCCGACAGCCTGTCGTCCGACGAGATTCGCATGCTGCGCGGCATGATCGGGGTGCTGCAGTCCGCGGCGCAGCAGCGCGGTCCGATCGAGCGCGAGCGAGACGCCATCGATCGGCAGCTCGCCCACCTGCGCGAGGAGATGGTGAGGATTCAGATGCGATCGTCGCTGGCCGCCCGCGATGGACGGACCGCGGCGCTCAGCCTCAAGACGCTCTCCGAGCTGCGCGGCAGCCGCGCGCTGGCGCTCGCCGCCCGCGTGACGATGGCGTGGCCGCAGCTGTTGCTCGGCGCGTACGGGCTGCGTCGGGCACTGCGATGAAGTGTCTCGCCCGCGTCGCCGCCGCGCTCTGGCTTGCCGGTCTTCCCAGCCGCGCATCCGCGGCGACGATCCATGTCGCAGCCGGCGGCGATCTGCAGGCGGCGATTGTTCAGGCCACCGCCGGCGACGTCATCGAGCTGGAGCCCGGTGCGTCGTACGTCGGGCACTTCACGCTCACTCGCAAGGACGGCGACGCGGTCACGACAATTCGCACGGCCGGCCCTCCGCGCGTGGCCCCAGGCGGCCGCGTGTCTCCGGCCGACGCCGCGCAGCTCGCCAAGCTCGTCACGTCCGACAACGAGCCGGCGCTGTTGACGGCGCCGGGCGCGCATCACTGGCGTGTCGAGCTCGTCGAGGTGCAGGGCGGCGGCAACGGCGATCTCGTGGACCTCGGCGACAGCGGACAGCGCGAGCTCTCGCAGGTACCGCACGATCTCGTGCTCGACCGCGTGTACGTCCACGGCGATCCGACGACCGGACGCTGGCGCGGTGTCGCGCTCAACAGCGCCTCGACGACGGTCACGGGCTCGTACATCTCCGACATCAAGACGCCCGGGCGAGACGTGCAGGCCATCTGCGGCTGGAACGGACCGGGGCCCTTCGTCATCACGAACAACTACCTCGAGGCGTCCACCGAAAACATCCTCTTCGGCGGCTCCGACCCGGCGATCGAGGATCTGGTGCCGTCCGACATCACAATCACCGGCAACACGATCGCGAAGCCCGAGGCGTGGAAGGGCCAGCGGTGGCAGGTGAAGAACCTGCTCGAGCTCAAGAACGCGCGTCACGTCGTCATCCGCGACAACGTCCTCGAATACAACTGGCAGCAGGCACAGACCGGCTACGCGATTCTGTTCACCGTGCGCAACCAGGACGGCCGGTGTCCGTGGTGCGAGGTCAGCGACGTCGTGTTCGAGCGCAACGTCGTCCGCCACAGCGGCGGAGGGATTCAGATTCTCGGCAGCGACTACACGCACCCGAGCCGGCAGACGCACGACCTCGTCGTCCGCGGCAACCTGTTCGACGACATCGACAACCAGCGATGGGGCGGCAGCGGCTACGCGTTTCAGATGACGGACGGGCCGCGCAATCTCACGATCGATCACAACACCGTCATTCAGCCGCACGGCGCCGGATTCCTCCAGGTGGAAGGTCCGCCGGTGCGCGGCTTCGTCTTCACGAACAACATCGTCCGGGCCAGCGCGTACGGCGTCGCCGGCCGCGATCATGCGCCGGGCAACGACAGCCTCCGCACGTACTTTCCGGACGACACGTTCACCGGGAACGTGATTGCGGATGGGAAACCCGGCAGCTATCCCGGTGGAAACCGTTTTCCCTCGTTCAGCGAACTCTGCGCGCAGATGGTGTCGTGCGAGATGCACGACTACCGCTTTCGGGCCGACAGCGCGTGGCGCGGCGCCGGCGCGCCTGAAGATCTGTCGCACTGAGGGACGTGGCAGACGGCTTGCAGAGTTCGAGGCAGCGGCTCGACCGCAACAAGGGAGTGAGCACATGCAGCAGGCGGAGCAGACACAGCTGGTCAAGGATCATTTCGACGAGGTCTCTGCGTACTGGGGAACGTTGTACGTGCCGGAAGTCACGTATGCGAACTACAACTTCCTGATCCGCAAGCAGCACGTGCTCGATCTGTTCGACAAACGGAGCGGCCGGTATCTCGACGCCGGGTGCGGCACGGGCGACTTCCTCCCCGATCTCGTGCAGCGCGGCGGCGAGGTGTACGCGCTCGACTTCGCGCAGGACATGATCGACATCGCCAAGCCGCGGATGGAGGAGGCCGGCTGCGCGAACCGCGTGCACTTCGCCACCGGCGCCGTCGAGAGCCTGCCCTACGAGTCGAACTTCTTCGACGCGATCATCGGCGTCGGCCTCGTCGAATATCTGCCCGATCTGGACGGCGCCTTCCGTCAGATGTTCCGCGTGCTCAAGCCCGGCGGCATCTGCATCGTCACCGTGCCGAACATCGTGTCGCCGTTCATGGCGTACGAGACGGCCGTGCCCAAGCTGAAGAACGTCGTGAAGCGCGCGCTGGCGTCCGCCGGCCTGCGCCGTCCGCCGGAGCCCGCGTACTTCCAGCGCAAGTTCGTGCCGTGGCACCTCGATCGGCTGCTCGGGAGCGTGGGCTTCCGCAAGGCCGACTTCTCGTACTGCACGTATGGGTTCTCGAACATCCACCGGATGGAGCAGTTCTCGATCGGCCTGACGCGCAAGTTCGATCGCTTCGAGCGATCGGCCGCCGGCATCCTCGGCACGAACTACATCGTCAAGATGGTCAAGCCCCAGGCATGAAGCAGGCCGCGCTGCGGATGATGCGGGCGTCGGGCGTGTTCGCGGCCTGCCGGCGCCTGCAGCGCGGCAAGATCCTGATCCTCACCTACCATCGCTTCAGCGCCGAACCCGCGCGCGCCGCCCTCGCGGCGCGCGCCTTCGCCGAGCAGATTCAGTACCTGCGCGCGCACCACACTATCGTCCCGCTGTCCGCGATCGAGCGCCATTTCGTCGACGGCGCGCCGCTGCCGCCCGCGCCGGTCGCCATCACCATCGACGATGGGTACCACGACGTGTACGACGTGGCGTTCCCGGTGCTGCGCCGCCACCAGGCGCCCGCGACGCTCTTTGCCGCGACGGACTTCATCGATCGGCAGACCTGGCTCTGGACCGACAAGATGCGCGCGATCGTGCGGCTCACCTCGTCGGATCGCGTCGCAGTGGAGGTCGGCACGGTCCGGGTCGACGCGCCGCTTGGCAGCGTCGACTCGCGGCTGGCAGCGGCCGGGCGTCTCAACGCGGCGCTGAAGCGCCTGCCGGACGAGGCGAAGGAAGACGCGATCGCCAGGATCGAGAAACATCTCGGCGTAAAGCTGCCCGCGTCACCGCCCGCTGATTGCCGGCCGGTGACGTGCAAGCAGTTGCGCGAACTGGCCGGCGGCGGCGTGGACATCGGATCGCACACGGTCACGCATCCGATCCTTCCGTGGCTGGCGCGCGAACGCGTCGCATGGGAGCTGCGCGAGTCGCGCAGGCGGCTGGAAGAGATCCTCGACCGCGAGGTGACGACGTTCTGCTATCCGAATGGCGATTACGACGCCGCCGTGCGCGACGAAGCGGCGTGCGCGGGCTATCGGCTGGCGGTGACCACCGAACCTGGCCTGAACACTCGGGCGAACGACCCGCTCGCGCTGCGGCGGGTGCATACCGACCCGGATCTGACGCATTTCATCCAGAACACGAGCGGGTTCGAACGGATCAAGCAGCGGTTTCGCGAGTTGAAGACCCGATCGGCGCGTTCAGACAACCGATCCGCGCTGCAGACGACCCGGACGGCCTGACCGAGAGCCTGATCGCCCGCCCGACGAGGCTGACGGCTCGTCCATCACCCGTGCCGGCCGTTCAGAGCAGCCGATCGCGACGAAGATCGGTCGTGCCGCGCGTACAACGGGCCCGCGTGTCCGGACATGGACACGGCATGTCCAACACGGACTCTGCCGAAGCGACGCTACGGCTGAAGGGCGGCAGCTCGGTGCATGAGCGCGGCGTAGCTGGCGATCATCGCCGGGGCGGAGAATGACTCGCTGACGCGCCGCCGTGCGGCGGCGCCGACGGCGCAACGCAGCCGCGCATCGGCCTCCAGCCGTCGCAACGCCGACGCGAACACGGTTTCGTCGTGGCCGACGACGTATCCGGAGCAGCGATCTTCGATCACATACGGCACTTCGCCGACGTCGACCGACACGACCGGCAGCCCGGCCGCCATCGCCTGCAGTACGACGTTCGGATTGCCTTCGTGCCGGGAGCACAAGGCGAACACGTCCATCGCCGCGAGATACGGCCGCACGTCCTTCGCGACGCCGGTGAAGACGACGCGATCGCCGAGGCCCATCGAGCGCGCCATGGCCTTGGTCTCCTCGAGCTGCGGCCCGCCGCCGACGCACAGCAGCCGCGCGTCCGGCACGGCGTCCATCACGCCCGCCATCACCCGCAGGAGAAACGGCAGATTCTTCACCGGACGGATGTTGCCGACGGTGCCGACGACGAAGTCGCCGTCGGCGAACCCGAGGCGCGCCCGCGCGCAGGCGCGGCCCTCGCGCGCCGGCTGGAAGTGATCGCAGTCGACGCCGTTCGGAATCACGGTCACGGGCGCGCGCAGGCGGCGGTCGCCGATGAGATGCGCGCGCACCGCGTGTCCGTTGCAGACCACATGGTCGGCATACCGCATCGCGGCCCAGCTGAGGCGGCGTTGTCCGGCAGAGACGTCGTCCCAGAGGCTGATCAGATGGTGCACGAGCGCGACGCGCGACCCGAACCGCAGCTTCGCCGCGGCGCCGACGAGCAGCGTCTTCAGATTGAACGAGTTGACGACGCGGATGTCGTGCTCGCGGATGTAGTCGAGCACCCGCCGGATCTGGCCCCACTCGAGGTACGCACGGCGAATCGGCACGTGAATGATGTTGGCGCCCGTCCGCTGGAACTCGTCAAGCAGCGTCAGGTCGTCGCCGACCACGCACACGTGAACGCCGAGTGGCGCGGCGCGCGCGGGGAATTCACGGGCGAAGTCGAGGATGCGCCGCTCCGGCCCCGCCGGCGCGAGGCCGTAGATCACGAAGAGCGCCTGCGGCGGGACGCTCACAGCCGGCCGCGCGTGCCGGAGGGCGACATGCGGACGTCTGCGCGCACGGCCGCCATCGCCGCGTGCATCCGCGGCGCGCGCCACAGGTCGAACCACGCTTGCAGCTGGCGTGCGCGTTCGACGAGCGATCCGGGACCACTCGCCGGCGGCGGCACGTCGCAGAACGGCGCCGGCATGCCCTCGGAGAAGTACAGCGGCGGAATCGGCGGAGCGCCGGTCCCGGCGGCCTGCGCGATCTGCGCGCGCGCGCCGACGCGGCGGTTGACGTCGCTCAGCTTCTTCGTGATCCCGTCCGGCGTGTGCACGAGCACCCGCAACGCGAGATCGAAGGTCGCCGGCGATCGCACGAGCGCCTTGATCGGCAGCCCGCGCGCCCAGGCGGCTGCCTCGCGCGGGATCGACGCGCGCCGCATTGCGTCGCGCCGCGCCGTGGACTCGTCGTCGTCCATCGACAGCACCGGCGGGAGGCCGAGGCAGCCCGTGTGCCAGTCGAACACGTCGCGCCAGGTGTGCGCCCGTTCGGCGAGGCTGACGACGTCCTCGCCGACGCCGCCGCGCAGCAGCGCGACGATCGACGCGCCGACCGTGTCGGCGTGCACGGCGTTCGACGGATGCCGGCCGCCGAACGGGAGACGGAAGCGCGGGTCGCGCGCGAACTCGACAATCTCGCGCGATCGCGGCACGCCCCCGCCGTACACGTGGCCGAGGCGCACGATCGTGCAGCCGACGCCGCGGGCGCGCGCGCCGCGGCGCGCATGCCGCTCGACGTCGAGCTTCGATCGTCCGTACTCGCTGTCGGGATGCGGATGACGACGCAGGCGATCGGCGTCCACGCCAGGCTCGATGAGCTCGCCGTAGACGGCGACCGTGCTGAAGTGAACGAGCCATTTCAGCGCCCGCGCGCGCAGCAGGCCGTCCACGAGCGCGCGATTGCGGGAGTACGCATGCCGCGGAATTCCGCCGGACGACTCGAGCGCGCAGTTGACGATGACGTCGCAGTCGTCGAGGACGTGGGCCTCGCCCCCGCCAGGCGTCAGCGATCCGACGCGCACTTCGCACCCGGGCGCGACCGCGTCGCACAACGCCGCGCCGAGCGGATTGCGCACGGCGCCGACGACGGCAATGCCCGCAGCGTGCAGATGCCGCAGCACGCGCGAGCCGACCTGGCCTGCCGCGCCCGTGACGCCGACACGCATCGGCGCGGTCATAGCGCGCTCTCCACGAGCGGCTCGCCGGCCGCGTGCGGCGCCCGCGACGTCGCCGCGGCCTGCTCGATCACGTCCGTCGTCATCGCCACGCTTGCGGCATCGACCGCGGACGGCTCGCCGGTCCGGCACTGACGCAGGAAATCGCGCCACTCGAGATAGAACGCCTGGACGGCCGACGCGGCGCCGTCGTGCATCGCGAATGCCGCGAGCGTCTCGCCCGACGCGCCGACCAGCGTCAGCGTGTCCTCGAAGCCGAGGCCCACGCGCAACATGGCGTCGCCGATCTCGACGAACACGCCGCTGCAGAGGTCGTCGAGGAGCGAGATGTCGATGCCGGCGGGAATCGGCGGACCCGACGCGCGCGACACTTCGACGGCGAGCGACGAGGCGAGCTCGAGGCCGCGATGCACGCGCTGCTCGCAGTCGCGCACCGACGCGCGGGACGCGTCGAGCAGGTAGAGCACCTGATCAACGAGATGCGATCCGAATTCGGCGAGGACGCCGCCGCCCGCGCGGCTGTCGTTCAGGTGCCACCCGCCGCCGCGGCCGGTGCCGCGCATGTGGAAGCCGTCGGCGGCGAGCACGCGGCGAATCGGCCCGAGCACGCCGCTGCGCAGCAGCGTCCGCGCCGACGCCGTCGGCCGGGCGTAGCGCCGCACCTGCGCGACGCCGATCTGCCGCCCGCGCGCGCGCGCGTCGGCGACGAACGCCTGGTGATCGGCGAGCGTCAGCGCGAACGGCTTCTCACAGAACACGTGCCAGCCCCGCGCGAGCGCCTGCGGCACGAGCGCGCGACGCGATCCCACGGGCGTCGCAATCAGCACGACGTCCACGTCCGGACACTCGGCGACGTCCGCGACGGCCTGGCGGACGCCATACGACTCGGCGACGGC
>CAZOIK010000197.1:0-15841 GCA_964579765.1 uncultured Bifidobacteriaceae bacterium
GAGATCTCGTTCTCCTGGCAGACGAACTCGATCAACTCGTCGTCTGGCATGAGACGCTGCGTGAACGTCACGGTGAACGGCTTCGTGTACGCCTTCGGGTCGTCAACGGTCAGCTCGAGCTCGAGCGTGCCGACGTTGAGCCGGTGGAACTTCTCGGTCATCGTCGCGGCGTCGGTCAGCGGGCTGCCGTTGACGTCGAGCCATCCGCCGTCGCGGAAGCCCGACGTCCGCACGACGAGCGTCTCGCCCTCCCAGCGTCCGCTGGAGTAGCCGAACCACCACGGCTGCGGATCGTTTTTCGGCAGGGGCCGGCCGTCGGTGAAGATCTGGCGCACGCCGGCGTTCCCTTCGTAGAGGATCACGAGCTCGTCGCGCCCCTGGATGATCTTGCGCGGCTCGGGATGCAGGTGCAGCTGCATGTTGCCGAGCGGCAGGCAGTGCGCGTCGGGATTGTCCTTCGCGTTGTTCTTCGTGCGCTCGTCCTTGAGTGTGCGCGCCCACGGCTGGAACGGGAGGCCGCCGGGCACCATGGTGCCGAGATCGAAGAACGCCGCGATCATTGGCGACGGCCCGCGGCGCCGCTCGTCGCTTCTCGTCGTCGGCGCACCGCCGACGCCGGTGATGATGCCGTTCGCCGCCGCGGCGTCGGCGCCTTCGCGCCAGCCGGGATTCTCCCAGACGCCGGACAAATCCGGATGGCCGTCGAGAAATCGCGGCGCGGGCGCCGTCAGGTTCACCCTGCCGTCCGGTAGCCGCGGGACCTCCGGCACCTTATAGTGCGGCCACTGCCCGAGCAGCATCGCGGCCGACGCCGCGAGGAAAAGCAGTTTCATACGGCTGAATAGTACATGCAGCCGGCCCCGAAAGGGCCGGCCTCCGTTCGTTCGTCAGGCCGGCCCGCCACCTGTGTTCGTAGGGCGGCCCTTTCAGGGCCGCCGCCTATCGATACGCCCTCGCCTGAATGTTGTAGAGCTCGGCGTACTGGCCCCTGCGAGCCATCAACTCGTCGTGCGTCCCCGATTCGACCACCTTCGCGCCGTCCAGCACGACGATGAGATCCGCCATGCGGACGGTGGAGAATCGATGCGAGACGAGGATAGTGATCCGGCCGTCGCCATGCCGCGCCGCCGCCGCGTAGCGCTCGAACAACGCGTGCTCGGTTTCGGCGTCGAGCGCGGCCGTCGGTTCGTCGAGCGCGACGACGAGCGGCGCGTCGCGCATGAAGCCGCGCGCCAGGGCGAGCTTCTGCCACTGGCCGAAGCTGACGTCGGCGCCGCCCGGCCACGTCGGTCCAAGCTGCGTCTCGAGGCCGGCCGACAGCCGCACGATCACGTCGTCCGCGCCGGCGCGAGCCACGGCGGTCGCGACAGCCGGCTCGTGATCCAGACGCGGCACGTCGCCGACGCCCACCGTGTGCCGCGCGCGGAATTCGAAGCGGAAGAAATCCTGAAACGCACCGGCGAGCCGCGCGCGCCACGCGTCCGCGGCAACGCGCGCCAGGTCAACGTCGTCTATCCAGATGCGGCCGGCGCTCGGGTCGTACAGCTTGGCCAAAAGCTTCACCAGCGTGCTCTTGCCTGCGCCGTTCTCGCCGACGATCGCGACGACCGAGCCGGCCGGCAGCTCGATGTTCACGTCGTCGAGCACGAGACGATCAGTGCCTGGATAAGCGAACGAGACGTGATCGAAGCGGATGCCGCGCGCAAGCGTCGCGGGCGCCGGCATGTCGGCCTGGGCCGTGAACGACGCGGCGTAGTCCTCGAGCCAGGCGAGACGCCGGGCGCCGTACGACCAGAAGCCGCGCAGGAACCCGATCTCGCCGACCGTCGCGCCGATGTACGCCGACAGCCGCGCGCCCGCCGCCAGCACCAGCAGCACGCTGCCAGCCGAGGATCGGAGCCCGACGGCAACGAACACGACCGCGCCGACGTAGGCGCCGCCGAAGATCGCCCAGGCGAGCGAGTGCCAGAACGCCGAGCCCCAGCGCACGCGCGCGATCGGCGCGAAGCCGGCGTCCCACGCGCGGCGGCGATCCGCGATCAGTCGCTCGCCGATTCCGGTGACGCGCACTTCCTTGCCCGGCGGCGCCGTCGTGGCGACGGTGAAGAGATGACGCGCGAGCCGGTTGAACGGCGCGGCCTTCTCCTGCGCCGCCCGCTCGATACCCGGACGCCACGTCGCGGTCAGCACGGTTGGCGTGGCGAACAGGGCCAGCAGCACGAGGGCGGGATGCACCGACATCAGCAGCGCGAGCGTGACGCCCAGGCGGAGCAGCCAGCCGGCCGTCGTGAACACCGACATGTACATGTGGTCGAGCACGAACACCTGATCGCGGAGCATCGCAAGGCGATCGAGATACTCCGGCACCTCCTGGTGCGCGATCGTCGCGATCGACGCCTGCAGCTGAGCGACGTGCGCTTCGAGCGCGATCGTCACCTTGTCGCGAAACCGCCGCTGCACGCGCGTCGAGACGATGCGGAGGAACCACGCGGCGGCCGCCGAGACGCCGAGCGCAACGGCGGCCAGGAGCACTTCGCGCATGTCGTGCGCGACGGCGCCGTCCGCGATGAACTTGAACCAGAGCGCCAGCAGCGCGTCCGGCAGCGCTGACAGCAGCGCGAGGCCGAAGGCGACGAGCATCAGCGTGGGCTCGTAGCGGTAGCCGAGCGTGCACAGCCGCCACATCGAGGGCAGCGTCGGCGGCAGATCGTCGCGCCGCTCAGGCGAGGACATCGTAGGCCTGCCCTTCCTCGTCTTCGGCCGCATTGAACCGCTGCGCCTGCAGATCGAACATCGTCCTGTACCGGCCGCCCCTGGCCATCAGCTCATCGTGCGTGCCGAGCTCGATCACCCGCCCGTGCTCCAGGACGCAGATCCGATCGGCGCGGCGGACGGTCGAGAACCGGTGCGAGATGAGGATCGTCGTCGCATGCCGCGTCGCGGCGAGGATCCGCTCGAAGATCTCGGCCTCGCCGCGCACGTCGAGGTGCGCCGTCGGCTCGTCGAGGAGCACGATGCCGGCGCCGCCCGCGACGGCGCACAGCGCGCGCGCGAGCGCGACGCGCTGCCACTGCCCGCCGGACAGATCCGTGCCGCCCTCATAGCCGCGCGCGAGGATCGTGTCGAGACTCGCCAGGCCGCCCGCGCCCGCCTCCGCGAGTGCCTCGTTGATCCGATCGTCGGGCGCGCCGGCAGGTGCGACGTTGTCGCGCAACGGCTGCTCGAACCTGATGAAGTCCTGGAAGACGGCCGTCAGCCGCGATCGCCATGACGCGATGTCGACGTCGCGGAGATCGACGCCGTCGACTTCGATCGATCCGGAGTCCGGATCGTACAGCCGGCACAGGAGCTTCGCGAGCGTCGTCTTGCCGGCGCCGTTCTGACCGACGATGGCGAGTGACGATCCGGCCGGGATGATCAGGTCGAAGCCGTCAAGGACCTTTGCGCCGCCGGGATAGCCGAAGGTGACGTGCTTGAAGCGGATCTGCCGCGCAGGCAGATCGTCTGCAGATCGATGCCCAACGGGCAGCGCGCCCGCGGGCAGCATCGCCTCTTCGAGGCGCAGCACGGCGGCCACCGGTGCCGCGGCGCCATCGAGCGCCCAGTTGAGGCCGCCGAACGCGATGAGCGACGTGCCGACCGCGCATTGCGCGTAGACGACGAGGTCGGCGAGCGACGTCGTCTCCGCCGACAGCGCGCGCGCGAGCGCCCAGAACACGGCGACGTTGGCCGCAACGACCAGCACCAGGCTCCAGAGCACGGGCCGCTCGCGCAGCCGCGTCCCCTGATACTGCAGGTCGTGCAGACGCGTGCGGCGGGCGATGAAGCGATCGATCGTCCAGCGCGCGAGCCCGAACAGCCGCAGTTCCTTGCTCGCGGGCGGATCGACGGCGAGCGTGAACGCGTAGTCGGCGTCGCGCTGGGCGCTGCGGACCTCGTCGGTGTTGCGATCGCGCCAGACGCCGCTCTCGCGAAGCAGATAGTGGGTGGCGAGCCACGCGCCCGCCAGCAGCGGCGGCGCCCACCACGAGAAGCGGAACAGGATGACGGCCGACGCGACGCCGCCGACCGCCTCGACCAGGCCGCTCGCGATGAAGTCCAGTGCGACGTTGAGCGGCGGGCCGGTCATGCCGAGATCGAAATCGCGCGCGACGGTCAGATCCGCCGCGCGAGCCGGATCCTCGAGATGACCCATGCCGGGCGGGCGCACGCACGCGCGCGCGAGACGGTCGTACAGCCACGATGCGGTCTTGTCGCCGAGGTTGGCGCCGACGGCCGTGTGGATCGGCGCCAGAATCTGCAGCAGCACGAAGACGACGCCCACGATCGAAAGCGGCGCCGCGAAACCACTGCCGGCCTGCACGACCCCGACGAGCGCGCCCATCGCAATCGCGAACACCACGGGCAGCACACCGCGCAGGACAAGCAGCATCCACCACGCGGCCGAGAGCGCCGAATCCGCCTTGGACAGCGCCGAGAAGAACGTCCATTCGTTGCGTCGGCGCAATGAGGCCAGCGTCACGTGCGCATTCTGCCGCAGCCGTACTATCCTTGTCGCGCGAAATGTCCACCGGTCGCATCCGCCTGCGCGTCGCGCTCGCCGAGCACATCGACGGCGACATCCGGCACGCCAGGACGGAAACGCTGCGCGCCATCGGCGGCCACCTCCGTCCGGAACTCATGACGCCGATGCCGTACGCGATCTACCTGCTCGCGTATCTGAGCGGCCGGCCGACGCCGATCGGTCTGGCCGAGGCCTGTTTCCTCGAGCAGCACTATGGCGAGTACGCGCAGGTGCCCTATGGCGACGTCTACGACATCCCGTCCATCTGCCCGTTTCCGCAGCTCGCGAGCATCCGCACCGTCTACACCGATCCCGCGTTCCGGCTGCACCACGCGCTGTACGTGAAGCTGATCCTCGGACAGGCGCACATCTTCCGATCGCTCGGCGCACGCTACGCGGCGGCGACGACCAATGCGGACGATGAGCGGCTGGCGCGCCTCTACGACAGAACCGGAGGCGTCCGACTCGGACAGAAGCGATTCGAGGGGCTGTTCGACAATCCGATTGCGGTGTATCTGTTCGAGCTCGACGCGCTGCTGCGGCATCGGATGACGACGCGGATGCTCCGCGACCTGGAGCTCGACATGTCTGTCGTCTCGACCGCGCGCGCCCGCAGCCGGAGTTCAGCGCCCGCGAGCTGACGCGCGCGCCCGGCGGATCTGCTCGGCGTGATCGTGCGCGTGCGCCGCGTAGATGCCAAGCCACGTGTCCATCCCGTAGCGGCCGTGCTCGGAGTGCGTCCCCTCACGCTCCCAATCGGCATCCGTCAGGCGATCGAGGATCTGCGCCGTCGTCTCTCGCGCGGCCTTCAGCGCCGCGAGTGACGCGTCGATGGGACGATCGTAGTGGAGCCGCCGCGCGAACTCGTCCTGGTCGTAGCCGAGGATGGCCGGCTTCTCCGACGCCAGCACCAGGCGCACGCGCACGGCCGACGTCATCTCGCTGTCGGCGAGGTGATGGACGACCTCGCGCGCCGTCCACCTGCCGGGCGCGGGCCGGGCATCGAGCTCCTCCTCCGTCGCGCCCGCGAGCGCGTCGGCGACCGCGCGATATCCGTCTTTGTACTGCGCGACGAGCCGCGCTCGCGTCTCGCGATCCATCCGACTCTCCGGCCTCTAGCCTCTGGTCTTCGCGATGCCGGGTGCCGCCGCTTCCTGCGGCGTCGCCGGCTCGAGATGATGCGTCTCGAGATGGCTGCGCAGCTGCTCGAAGCCCTCGTCGGGCGTGTCGGCCCAGTGCAGCAGGTCCTTGTCCTGCTCGGCGATCGCGCCCCAGTCGGCCATCGGCTCCAGGTTGAGAACTCTCTCCCAGTACTCGCGGCCGTACAGGATGACGGCGATCTTCTTCGAGAGCTTGTCGGTCTGGGCGAGCGTCAGGATCTCGAACAGCTCGTCGCAGGTGCCGAAGCCGCCCGGAAAGATGACGAGCGCTTTCGCAAGGTATGCGAACCAGAACTTGCGCATGAAGAAGTAGTGGAACTCAAAGTGCAGGCCGTCGGTGATGTAGTCGTTGGCGCCCTGCTCGAACGGCAGCCGGATGTTGAGGCCGACCGTCTTGCCGCCCGCTTCGGCCGCGCCTCGGTTCGCGGCCTCCATGATGCCGGGGCCGCCGCCCGAGGTGACGACGAAGCGGTGATGCTCGGAGGAGAGCGACAGGCTCCAGCTCGTCAACCGCCGCGCGATCTCGCGCGCGTCCTCGTAGTACTTCGCCCAGTCCACGTGCTTGCGCGATCGGGCGAGCTCGGCCTGATAGTGCGCGTCGGCATTGCTCACGCCGCGCGCGCGGAGCGTCTTCAGCGCGCGCTCGGCGCGTTCGCGCGAGTCCACGCGCGCCGATCCGAAGAACACGACCGTATCCTGAATCTTCTGATCCCTGAACCGGCGAAGCGGCTCGAGATATTCCGACAGGATACGGAGCGGACGCCCCTCTTCGCTCTCGAGAAACTGCTGATCCAGGTACGCCAGCGGCTGCTGCGACATACCAGCACTTTACCATCGGGGTGTTATCATTCGCGTCTTGGCCAAGACGACGCCCGCGCCAGCGCTCGACATCTCGATCGTGATCGCCGCGCCGCCCGCGCGCATTCTGAAGGCCTTCTTCGAACCCGAGGCGCTCAACGCGTGGCTGCAGGTCTCGCACGCCGTGACCGCGCCGCGCGTGCTCGGCCCGTACGCGATGGCGTGGGAGCCAACCGACTTCCGCGACGAGACGCTCGGCCGCCTCGGCGGCGTGTTCCGCGGGACCGTGATGCAGTACCAGGCGGGGCACGGCTTCTTCGTCGCCGACGTCTTCTTCCTGCCGCCTGATGGCGACCCGATCGGACCGATGGCGTTCGAGGTCACGTGCACGCCCGAGGGCGCGTCCACCCTCGTGCACGTCAGCCAGCGCGGGTTCGAGGAAGGCGCGCGCTGGCGCCGTTATTACGAGATGATCGTGCCCGGCTGGGAGCGCGCGCTCGCCGCCCTCAAGTCGCTGCTGGAGAGGTGATGGATCGCACGTTCCTGCTCGCCGGGGCAGTGGCCGGCCTGATTGCCGTCGCGTTCGGCGCGTTCGGCGCGCACGGCCTGCGCGGACGGCTCTCGCCCGACATGCTCGCCGTGTTCGAGACCGGCGTGCGCTATCACATGTACCACGCGCTGGCGCTGCTGCTGACGGCGGCGCTCGCCTCGCGCGACGCGCTGCACGGCAGCCGCGCCATTGCCGCCGCCGGCTGGCTCTTCATCGCCGGCATCGTCCTCTTCTCGGGCAGCCTGTACGCGCTTGCCGTGACGGGCGTCACCGTGCTCGGCGCGATCACGCCGATTGGCGGCGTCGCGTTTCTCGCCGGCTGGGCCTCGCTCGCGATCGCGGCCTTCTAGGCGACCCTGAAAGGGTCGCCCTACACGTCCTCAGCCCTTGAACCGCCGGACGTCGATGCCGTACTTCCTGATCTTGTAGTTCAGGATCCGCTCCGTCGCGTCCAGCAGGCGCGCAGCCTTCGCGCGGTTTCCGCGCGTGGTTTTCAGCGCGTCCTGAATCAGGTCCTTCTCGTACGCGATGACGGCGTCTTCGAGCGAGACGCGCGTCACCGTCCCCGACGCCTCGGCCGTCTGCAGCGACGGCGGAAGGTGATGCGCGTGGATGACCTGTCCCTCGCACATCAGCACGGCGCGCTCGAGCGCGTTCTCCATCTCTCGCACGTTGCCCGGCCAGTGGTAGCTGACGAGCATGTCGATGGCCGGCGTCGAGATCCGCTTGATGTTCTTGCCGTGCTCCCGTGAGAACTTCTCGAGAAAGTGGTCCGCCAGCAGCAGCAGGTCGGCCTTGCGATCGCGCAGCGGCGGCACGAAGATCGTGAAGACGTTCAGCCGATAGTAGAGGTCTTCGCGGAACGAGCCCTTCGCGATCGCCTCCTCCATGTCCTTGTTCGTCGCGGCGATCAGGCGCACGTTGACCTTGATCGTCTCCGTGCCGCCCACGCGTTCGAACTCGCGCTCCTGCAGCACGCGCAGCAGCTTCACCTGCGTGGACAAATTGACGTCGCCGATCTCGTCCAGAAACAGCGTGCCGCCCTCGGCCAGCTCGAAGCGTCCCTTCTTGCGCGCGTCGGCGCCCGTGAAGGCGCCCTTCTCGTAGCCGAAGAGCTCGGCTTCGATGAGGCTCTCGGGCAGCGCCGCGCAGCTCACCTTGACGAACGGCTTCTTCGCGCGCAGCGAGTTGTAGTGGATGGCGTGCGCGATGAGCTCCTTGCCGGTGCCCGACTCGCCTCGGACGAGCACGGTCGTGTTGGTGGCCGCGACCTGCGCCACCTGCTCGTACACCTGCCGCACCGGGCCGCTGGTGCCGATGATGTTCGAGAAGTCGTACTTGTCGCGCAGCTCCTGCCGCAGGTGCTCGTTCTCGTCAACCAGCCGCCGTTTGTCCTCCTCGATCAGCCGCTGAATCTTGATCGCCTGCGCCAGCATCGAGGCGACGACGCCCATGAACTTGACGCTGCTCTCGAAGTCGCGCTCGGCCTTGTAGCGGAGGTCCACGCCCAGCGCGCCGACCGCGCGCCGGTTCAGCAGAATCGGGACGCAGACATAGCTGAGCTCCTGCTCGTCGGTGTCGGGGCGGCGCGCCGCGCGGTTGAGCATCGCGGGCTCGCGGCTCACGCGCGGGACGACGATCGGCTTGCCGGTCTCGACCACCTTGCCGGTGATGCCCTCGCCGAGGCGGTACTGCACCGACTGCGACGGCCGGTCGAGCCCGTCCGAGGCTTCGACGAACAGCTCGCCGCCGTCGCGCAGCATCGTGATCATGCTCCGCACGGCGCCGTGGTGGCGCGCCAGGATCTCGAGCACGCGGTGAAACGCCGACTTGCTGTTCAGCGTGCCCGAGAGGGCCTGACTCACTTCAAGCAGCGTTGAGAGGCGCCGATGTTCGCGTCCCTGCGACGCCGCGGTTGCGGCGGTGCTTCCCTTCATCCGGTAGTCTCCATGGTGTCGGTACATTCTTGTCGAAATGACTATCGTCTACAACAGATATGTCGATGACGTTTTCGATGCCCGAGAGGCGCGGGCCGGGCGTCCGGCTGTCGGTGCGAACAGCTTCGTCTGATTGACCGCCTTCTCAGACGAATTTGTCGCCTTCTCCTTCCCCCTGCCGCCGCCGGCGCCCGCGGAGACACCGTGTCAGATGCGAGTTTCGAGGTGCTGCCCGGCCTGGCGCGAAATGGACTGCATCTTGCTCTCCAGGCGCTTCGAAAGCGGGGATGCGATGGGTGATCTGGTTGGCCGAATTCGCGCGGAGTTCCTGGAAATGCCCGGTCTGCGGCTGACCGTCACGCAGGCATCACGCCTCTGGGGTCTCGACGAGAGCGTCTGCCGCCGCGTGATCGACGCGCTCATTGGCACGTCGTTCCTGCGTTGGACCGCCGCGGGGACGGTCGCCCGCGTGGACGACTAGGACGCCACTGTAGAGTGCATGACGGAGCGTTCGTCGTCAGCCGGCATACGGCCGGATGCCGCGTGCCACGAACGTCGAGACGATCCGCCGCCGCAGCTCGTTGGCCACCTTGCCCTGATTGAGCGGCTGCGTCTTGAACCGGACGCGGATCACCGAGAACCCGTCGGCAATCGACTCGACGCCGGTGATCTCGAGCGAGGCCAGCAGCAGCGGCGCCCAGGCGGGATCGCGCTGCAGCGACGCGCCGATTTCCGCCAGCGTCGCCATCACGCGATCGAGGTGCTCGGTGTAGGCCGCGCGGACGTCCACGACCGCATACGCGTAGTGCTTGCTGAGGTTGGCGAGCGAACCGACGGTGCCGTTCGGAAACACCTGCACGCCGCCCTCGCCGTCGCGCAGGACGATCGTCCTGAGGTTGATCTGCTCGACCACCCCGCCGACGCCGTTGATCTTGACCAGGTCGCCGACACGCACCTGATCCTCCAGGATGAGGAAGAACCCGGAGATGACGTCGCGCACCAGATTCTGCGCGCCGAAGCCGATCGCCAGGCCCGCGATGCCCGCGCCCGTCAGGATCGGCATGATGTCGATCGACAGCTCGCGCAGCAGCATCAGCACGGCGAGAAAGCCGACGACCGCGCTGACGAGGCTCTCGAGCAGGCCGCTGATCGTCGCGGCGCGCCGCTGCCACTCCAGATCCGTCTTCGCGTGGCCTCGCCCGACTTTGAACTGCAGCTGCTCGATCGCCAGGTGCAGCACGCGGACGACGATCGTCGCGCCGACGGCAATGACGATGATGTTGACGCCGTGGCGGAGGAACCATCGCGCCAGCGCCTCGCGGTTCCAGGTCGGTTCGCTGATGCCCAATCGTGAGAGCGCAAGCGAGATGCTGGCGGCCGCCGCGATGGCGTAGGCCATCAGCGTCAGCGCGCGCATCACCTTCTTCCCGCTCGCTTGAACGGCCGCCCGATGCTCTGGATCGACGTCGAGGTGGCCGAGAAACCGATCGATGACGCGCCTCGCCAGCCACACGAGGATCGCCGCGATCACGAACGCGAGCAGGATCGTGCCGGCGTCGCGATAGGGCGCAGCGGGCATCACAGCTTCTGCACTTTCAGGTAGTTGGCGTCGGTCCGCGCGAGATCGGCGTTGACGCTCACGAGCACGACCGAGGCGCCCGGCTCGACGAGGCCGCGCGACACGAGCTCGCGTCCGACCAGCGCGCCGGCAGTGTCCACGTTGGCGCCGATCTCCGTGCACATCGGCAGCACGCCCCAGCTGAGGTGGAGGCGCCGTGCGACGGCTGGATGATCGCACGCCGCGATGACCGGCACGCGCGGCCGCAGCGCCGCCAGCCGCCGCGCCGTGCTGCCGCCTCGTGTGATCGCGACGATGGCGGCGGCGTCGCCGCGGCTCGCGAGCGTGACCGCGGCCTCACACAGGGCCTGCGCCTGATCGCCGCTGACGCCAATGCTGATGGCCGGCCCCACAGCCTGCGCCGACTCGGCCTCGCGGATGATCGCATCGAGCACGTGCACGCATTTCGTCGGAAACGCGCCCGCCGCCGTCTCGCCGGCCAGCATGATCGCGTCCACGCCGTCGTCCACGGCGTTGGCCGCGTCGCTGACTTCGGCGCGCGTCGGCCGCGGCTCGACGGTCATCGACTCGAGTACCTGAGTGGCGACGATCACCGGTACGCCGTGCAGCCGCGCGAGCCTCGTGATGTCCTTCTGCGCGGTCGGCACCTTCTCGAGCGGCATCTCGAGCCCGAGATCGCCGCGCGCCACCATGACGCCGTCGCAGGCGGGCAGGATGGCGTCCAGATGCTCGATCGCCTGCGGCCGTTCGAGCTTGGCGACGATTGGCAGGTCCCGCGCGCCGGCCTGCGCGAGCAGCGCGCGGCCGCGCTCGAGGTCGGCCACCGTCTGGACGAAGCTCAGCGCGATCATGTCCACGCCGAGCGATACGCCGAACCGCAGGTCGTCGGCGTCTTTCGACGTGACGGCCGACGCCGGCAGCGGCACACCCGGCGCGTTGATGCCCTTGTGATCGCCGATCTCGCCGCCTTCGAGGACGGTGGTCTCGATCTCGCGCCCGTCACTCGACTCGACGCGCAGCTCGATCAGGCCATCGCCGACGAGCAGCGAATCGCCTGGCGTGACGGCCGCGGCGAGTCCTTCGAACGACGTCGAGATCCGGCCCGGCTCGCTCGGCGCGTCGCCGGTCACAATCCGGAGACGCTCGCCGCGCCTGACGGGAATCGGCGCGCCGGTGCGGCTGGCGCCGGTCCGGATCTTCGGGCCGCCGAGATCCTGCAGGATGGCGGCGTCGCAACCCGCGCGCGCGGCGGCCGCGCGGATGCGTGCGTACGTCGCGGCCTGCGACGCGTGTGTGCCGTGCGAGAAGTTGAGGCGGAAGATGTCAACGCCGGCCGCGAGGAGTTCGTCGAGTGCGCCGTCGCTGTCGCTCGCCGGGCCGACGGTGGCGATGATCTTCGTGCGCCGCATGTACAATCCGTCCATTATGGGGCAGATCGTCCCGGACGCCGTCGAGCGGTACCTGACGTCGCTCAATCACACCAGCGATCCGGTGCTGACAGACATCGCACGCGCGGGCGAGCGCGACCACCTGCCGCTGGTTGACGCGGAAGTCGGCGTCCTGCTGCGTGTCCTGGCACTCGCCACGCGCGCGACGCGTGTGCTCGAGATCGGCACCGCAATCGGCTATTCCGGCGTCTGGATGGCGGGAGCGCTGCCGAAGGACGGGATGCTGATCACGCTGGAGATCGACGACCAGCGCGCACAAGTCGCGCGCGCGCACTTCGCGCGCGCCGGCCTCGCCGACCGTGTCACCGTCGTCGTCGGCGACGCGCAGCGCATGCTCCACAAACTCGCCGGGCCGTTCGACCTCGTCTTCCAGGACGGCGACAAGAAGCAGTATCTGCCGATGCTCGACCCCCTCGTGGCGCGACTTCGTCCTGGCGGCCTCCTCGTCACCGACAACGTCCTCTGGAGCGGCGACGTCGTGCCGGGCTTTGCCACGACGAAGCACCATCGCAATCCGGACGATGAAGCCGCAATCGCGAAGTACAACGTGGCCATTCACAGCCATCCCTCGTTGCTGACCTCGCTCGTCCCGCTGCGCGACGGCGTCGCGATCTCGGTGAAGCGCTGAACGCATGACCGTCGACGAGTTCGGGCGCGCCTGGCGCTCTCGCGCGGTCACCGCCGAAGAGGCGACTGCGCGTTGCCTCGACGCCATCCATCAGCGGAACCCGGATCTGCGCGCCTTCACGCTCGTGATGGCCGACGCGGCGCTGGCGCAGGCACGACAGGCCGATCGCGAGCTCGCCGACGGCCACGACCGCGGGCCGCTGCACGGCGTGCCGATCTCCATCAAGGATCTGATCGACGTCCGTGGCACCGTGACGACGGCCGCATCGGCCGTGCGCGCGTCCGCGGCGCCCGCCACCGCAGACGCACCGGCGATCGCACGCCTGCGCGAGGCGGGCGCGGTGTTCGTCGGCAAGACCAACCTGCACGAGTTCGCGCTAGGCACGACGAGCGAAGACTCCGTGTTCGGCGCGGTGAGGCATCCTCTCGACCCTTCACGCTCGCCAGGCGGATCGAGCGGCGGCTCGGCGGCGGGCATCGTCGCCGGCATGTCGCTCGCGAGCGTCGGCACCGACACGGGGGGCTCCATCAGAATTCCCGCTGCCGCCTGCGGGATCGTCGGACTCAAGCCGTCGTACGGCGAGGTGCCGATCGAGGGCGTGATCCCGCTGTCGCCGCGCTTCGATCACGTCGGCCCGCTCGCGCAGTCCGTTGACGACGCGTGGATCGTCTTTCGCGTGCTGGCCGGCGAGCGGCATCCTGTTCCGCTGACGGCGATTCCACCGGCTGAGATCCAGCTGAAAGTCCTGCGTCCGTACTTTTGTGATTTGCTCGAAGACGGCGTGCGTCAGCAGTTCGACGCGGCGGTGGACGGGTTCAGCCGTGCGGGCATGCGCGTGAGCCATGCGTCCGTTCCGCACGCCTATGCGACCGCGGCGGTCTACCTGAAGATTGCGCCGCGCGAGGCGTTCCTCTATCACGAGCCGATGCTGGCCTCGATGCCGGAGAAATACACGGCGCCGGTTCGCCAGCGGCTGGAGCTCGGGCGGACGGTGTCGCACGACGAGTTTCTCCAGGCGCTCGAAGTGCAGGCGGTGCTGCGTGACGAGGTTGACGCGACGCTCAGCGACTGCGACGCGCTCGTGCTGCCGACGATGCCGATCGTCGCGCCGCGGCTCGGGGCCGAACACGTGCACGTCGAGGGCGGCGAGTGGCCGACCCGCGCGATGACGCTGCGCGAGACGCAGCTCTTCAACATGACGGGCCACCCGGCGATTTCGCTGCCCTGCGGACGGACGGAGACGGGCCTGCCGGTCGGACTGCAGATCGTCGGCCACCACGGCCGCACCGACGCGCTCGTTCGCGTCGCGCTCGCATGCGAGGCGCTGCTCGACATGTAGTGCAGGCCTTCAGGCCTGCCCGAGGACCCCATGACCGATCGAATGCCGCCGATTCCCCGCGATCGCTGGACCGATGCGCAAGCCAAGGCAGCAGAGGAGTTCGCGAGGCTGCGCGGGCAGGAGGTCTTCGGCCCCTTCGCCCTGATGCTGCGCAGCCCGGAGGTGATGCTGCGAGCCGCGGCCATGGGCGACTACATGCGCTACAAGACGTCGCTGCCGCGCGCGCTCAACGAGTTCGTCATCCTGCTCGTCGCGCGCCACTGGAGCCAGCCGTTCGAGTGGCACGTCCACCAGCCGGCGGCGATCAAGGCAGGATTGAGCGAGCAGCTCGTCAACGCGATCGCGAAGGGTCGCCGGCCGCCTGAAATGTCTGCCGACGAAGCCGTCGTCCACGACTTTGTGACCGAGCTGCTGCGGCTGCAGAACGTCAGCGACGCGACCTACGCGCGAGCTCGCGATCGCTTCGGCGAGCCGGGCATCATCGACATCGTCGGCGTCACCGGCTACTACGCGTTTCTGTCGATGATGATGAACACGGCGAGAACCGCCGTGCCGCAGGATTCAGACGTTCCTCCGCTGCCGTAGACGTTCGGCGGCCCTGAAAGGACCGCCCTACAGCACGCAGGCCGGCCCTTTCAGGGCCGGCTATGTCAGCAGTCCTCTCGCGATGTTCACGTAGCTATCGACCGCCGCGGTGAGCTCGGCGATCGAGACGTATTCGTTCGCCGTGTGCGCGACGTGGATCGAACCCGGACCGAACAGCAGCGGCCGGCCCCACGCCGAGAGAAACGGGATGTCAGTCGTGTAGGGAAACACCGCCGTCTCGAAGCCCGGCACGACCTGCATCTTGATCGGCGGTACGTCGAGCACGTGTTCGATCGACACGCGCATCTCCAGCGACGCGATCGCCCTGCGCACGTCCGCGGCGTCGCCGACCGTGCGAAACATGATTTCGGCCTCCGCGGATGGCGAGACGACGTTCGGCGCGACGCCTCCCTGGATCAGCCCGACCGTGTAGTAGGTCTTTCCGAGCACCGGATCCTCGGGCAGCGGCAGCCCGCGCAGCTCCATGAGCGCGTCGAGCAGCTTGTCGATGGCCGAGACGCCGAGCTCCGGGAACGACGAGTGCGCGGCGCGCCCTTCGGCGTGCAGCTTCACGCGCAGGATGCCGCGTGTGGCCGCGCCGAGCCGGCTGTCGGTCGGCTCGCCGTTGACGAGGAATCGCGATCCGCCGGCAGCCTGGTTCGCGAGCTTCGCCCCGTCGCTGCCGCGCTCCTCGCCGACCACGAACAGCAGGCCGACGCGCGTCTCGCCGTCCCGCCGCAGCCGATCGACGGCCGCGACCTGCGCCGCCAGGATGCCCTTCGCGTCGCACGAGCCGCGGCCGTACAGGCGATCGCCATCGACCCGGCTCGGGAAGAACGGCGGCACGCAGTCGAAGTGCGTGGACAACACGACCGCAGGGCTCGCGCCCGCCGCCGCCGTCGCGATCACGTTCACGCGATCGCCGTCCACGCGCTGCGCGGTGACCGCGAGGCCGAGCTCGCGCAGGTGGCGGACGAGCCAGCGCCCCGCCTCGCCCTCGCGTCCGGTCGTCGAGTCGATGTCGACGAGGCCGCGCGCGAACGCTACCGGATCCACGCCTCGAGCTCCGTGCGCGTGTCGGTGCGGGAATCGCGGTACTTCACGATGACCGGCGTCGCGAGCGAGAGCTGCCACTCGGGCCCCTTGCCCGCCGTCACGGCGCGCGCGCCCGGCACCACGACCGCGCCTTCCGGAATGACGAGCGGGCGATCCGCGGACGGACGGATGATCTCGCCTTTGACGAGGTCGTACAC
>CAZOIK010000198.1:0-1766 GCA_964579765.1 uncultured Bifidobacteriaceae bacterium
CCGGCCAACGTGGACGACATCGATCACCTCGGCAACCGGCGCGTGCGCTCGGTCGGCGAGCTGCTCGAGAACCAGTTCCGCATCGGCCTGGTCCGCATGGAGCGCGCGATCAAGGAGAAGATGTCGGTCTACCAGGAAATGGCGACCGCCATGCCGCACGACCTGATCAACGCGAAGCCGGTCATGGCCGCGATTCGCGAGTTCTTC
This sequence comes from uncultured Bifidobacteriaceae bacterium, assembly GCA_964579765.1. Classification (GTDB taxonomy): domain Bacteria; phylum Acidobacteriota; class Vicinamibacteria; order Vicinamibacterales; family CAVVIG01; genus DATNBT01. The sequence continues at coordinate 208 of CAZOIK010000198.1, forward strand.
GGGTCGTCGCAGCTGTCGCAGTTCATGGACCAGACCAACCCGCTCTCCGAGATCACGCACAAGCGCCGCCTCTCGGCGCTCGGACCGGGCGGTCTGTCGCGCGAGCGCGCGGGCTTCGAGGTGCGCGACGTGCACCCGACGCACTACGGCCGCATCTGCCCGATTGAGACGCCGGAAGGCCCGAACATCGGCCTCATCTCGTCGCTGTCGTGCTACGCGCGCATCAACGAGTTCGGCTTCATCGAGTCGCCGTACCGCAAGGTCAAGGACGGCCGCGTCACCGACTACGTCATCGTCACCAACGCCGGCGGCACGAAGTACAAGGCCGGCGACATCGTCGAAGCCGACGAGATGGTGAACGAAGAAGGCAAGAGCAAGCGCAAGGGCGTCGAAGTCGAGCCGTACTCGTTCTATCTCTCCGCGTGGGAGGAGGATCAGTACGTCATCGCGCAGGCCAACGCGGCGGTGGACGCCGACGGCAACCTGACGCAGGAGCGCGTCAACTCGCGCCAGGCGGGCAACTTCATCCTCGCGCAGCGCGACCAGGTGCAGTTCATCGACGTGTCGCCGAAGCAGCTCGTGTCGGTCGCCGCGTCGCTGATTCCGTTCCTCGAGAACGACGACGCGAACCGCGCGCTGATGGGCAGCAACATGCAGCGCCAGGCCGTGCCGCTGCTCCGCGCGCGGGCGCCGTTTGTCGGCACCGGCATGGAGTACATCACGGCGCGCGACTCGGGCGCGGTGATTGTGGCGCGGCGGTCGGGCACCATCGACTACGTGGACAGTCAGCGCATCGTCGTCCGTGTCGAGAGCGAGACGGAAGACGGCAAGGAGATGGGCGCCGACATCTACCCGATGACGAAGTTCAAGCGCAGCAACCAGAACACGTGCATCAACCAGAAGCCGATTGTGCGCGTGGGCCAGCGCGTGCACAAAGGCCAGGTCCTCGGCGACGGCCCGTGCACGGAGCTGGGCGAGCTGGCGCTCGGAAGGAACGTCCTCGTCGCGTTCATGCCGTGGCGCGGGTACAACTTCGAAGACGCGATCCTCGTCTCCGAACGCATGGTGAAGGACGACTACTACACGTCGATCCACATCGAGGAGTTCGAGATCGAGGCGCGCGACACGAAGCTGGGGCCCGAGGAAATCACGCGCGACATCCCGAACGTGTCGGAAGGGTTCCTGAAGGACCTCGACGACAGCGGCATCATCCGCATCGGCGCCTACGTCAAGCCGGGCGACATCCTCGTCGGCAAGGTCACGCCGAAGGGCGAGACGCAGCTGACGCCGGAAGAGAAGCTCCTCCGCGCGATCTTCGGCGAGAAGGCGGGCGACGTCCGCGACGCGTCGCTCATCTGCCCGCCGGGCATCGAGGGCATCATCGTCGGCGTCAAGATCTTCTCCCGCAAGGGCATCGAAAAGGATGACCGTGCGAAGGCCATCGAGCAGGAAGAGCTCGACATGATGGAGAAGAACCTGCAGGACGAGATCCGCATTCTCCACGACGAAGTGAAGAAGCGCGTGATCATGATGCTCAAGGGCACCGAGCTCCGCGCCGA
>CAZOIK010000199.1:0-22017 GCA_964579765.1 uncultured Bifidobacteriaceae bacterium
CCGCCCATCTGCTTCTGGACGCGCGTGTAGTAGTCGATGCTGCCCTCGGTGGGAATGAGCTGATCCGCCCAGCCGTGCCAGATGATGGCCTTGCCGCCGGTGAGCGCCGCGAAGTCGATCCGGTGTCGCACGCCGTTGACGCTGACGTAGACGCCGTCGTGCCGCAGCCCGAGGCGATCGAGCCGCGCGCCGGCGCCCATCGCGCGCAGCAGATCCACCGTCCCCTGCTCGAGCACGCCGGCTCGCACGCGATCGACGACGTAGTCGCGGTCGCGGTTTTCGACGACGACGCTGTCGATGCCGTTGAGGTGCAGCAGGTGCGCGAGCAGCAGCCCCGCCGGTCCCGCGCCGACGATGCCGACTTGAGTGTTCACCGTAGCCATGTAGTGCGTACCTTCAGGTCCGCCGGCGGGCAGGCCTGACGGCAGGCCTAAAGGCCTGCACTACATGTGAAGTTCTTCGCATCGTCGGTGCTGCCGGATCCTTTGTACTTCGCGACGAGCGGGTACTGGCAGAGCGGGCGCGAGCGCGTGACGGCGCCCGTGCGATCGCGGCGCGTCGCGGTCAGCGTCTCCGGCGCCTTGCCGTGTTCGACCCACGTCACGAGCGCGTCGAGGACGCCGGTCGGCTGTGGTCCTGGGCCGCCCGCGCAGTGCGAGACGCCCGGCGCGAGGAAGAAGCGCGCGAACTCTTCCGTCTTCTTCGGTCCGCCCATCTGCTTCTGGACGCGCGTGTAGTAGTCGATGCTGCCCTCGGTGGGAATGAGCTGATCCGCCCAGCCGTGCCAGATGATGGCCTTGCCGCCGCGATCGCGGAACGCGGACAAATCTGCGTTGTCGGTGCCGATGACGGTGTCGTACTCCTCGTACGACTGATCCCAGTAGGCCTGATACGCGGCGGGCGTCATCGTCGTCCAGTCGTACTGCGGGTTCTGCGTGATGAAGTACCGCAGCCAGTCGATCGTGAACGGGAAGCCGACGGGCTTCAGCGGTGTGCCGCGGCTCGCGTTGACGGCGTTCAGATCGGCGCCTTTCGCCTGGCCGTACCACATGAAGCTGCCGTCCGCGTGCGTCGGGCCCTGCCAGAGCTTGCGGATGATGTCGGCGTCGGCCTCGGTGATCGTGCCGCAGTCGCCGGCAGACGTGCCGACGAGCGTCTTCGGATCGAACGTGCAGCGCTTCGGATCCTCGATCACGCCGTCCTTCACGCCGTCGAGCGCGTCGCACGCGTTGACGGCGGCCGTCGTCGCCGCCGCGAGCTTGCACGACGCGATCGGGTGCGACGACGTGTTCTCCAGCATCGAGCCCCACATCGACTGCATCATCAGCTTCGTCCAGTTGATCGCCGGCGCGGCGGCGGCGACGCCGTCGTAGTCCTGCGGATAGCGCTGCGCCTCCATGAGGCCCTGGCGTCCGCCGGTCGAGCAGCCGTTCCAGTACGAGTAGCGCGGCGCGACGCCGTACATCGCCTGCGTCAGCGCCTTGCCGGTGACCGTCATCTCGTGGATGCCGACGTGCGCGAAGTCGCGGATGGCCTGCCAGTCGAGGCGTCCGTTGGCGTCGAGCGCGAACGAGCCGCTGCCGCCCTCGTGTCCGGTGTCGGTGGCGCCGGAGGCGAAGCCGAGCGCGGCCGGCGGGTTGACCGCGGCCTGCATGCCGCCGACGAAGCCGCCGCCGCCGTTGCCGAGGAAGCGTCCGTTCCAGTTCGCCGTGGGGATCGCGATCCAGATCCGCACCCTGTCGCTCGCCGGCGGATGCGTCGTCGTCGCGACGATGCGGCAGAGGGTCGGGTCTTTCGGATCGACCGTCGCGGATTCGATCGTCGTGTTCGGCAGCGTGACGCTCGTGAGGCTTTCGCACGACCGCACGGCCTTCGCGTTCGCGATCGCCGGCGCCGGCGGCGTCTGCATCAGCGGGGGAAACGCCGGCGCGCCGGGCGGCGGGCCGCCGCGTCCGGGCTGCGGCGCCTGGGCATGGCCGGCGGCGCTGAGCATGGAAACGACCGAGACCGAAGCGAGCAGCATTCGATGCAGTCGAGTCATGGCGCCTATTGTCACAGAACACTCGCCCGGCCGTCTTCCTCAGTGGAGAATGACAACATGACCCAGCCGGATGCCCCGGCGGCCGAGTTCGAGCTGGTGCGCAGCCGTCTGTTCGGCCTTGCGTATCGCATGCTCGGCTCGCGAGCCGACGCCGAGGACGTGGTGCAGGATGCGTATCTCCGCTGGCATCAGGCGGATCGCGCCCGCATCGACAGCGCCGAAGCGTGGCTGGTGACGACGACGAGCCGGATCGCGATCGACCGGCTGCGGCGTCTGAAAACCGAGCGCGACGCGTACGTCGGACCGTGGCTGCCGCAGCCGATTGTCGCCGACGCGCTGCCGCCCGACCGGCATCTCGACCTCGCGGACGATCTCTCCGTCGCGTTCCTCGCGCTGCTCGAGCGGCTCGCGCCCGAGGAGCGCGCGGCGTTCCTGCTGCACGACGTCTTCGACGTCGGGTATCCGGAGATTGCGTCGGTGCTCGAGCGCAGCGAAGCCGCGTGCCGGCAGGTCGTCCATCGTGCACGCGATCGCGTCCGCGGCGATCGGAAGCGGTTCGACGTCACGGCCTCCGCGAAGGAAGCGCTGCTGCGGAAGTTCATGAGCGCCATGGAGGCGCGCAACGAGCGCGCGCTGGCCGAGCTGTTCGCGCCCGATGCCACCTGGACGGCGGACGGCGGCGGCCGCACCGCCGCGTCGCCGGTGCCGATTGCGGGCGCGGAGCGCATCGCGAAGCTGGTGATGGGGCTGCGCGAGAAGTTCTGGGCGGCCGATCGCACGCTCGAGGTGGTCGCGATCAACGGCGAGCCGGGGCTGCGCATCCGCGACGGCGGCCGCGTTACGGCGACGATGTCGATTGCGACGGACGGCGAGCGCATCCTCGCCGTCTACGCGGTGGTCAACCCCGACAAGCTGGGCTGAGGCTCAGTCACAACGTTCGCGCCGGTCCGTCTTCTCTCTAGACACAAACGAGAGGAGACGGACATGCAGACACGAATCGACGCGACCAAGTACCTCGGCCTTCCCACGACTCAGGCGCTGCTCACGCTATCGGCCGAGACCGGCGCGCAGCTCGAGCCGCGGCTCTTCGAGCTCGTCAAGATCCGCGCGTCGCAGATCAACGGGTGCGCCTACTGCCTCGACATGCACACCAAGGACGCGCGCGCGGCGGGGGAGACCGAGCAGCGCATCTACGCGCTGAACGCGTGGCGCGAGACGCCGTTCTACACGGATCGCGAGCGCGCCGCGCTCGAGTGGACCGAGGCCGTCACGCGCGTCGGCGACACGCACGTGCCGGACGACGTCTACGCGCGCGTGTCGGCGGTGTTCACCGAGGCCGAGATGGTGGCGCTGACCTTCGGCGTCATCGTGATCAACTGTTGGAATCGGCTCGCCGTCGCATTCCGCGCGCCGGCCGGCACGTATCAGCCGCGCGTCGCGGCGGCGTGAACGAAATATGACGTGACATGGCGTTGCTACATGGTGCGGACCGAGAGCTCCATCGCGTCGCCGATCGGCACTTTCGCCGAGACGTAGCCGTTGGCGGGGTTGCGCACGTAGGCGAGGTACGGCGCCAGCACGTCGGGGAAGAGATCGAGGTCGTCGGCGACGACGAGCGCGCCCGGCACGAGCACGGGCTCGAGGAGCTGCAGCACCGGCAGGTAGATGTTCTTCCAGCCGTCGAGGAAGACGACCGAGACGTCGCGCTTGAGGCCCTTCAGCGTCTCGAGCGCGTCGCCGACGCGGAGGTCGATGACGTCGAGCAGGCCCGCCTGCTCGAAGTGTTTCCGCGCGGTCGCGGCTTTTCCCGCGTGCAGCTCCGTCGTGACGACGGATCCCTTGCCGCGATCGCGCGCGGCCGCCGCCAGATAGATCGTCGAGATGCCGAACGACGTCCCGAATTCGACGACCGTGCCTGGCGCGGCGCCGCGGGCGATCGCGTAAAGGAAGCGTCCGGCGTGTTCGTCCACCGGAATGAACGCCTGGTCGAGCAGCGGGGCGCGCTCCTGCGGCGTTTTCCCTTCCGCCGCCGCCAGCAGCGGCGGATCGATCTTCGCGGCCTCGGCGTGCAGCGACGTAATCAGCTTTTGGATTCGTGGTTCCGACAGGGAAGCGCTCATGTCACCTCAGCAGGTGGAGAGCGTACTGTACTACGAGGACGCCGGCGTTTGTTCGGCGCGCGCGACCGCCGCGGTCGCTGCGAATGTCATCGGGTCGGTGCGGCTGACGCTGAAGAGCGACGTCGCCACCAGTCGCGTCGCGGCGAACGCGCCGATCGCGCCGATCGCGACGGCGACGCCTGAGATTGCGAGCCGCACCCGGCGCGCGACCGTCGCGCCGAGACGTCGTCCCACACGAGCACCAGACGATCCGGATCGGGAAACGGCATCGGCCGCAGGAGCACCGTGCTCACGAGGCTGAAAATCGCCGTGTTCGCGCCGATGCCGAGCGCCAGCGTCACGATCGCGACGACGGTGAATCCCGGCGCTTTCATCAGCATCCGCAGTGCAAATCGAAGGTCCTGCATCGTCTTCTCCACGGAAGGAAGCGTCTGGCGGTCGCGATACGTTTCCGCGGTCTGCGTCAAGCCGCCAAACGCCACGCGCGCGGCTCGGGTCGCGTTTTCGCGCGTCATGCCGGCGCGGACGTTGTCGTCGATCACGCGATCGAGGTGCTCGCCGATCTCGTCGCTGAAATGGTCGCGCCGGGAGTCAGCAAACAGGTGGGCGATGCGCGCCAGCCACGATCGGACCTGTCTCACCGGCGGTCCTTCGAATCCGAGGGATAATGCGCTCGCAGATGCCGTCCGATTCCGTCCGCCCGCGCCGCGTTACCGTGCGCCGGTTCGCATCGGCAGCCGAGGCCGACCGTCACGAGCTGGAGTACTGGCGGCAGATGTCCGACGCCGAGCGAGTGCTCCAGGTGTGGCGGCTCAGCGTGGAGCAGTGGCGGCTCCGCGGCGATCCTCCTTATGAACCCGGACTTCATCGATCTGTTACGTGCATTCGCCGCCGCTGAGGTGCGCTTCCTGATCGTGGGCGCGTACGCGCTGGCCGTCCACGGCCGGCCGCGCGCGACGGGCGATCTCGACGTCTGGATCGACGCGACGCCGGAGAACGCCAGCCGAGTGCTGCGCGCGTTGGCGGCCTTCGGCGCGCCGCTCGCCGAGATTTCCGAGGCGGATTTCGCCCGACCGGGCGTCGTTTACCAGATCGGTGTGCCACCCGGCCGCATCGACATCCTGACCGAGTTGACTGGACTGACGTTTGCCGAGGCGTGGCCCGACCGCGTGCGGCGTCCATTCGGCGACGTCGAGGTCGATTTCATCAGCCGAGCGTCGCTGGTGAAGAACAAGCGCGCGACGGGGCGGTCGAAGGACCTTGGCGATATCGAAGGCATGGGCTAGTCACTCGGCGCGCATGGCCGCGCTTCGCCACGCGTCATGCGGGCCTGGACGTTGTCGTCGATGTGCGCCTGCAGGTGCGCGTCGAGTTCCGCCGAGAGGTCGCACGCGCTGCGCGAGCGCGAGAAGATGGCGGTAAGCCGCGTCAGAAACGCGCGCAGCGGCCGAATGGCTCAGGCCTTGTCAGGCGAGAGGAACCGCGCGAGGATCGCGGTCGTCTCGTTCCACTCGCGCGCTTCACGCTCGACCTGCTTCCTGCCGGCCTTCGTGAGCTGGTAGAACTTCGCCTTGCGGTTGTTGTCGGAGATGCCCCACGACGACTTGATGTAGCCCTCCTGTTCGAGCTTGAGGAGCGCCGGATAGAGCGTGCCGTAGTTGACGAGCAGCTTGTGCCCGCTCGTCTGCTCGATGCGCCGCGCGATGCCGTAGCCGTGCTGCGGCCCGAGCGTCTCCAGTGTCTTGAGAATCATCAGGGCCAGCGTGCCCTGCCAGACGTCTGTTTTGCCCATGTCAGTCGCCCACAATCCAACCATCCCGAAGATTGATCACCCGCGACCCGTACGCCGCATTCGCCTCGGAGTGCGTCACCTGAATGATCGTCGTCCCCGCCTCGTTGAGCCTTTTGAACAGTTCCATAATCTCCTGGCCCTGCGCCGAGTGCAGGTTGCCGGTCGGCTCGTCGGCGAGGATCACCTGCGGGTTCGCGATGACCGCGCGCGCGACGCCGACCAGTTGCTGCTGTCCGCCCGAGAGCTGGCTCGGAAACAGATCCTTCTTGCCGACGATCTGAAAGCGATCGAGCACGTCGGCGACCATCGCCTGGCGCTCCTTGCGTCCGATGTTCCGGTAGGAGAGGGGCACCTCGAGGTTCTCGTACACGGTCAGGTTGTCAAGCAGGTGGTAGCTCTGAAAGACGAATCCGATGTGCCGCTTGTGGAGCTCGGCGCGATCCTTCGGCCGGAGCTGGTGCACCGGCGTGTCGAGGAAGTGGTACTCACCGGTCCAGTCCGCGTCGTGCATGCCGAGGATGTGGAGCAGCGACGACTTGCCCGCGCCCGACGGCCCCATGATCGAGACGAACTCGCCGGGCCGCACGTCGAGCGTGATCCGCCGCAGCACGTAGCTGCGGGCGGCGCCCGCCGGATACGACTTCTCCAGATTCCGCAGCGACATCAGCACTAGGGCGCTCCGGGCGCGGGGCTGAACGCGCGGCCGTCGTCCATGGGCTCTGGCTCGTCGACGACGCGACCGTCGAACAAATAGATGTTGCGTTCGGCATGGCGGGCGTAGCGCGGGTCGTGCGTCACCATGCAGATGGTCGCGCCGTTCATGTACAGCTCGTGGAGCAGCGTCATGACCGCTTCGCCGCTTTTCGAATCGAGATTGCCGGTTGGCTCGTCCGCGAGCAGGATCACCGGCTCGCCGGCGACGGCGCGTGCGACGGCGACGCGCTGCTGCTGCCCGCCCGAGAGCTGTGACGGCAGATGTTTGGCGCGATGCGCCATTCCGACGCGCTCGAGTGCGTCTTTTACCCGCTGCCGCCGCTCCTTCGGCAGCATGCCGCGGTAGGTGAGCGGCAGCTCGACGTTTTCGAACACCGAGAGGTCGCCGATCAAGTTGAAACTCTGGAAGATGAATCCGATCTCGCGATTGCGGACCCGCGCCCGTTCCCAGGCCTTGAGCTCGGCGACTTGGCGGCCGTTGAGCTCGTAGGAGCCGGAACTGGGCGAATCGAGCAGTCCGAGAATCGAGAGCAGTGTGGACTTGCCGCAGCCTGAGGGACCGGAGATCGAGACGTACTCGCCGCGCTGGATCTGAAGACTCACGTTCTCGAGTGCGTGGGTTTCAACTTCATCCGTGATGAAGACTTTCGTGAGGCGATCGAGCGTGATCACGGGCGGCAGGTCGTTCACGGTGAGCTCCTTTGTTGACGATCGCTACTGCAAGCGGATGCGGTCGAAGCTGTCCCAGTTGGACATGTCCGACAGAATCACCTGGTCGCCGACGTTCAAGCCGGCATGAATTTCGACGGCATTCACCGACGTCGCCCCGAGCTTGACCTGGACCCGTGTCGCTTCGCCGTTCGGCAGCACCTTGAAGAGCCCCACGGCGCTCTGGTCCTGTCCGAACGCCGGGCGGCCGACGTACAGCACGTCGCGCAGCCTTTCGAGCTCGATCGTGCCGTCCACGCTGAGGTCCGGCCGCGCGCCTTTCGGCAGTGGCTCGGTCATCGAGACGTCGACGGTGACGGTGCCGTTCTGCACGGACGGATCGATGCGGACGACGCGGCCGGCGACGACGCCGTTGCGCGTGTCGATGGAGGCGACCTGTCCCGGCTGGATGTCTTTCGCCTGCGTTTCAGGAATCTTCAGCTCGGCTTTCAAACGCGACGGGTCGGCAACCCTCGCGAGGTTCGTGCCAGGCGCGACCTGTTGGCCGACATCGACGGGCACGAGTTGCAGCACACCGGCAAATCCGGCACGGACGTGCAGATCGTCCACCTGCTGCTGCTTCAGTCGCAACACCGCGCGTGCCTGATCGACCTCCGACTGCTGGACGGCCAGGCGCGCCGCGGTGGATTCGGTGAAGCTCGCGAGCTGCTTCTGGGCAATGGCATAGCGCGCCTTCAGCGAATCCGCGTCGAGTTGTGCCTGTTTGAGGACCATGTCGGCGACGAGGCCCTTACTCGCGAGCTGCGCGTTGGCCGTGACCTGCAGCGCCGCTTTCTTATAGTCGGCCTCGACATTGGCCGTGGCTGCTTCCTGGGCGAGCGAGTCATTCTGCGACTGGACGCGGAGATTGGCCAGGCTGGCCTCGGCGGCGCTCAGCTTCAGTTTGGCGTCCTGCAGCGCCTGGTCGAGCTCCGGGTTGCTGAGGTCGAGAATCACGCTCGACGCGGTCACCGGCGTGCCGGGCAGCAGCACGACACGCTCGACCCGCCCTTGCGTCGTCGCCGGGATCCAACGGATGTCTTCCGGCACCAGCGTGCCCTGCCCGCGCACGTCGCGTACCATCGGGCCGCGCTTGACCGTGTCGATCCACACCGTCGCCCGATCCACGCCGGGCGCCGCGGGTTTGAGCCGGGAGACCCCGAGCGTGATGGCGCCGACCGCGAGGAGCGCGGCCGTCGCGTATGCCACGCGGCGGAGCCGCTTGCGTCGCGTCTGGTCCGGTCGTGCGATGTCCATCGGCTACTCCTTGGACGGACGAACCTGGCGACTGGTTCGTCTGGCATACCCATAGAGCCTGACACATGTCCTATTGGAAGGCAATACAAGCCGGCTGGACGTCCCGCTGCGGTCAGTCATGACGGATGGCCGCCAGTGGATCGAGCCGCGCGGCGCGCCAGGCCGGCACCACGCACGCCGTCATGGCGACGGCGGCGAGCAGCGCGACGATGGCGCCGAGCGTGAGCGGGTCGTGCGCGCTGGTCTGCACGAGAAACGACTGCAGCACCCGCCCGACGGCCACGGCCGCCGCGAGCCCCGCCGCCGCGCCGATGGCCAGTTGCACGAGCGACCGCCGCAGGAAATACCAGATCACGCCGAGCGGCCTTGCCCCGAGGACCATGCGCACGCCGATGTCGCGCGTGTGCTGCGTCACGGCATACGCGGTCACCGCGTACAGCCCGACCGCCGCCAGCACGAGCGCAATCGCCGCGAAGACGCCGAACATGGTCGTGAACACCCGGAGCAGCCAGCGCTGTTGCGCGAGCGCGTCGTCCATCATGAGCGGGTTCGCCAGCGCCTGGTCCGGATCGATCGTCATCATCGCCTCGCGCAGCAGGCGCGTCGCCTGCGCGGGCGTCGTGCGCGTCCGCGCGAGCACCGTCGCCGCCCGCGCCATCCCCGTGTTCTCGCGATGCGGGAGATAGGCGACCGGATCCGGTTCGCGCTCCTGGTTGTTGTTCCGCTGCCGTACGTTTGGCACCAGTCCGACGACCGTGAGCCAGTCGGCGTCCTGATTGCCCGCCGTATCCTGCGACAGGCGGATCGTGCGCCCGATGGGATCCTGGTCCCTGAAATAGATCGTCGCGAGGCGCTGGTTGACGATCGCGACGAGCCGTCCGGGTTCGCCGTCAGCGTTCGTGAACGCGCGACCGCGGAGGAGTGGCAGGCCGAGCACGTCGAAGTAGCGCGATCCGACGCTGAGCATCGTGACCTCGGGCACGCGATCGCCGGGCACCGCCGCGCGGCCGTCCACCTCGATCCGCCGGGCGGCGCCGCCGCCGAGCGGGATGCTCGTCGCCGTGGACGCCACGTCGATGCCGGCCGTCGATCCGAATCGATCGTCGATCGCCTGCAGAAAGCGCGTACGGTCCTCCCAGCCGGGATACTTGCGCGCCGGGATAATCATGCTGCTCGTGATGAGCCGCGCTGTCTGGATGCCGATGTCCATGCGGTACATCGTGAGGAAGCTGCGGAGCAGCAAGCCGCCGCCCGCCAGCAGCACCAGTGTGAGCGCGACCTGCACGACGATCAGTCCGGCCGTCCAGCGCCGGACGAGGCCGCCGCCCGATCCGGTGCGGCCGCCTTCCTTCAGCATCTCGTGGACGTTCGTCTTTGACGCGTGCAGCGCGGGCGCAAGGCCGAACAGCACGCCCGTCGCGAGACAGAGGACCAGCAGGACGCTGAACGTACGCCAGTCCATGGCGAAGACCATCCAGTACGGCACGCCGACGTTCTGCGCTTCGGCGGCGAACCAGCGGATCCCGACGATCGAGAGCAACAGCCCGAGACCACCGGCGACGAAGGCCAGCAGCACGCTCTCGACGAGCAGCTGGCGGACGATCTGCCATCGGCTTCCGCCGACCGCGATGCGAACGCTCATTTCGCCCGAGCGCCTGGCGGCTCTCGCCAGCAGCAGGTTCGCGACGTTCGAACAGGCAATCAGCACGACGAAGCCGACCGCGCCAAGCAGCGACCAGAACAGCCGCTGAATCTGCGAACCAAGCACGCGCTCGAGAAATGGGTCGGGCCGCGGCCACACGTCGCGGTTCGTCGTCGGGTACAGCGCGGCCAGCCGCTGGCCGATGCCCTGCATTTCGCTGCGCGCCTGATCGACGGTTACGCCGTCGGCGAGCCGGCCGACGGCGAAGTAGCCGCGCGCCTGGCGCGGCTGCTGCTGCAGCGCCGCGGGCATGGTGCCGATCGGTACCCACACGTCCGCGTTGAACGGAAAGTGCATCCCATCGGGCATGACGCCGATGATCGTGCCCGGATTAGTCGAGAGGCGAATCGTCTTGCCCACGATGGCCGGGTCGCCGCCGTACCGTTGCTTCCAGACCGTGTCACTGATCAGCACGACCAGCGGGGCGCCCGGCGTGTCTTCGCTTGCGGCAAAATCACGTCCGAGCACGGGCGACACGCCGAGCGTCTTGAACAGATTCGCCGACACGTAGCAGCCGGGAATCTGCTCGGGCAGCAGGCCTTCGTCGCCGATGTTGAACGAGCCGCTGAAGATGAACGAAAGGCCCGCGAACGTCCGGCTGGCCGCCTTCCAGTCCTCGAAATCGCGGAGCGAGACGCCCAGCGTGCGCCCCTGCGTGTCGCGCGTCCCGACGAACATGATCTGCTCAGGGCGCGGCAGCGGCAGGTTGCGGATGAGCACCGCGTTGACAATCGTGAACACGGCGTTGGTCGCGCCGATGCCGAGCGCCAGCACGATGACGGCCATCGCGGTGAACCAGCGATCCTTGACGAGCAGCCGCACGGCGAAACGAACGTCGCGGAACAGGTCGCTCACCATCGCCTCGCTATTCGAACCGCAGCGCGATCGTCGGGTTCACGCGGCTTGCACGTGCGGCGGGCCACCACACGGCCGCCAGCGCGACCAGCGCGAGCAGGAGGGGCACGCTCACGAACACGAGCGGATCCCAGGCCTTCACGCCGAACAGGAAACTCGCGATGACGCGCGTGAGGCCGAATGCCGACGCCAGCCCGATGGCGATGCCGGCGAGCGCGAGCATGAGGCCCTGCACGAGAATCATGCGCCGGACCACGCCGGCTTCGGCGCCGAGCGCCAGCCGGACGCCGATCTCCGGCGTGCGCTGCTGCACCGAGTACGCCATCAGCCCGTAGATGCCGATGGCGGCGAGCAGCAGCGCCGCGCCGCCGAAGATCGTCATCAGAAGCATGTTGAACCGCTGGCGCGACGTCGATCGCGAGATCACCTCGTCCATCGTCCGTACGTCGGAGACCGGGAGACCGGTCGACTGGCGAAGCTGATTCTGAATGGCGCCGCTCATCGCGTACGGCTCGGTGCGCGTGCGGACCACCCAGGCCATCGGCGTGATGCGGACGTTCAGCGCATTGGCCAGATCGGTGACCTGGCCCTGCGGCACGTACATGCGCGGTCCGGGATCGGTGTTGAGGCCGGCGTCGCGCACGTCGCCGACGATGCCGACGATCTGCCGGACCGGTTCATCGGCGAACTCGCGCATGAGGCCCTTGCCGCCGATCAGAAGCCGGTCACTCAACGGATCGCCCGTCTTCCAGAACTGCCGCGCCATCGTCTCGTTGATGACGACCACGGGCGGCGCACCGGCGTCGTCGCGGATCGTGAACGCGCGTCCGCGCACGATCGGGATCTTGAACACCTGGAAGAAGCCCGGCGAGATCGTCAACCATCCGCCGCCGCCCGTGAACGGTCCCTGCACGGGCGGCCGACCGATGATGTTGAACGGCAGGCCGTAGCCGCCCTCGAGCGGAATGCAGCAGGTCGCGCTGGCCACCTCGACGCCGGGCAGCGCCTCGAGACGCTCGACGCTATCGCGCACGAGCTGCGCCACCGCCATGGACTTCTGGAACTGCGGACCGCTCAGCGACATCCGCATCGTCAGCACGTGACCGGCGTCGAAGCCAGGACGGACGTGGCGCAGGTTGAGCGACGTCCGGATCAGGAGCGCCGAGCCGACAAGTAAGACCAGCGCGAGCGCCACTTCGGTGACGACCAGAATCGCGCGGGCGCGGTGATGACGGACACCGGCGCCGCCGCGTCCGGCGCTGTCCTTGAGCGCCGTGGTGAGATCGAGGCGCGAGGCCTGCAGCGCCGGCATCAGCCCGAAGAGCAGGCCCGTGCCGACGGCCAGCGCCAGCGTGAAGCCCAGCACCCGCCAGTCGATGCCGACGAGCGAGCCGTCCTGGCCGAGGCGCGGCAGGCCGGCCGTGTTGATCGCCAGCAGCGCGCGGATGCCAATCACGCCGAGCGTGGTCCCGATGGCGGCGCCGGCCAACGCGAGCACGACGCTCTCAGTCAGCAGCTGGCGGACGATGCGCGCGCGACCGGCGCCGAGGGCCGCGCGGATGGCGAACTCGCGGCGGCGGGCCGTCGCCCGCACGAGCAGGAGGTTCGCGACGTTCGCGCAGGCGATGAGCAGCACGAACGCGACCGCGCCGACGAGCACCAGCAAGGTCGGCCGTGCGTTGTTGACGAACGCCTCGCGGAAGCGCTGCGCGCCGAAGCTCTGGTTCGGCGCAAGCCCGGTCGGGAAGCGCCGGCGAAACGCCTCGGCCTCCACCTTGATTCGCGCGCGCGCCTGCGCGAGCGAGACGCCAGGCCGCAGCCGGCCGGCGACGGTGAAGTAGTTGCCCTGATCGTTCGTGTTGGGATCCAGCTGGAACGGCGTCCATACCTCAGGAGCCGGTCCGAACTCCGCGACGTCAAACCCCGGCCCGACGACGCCGACGATGGCGTACGGATCTCCGCTGAGCGCCAGCGTCTTGCCAATGACCGCCGGGTCGCCGCCGAAGTGCCGTTGCCACAGGCCGTAGCTGATGACCACGACGTGGGCGCCGTTCGGTCGATCTTCGTCCTGGGTGAATCCGCGTCCTCTGATGAGCGGCGCGCCGAAGAGACGAAAGTAGTCGGCGCTCACCTGTGCGGCGCGGAGCTGCTCGGGTGTCCCGCCGCTCGTGTCGTTGACGACGTTGGTGCGGAAGGCGGTGACGTCCTGCACGACGTCGGTCTCCTGGCGCCAATGGGCGAACTTCGCGGGCGAGGCGCCGGGAAATTCGCCCTGCGGCCCGGTGTTGGTGAGCATCACCAGGCGATCGGGATCGGGGAACGGAATCGGCTTGAGGAGCACTGCGTCCACGACGGAGAAGATCGCGGTATTGGCGCCGATGCCGAGCGCGAGCGCGGCGACGGCCGCCATTGTGAAGCCCGGCGCGCGCCTGAACAGGCGAAGCGAGTGGGCCAGATCGGACAGGAACGTCTCCACGCGATCCTCCTGAGCTGAGACCGACGCGTCTGACGCCGCTTTAGACGAACGGCACATTCTGGCGGTTGGCGCGCGACCGGTAAACGGAAAACGCACGAGGTCCTGTTGACAGACCACACGAGGAACCCTATGCTCCTGTTGACGTTCAACAGGAGACACGATGGCAGCTGCAGATGCGGATATCCCGTACGGCACGCTCGACCTGATGGTGCTGAAGACGCTCGACGCGATGGGCCCGCTGCACGGCTACGGCATCGCGCGGCGCATCGAACAGGTGGCACAGGGCGTGCTCGCGCTCAACCAGGGCACGATCTATCCGGCCCTGCTGCGGCTCGAGCAGAAGGGGTGGATCGCGAGCAAGTGGGGCACGAGCGAGAACAACCGACGCGCGCGGTTCTACGAGATCACGCGAGCGGGAAAAAAGCAGCTCGCGGCTGAGACGGAGAGCTGGGAACGCACGGTCGCGATCATGGCGAAGATGCTCGAGGGGAAGTCGTGAGCGAGCCTCGTAGGTTGCTGGCTCGACTCGTGGCGGTGCTTCGCCAGCGGCGCGACGAGCAGATGCTCGCTGACGAAATCATCGCGCATCTCGACTTGCTCGCCGACGAGTACCGGGACCGTGGTCTGCCGGACGAGGAGGCGCGGGCCGCGGCGCGGCGCGAGTTCGGAGGCATCGATCTCGCCAAGGAGCGTGTGCGCGACCAGCGCGGCTTCATGTGGCTCGACGCGCTACGGCAGGACGTCCACTATATCGCCCGAACGCTTCGACGCAATCCGGCATTCGCCGTCGTCGCCATCGCGACACTCGCTCTCGCGATCGGCGCCAATACGGCGATCTTCAGCGTCGTGGATGCTGTGATTCTTCGGCCGCTGGCATACCACGACGCCGATCGCCTGGTGATCATTCACGAAGTATTCCCTCATTTTGGCCGCAGTCCGGTCAGCGCCAACTCGTTCGATGAGTGGCGCAGGAGCGCGAGGTCGTTCGAGCGGATGGCGATCATTGGTGGCCAGCCTGTCGTGCTCACTGGTTCGGGCGAACCGGAACGCCTGCAGGCCGCGCGTGTGTCGCCCGATCTGTTCCCAATGTTGGGTATTCATGCCAAGCAGGGACGGATGTTCGTCGCTGGCGATAACATCTCAGGCCGAGATCGCGTCGTCCTCCTTGGCGACGATCTGTGGCATCGCAGGTTCGGTGGCGATCCGGCCATTGTCGGCAAACGGCTGCTGCTGAACGATCAGCCCTACGAGGTCGTCGGCGTGCTGCCCGCGAGCTTTCACTTCCCGAAGCTCGATCAACTGTTCGCCATTCCTATGCCCGGCGATCGCCCGCAGTTATGGATTCCCTTTGTCGCCGTTGGCGACGAGCGCGCTGAGAACGACTTCGCGTGCATCGCGCGTCTTCGGCCGAACGTCTCTCGTCTGTCAGCACTGGCCGAGATGAACGCGCTGCAGGTGGCTCTGGCTGCGCGCGCGCCGGAGAAGATTGATCTTGCCGCCGCCGTCGAGCCCTTACAGGAACAGATCACCGACCACTCACGGATGGCGCTGGAGCTTCTCTGGGTGTCAGTCGCGATTGTGCTCCTTATCGCATGCGTCAATATCACAAACATCCTGCTCTCGCGCGTGCTGACTCGTCGTCGCGAGCTGGCAATCCGCGCGGCTGTCGGTGCCAGCCGAGGCCGCCTTGTGCGTCAGATGCTCGTGGAGAGCCTTGTGCTGTCCATGCTTGCCGGCGCGGTCGGCGTACTGATCGCGTACGCCGCAGTGCCGATGATACTCGCCGTCGCGCCCGTCGATGTGCCGCGTATCGAAGAGGCGCACATCGACGCGTCGGTGCTCTTGTTTGCCGTCGCCGTGTCCGCGACAACAGGTGTGCTCGTCGGACTATTGCCGGCGTGGCGACTGGGGTTCGGGCATCTGCAGCCTGCCATTCAATTGGAGGCGCGCACGCCGATAACGGGAGTCGGCGGCAAGCGAATGCGTGCGGTCCTGGTGACCGCAGAGGTCGCGTTGAGCACAGTCTGCCTCGTCGTTGCGGGACTGTTACTTCACAGCTTCGTCAGCGTCTTGCAACTAGATCGTGGGTTCGACGTTCAGCGGATTGTAACCGTCGATGTCAGTTTGTCGGCGACACGGTACTCAAATCGCGACACGCGTGCGGCGTTCGTGCGGTCGGCGCTCGAACGTGTGCGCGCCATCCCAGGTGTTGAGACCGCCGCATTTGTGAACAGGCTTCCCTTGAACGGCGTCTCGGCGAACAGCCTGCTGGCCGCTGAAGGAAAACTGCTCCCGACGCCGGAGCGTCCACTCGCGGACATCCGTACCGTCGATGCCGAGTACTTTCACACATTGAAGATCCCGCTCATTGCAGGCCGTATCTTCGATGATTCGGATCGGCACCGAAGTGTCGCACTCGTGTCGGCGGCGATGGCTCACAGAGCGTGGCCCGGCGAGAATGCTCTCGGCAAACAGTTTCGGCTGGGCGCCGATCCCGATCGACTGGTGGAAGTAATCGGCGTGACCGGCGACGTGCGGACCATGACGCTCGAGGCGGCGCCGTCGCTCGCCGTCTACGTGCCGTACTGGCAAGGCTTCATCAACAGCGTATCCTTCGCGATTGGCACGGCAGCCGAGCCGACAGCGATGTCCGCGGCGCTCCGCACGGCCGTCCATCAGGTCGATCCGGAAGCTCCGATATCGGCGTTCCGAACCATGGACCACATTGTGGCAGACGCGATTGCGCCGCGTCGATTTGAGATGAACCTCGTCCTGCTGTTTGGCACCGTCGCCGTAGGACTGGCGGCTCTCGGCATCTATGGCGTGATTTGGCAGAACGTCGTGCAACGGACGAGTGAAATCGGCGTCCGCCTCGCCCTCGGCGCGACGCGGGGGGCCGTCGTTGTCATGCTGCTTGGCGACGCGCTACGCATGGTGGGCGGTGGGCTCGTCATCGGCGTCCCGCTGGCGGCGGCCGCGGGCTTCTCGCTGAGGGCGCTGCTGTTCGGCGTAAGCCCTATGGACCTACCAACGTTCGTGGCCGCGACGGCACTTCTCATAGTGGTTGCGACGGCCGCCGCCGGCATGCCCGCCTGGCGTGCGAGCCGCGTCAATCCGGTGGTTGCGCTCAGGCACGAATGACATTCGAGGGAAGTTCGAGGGGCTTGGGAGTTCGATGATTCGTGTCGTTCTTGCGCGCATGCGGACGATGTTCGGAGCCGAGCGGCACGACGCGCGATTGGACGCCGAGGTCCGCGATCACCTGGATCGGCTCGCCGCTGATCACGAGCGCCGCGGGCTGTCGCGAGAACAGGCATGCGCCGCCGCACGACGGGACTTCGGTGGCGTCGGCCAAATGAAAGAGGAGTATCGAGACCAGCAGGGTTGCCCGTTCCTCGAAGACCTTTTGCGCGATCTGCGCCACGCGTGGCGCGGCCTGGTGAGGAGTCTTGGCTTCACCGCGGTCGCTGTGTTCACGCTAGCGATCGGCATCGCTGCGCCTACCGCCATGTTCAGCGTATGTGACGCGCTGCTGCTGCGTGCGCTGCCGTATCAGGGCTCGGGTCGCCTCGTCGCGCTTCAGTCCGTGAAGAACTCGGCACCTGACGCCCGGCTGGCGTCGCCGATGGACCTCGCTGACTGGCAGGCGCACACCACGTCCTTCGACGCGATTGCCGGCTATCGATGGCGCACCGTCGATCTGACGGGGGGCTCCCACAGCGAGCGGCTCGAAGGGCTCTCGGTGACCCCTGAGTTCTTCAAGGTATTCGGCCTGACCCGTGTCATCGGTCGAACGTTCACAGCGCAGGATCGCGGCTCGAACACCATCGTCCTGAGCCGAGGTGTGTGGGAAGGTCGTTTCGCCGCTGATCGTGCGCTGGTCGGTTCGCCCCTCGATGTCAACATGATCAATCTGAATCGCGTTGGTGTGACGCCGCATCTTCTGTTAGGTGTCGTGCCGATCGACGTCCATTTTCCACCGCTCACGGCGGATTTCAATCACGGCGCCGTCAATGCGATGGCAGTTGGTGGCGTCGACAAAGCGATTGATTTCTGGTTGCCGATATTTCCCGGCCAAGATCCCAAGCGCGACGATCGAACGCTCGATGTGATTGCCAGGTTGCGGACTGGCGTCACGCTCCCACAGGCGCAAGCGGACATGGACGTGGTCGCGCGTTCGCTGGCCGATGCGTTTCCGGCGACCAATCGAGACTGGACGGTCCACGTCGTTCCGCTTCGAGACGCCATCTTGGGTGCGACGCGGCAGGTGGTTCTCTTGCTGCTCATTGCCAGCGTCCTGGTGCTGATCATCGCGTGCGGGAACGTATCGACGCTACTCTTGGCGCGCGTGGTTGCCCGACAGTCTGAAGTGGCAGTTCGGCTCGCACTCGGGGCGAGTCGCTTCAGAATTGCACGGCTGTTTCTGATCGAATCGTTGCTGGTCGCGCTCGCGGCGACCGCGGTAAGCGTAGGCGTGGTCAGCGTAGGCCTTCGCGTCGTATTGCCCTGGCTTCCATCGGGCGTCCCGCTCATCCACGGCGTCGGCGTGAATGGCGTCGTCCTCACGTTTGCGATCGCAGTGGCTGTGCTCGCCGCATGCGGCGTCGCGCTGATGCCGGCAGGGATGGCCACGGGCAGTCCGGCCGTGTCGGGGCTGAACATGCGCGGCCGGAGCACCGGACGGCGTCGTCATCGTGCGATCGACACGCTGGTCGTGGCGCAAATCGGGTTGACGATGGTGCTGCTGCTGAGTACAGGGCTGCTGTTCACGAGCGCGGCTCGCCTCATGCGGGTCGAGCCTGGATTCACGTCGCGCAACATCCTGACGATGACGATTTCGCTTCCGAACAACAAATTCGAGTGGCAGCACAACGTCGTGTTCTCGCGGGACGTCGTGGCGGCGGTGAAAACAAACCCGCTCGTCGCAGACGCTGCGGTCGTCCAAGGCGTACCGATGCGGCCGGGAGGGTTCTGGACCCCGTTAGTGGTTGAAGGGATGCCCGCGACGGACCCCGGCGATCTTCCGGTTGCCCGACAGCGCGTCATCAGTCGCGACTACTTCCGCGTCATGCAGATTCCGGTGCTCGAGGGGCGCACCTTCGATGCGCGCGACGGTGAAGGCGAGCGCGGCCACCCGAAGTTCGTGATTGTGGGCCGTCGCCTGGCCGTTCGCTTCTGGCCAGGGCGATCCGCCGTGGGGCGACGCATCCATATTGGTGGCGATTGGGTGACCATCGCCGGCGTGGTTGGCGACGTCCGGTACGCCAGTCTCGATGCGCCGCTGGAGCTTGATATCTATCTGCCTGAGGCGCTGTTCCCACAATCCGCCATCACCTTGGTGGTCAGGACGACTACGAGTCCTCTCATCGTCGCGACGGATATTCGCGGTCGCATCGCGCGAATTGATCGTGAAGCATTCGTGACCGATGTGCGGACCATGGATGGGCTGATCGCGGATTCGCTCGCACCCCGGTCGTCCGCGACCTTACTGCTGGCGTTGTGTGGAGGAGTGGGCCTGTGCCTCGCGCTGAGTGGGATCTACAGCATCGTCGCGCAGGCCGTTGTACAACGTCGGTTCGAGATCGGGGTACGCCTGGCGCTTGGTTCGACATCGAGAGGCGTCGTACGGCTCATGCTGCACCGTGCGATGTCTCCTGTTGCGGCCGGCATCGTCACCGGGCTCATTGTCATGTTAGGGGCAGCGCGCGTGCTCTCGAGGCTGCTATTCGATACACCCGCGCTGGATCCTCCGACATTGGTGACGGTCACGACGTTGTTTGCAATTGTGGCGTTCGTCGCCGCCTGGCTGCCGGCTCGTCGAGCCACGAAGGTGGACCCGGTGATGGCCCTTCGCTGCGACTAGACAACCGCCGGCGGAGGTCAATCGACCCGCAGTGCGACCACGGGATCCACTAGGAGCGCACGGCGCAGGGGCAGCAGGCATGAGGCGACGGCGATGGCCGCGAGAATGGCGATGACAGCGAGAAACGTGGAGGGATCGTGTGTCGTGACGCCGTACAGGAAGCTGCGCAGGAGAGTGCCCAGCGCGAGCGAGGCGCCAAGTCCCACGAGAAGGCCGGCGCTGACGACGATCACGGCGTGGCGGAGGACGAGCACAGTGATCTGGCCGCGGAGCGCTCCAAGAGCGATGCGAATGCCGATCTCGCGGGTCCGCTGCGCGACGGTATAAGCGAGCAGCCCGAACAGCCCGACGCCCGCGATCGCCAGCGCGCCGGCGGCGAACACCCCGAACAGCGCCGCGTACGTCCGCGGACGCGCCAGGCTCGTCGCGATGCGATCGTCCATCGTCATTATCGAGTCGAGCGGCACGGAGGCGTCCTGGTCGCGAAGGACGGATCGCAGCGACCCGATGTACGGCGTAAGGTCGGCGGCGGTACGAATGACGAGGATGGGGCCGTCGGCTTGAACGGTCTCCGCCACCTGCCGGTACGACTCGAAGATTTCCGGCTGGTCGGGCGCCGTCACGTCGCCCTGCCGCACGTCGTCCACGACGCCGACGACTTCCGCGGAGTGGCGATCGTCGCGAAGCATGAGCGACAACGTGTCGCCGACGGCGCGGTCACTCAAGTACTTTTTCGCGAACGATCGATTCACGACGACGACGGACGGCGAGGTCGCCGTGTCGGCATCGGTCAATGGCCGGCCGGCCACGAGGTGCAGGCGCAGCGCGGCAAAATATTCGGGACTGACGACGCGGTTCATCCATTGGACTTCCATTTCGCGGCTTGGGTCGCGGGGCATGCGCATCTTCTGTCCGCGAAAGCCTCCTGCGCTGACGTACGGCAGCGCGTTGCCGAAGGCCGCGACGCGGACGCCGGGCAGCGCGCGCATGCGGGCAAGAACGGCGTCGATGATCTGCACGCGCCGCGCGGGCGGGTAGCTCCGCGGAAACGGCAGCGCGGCCGTCAGCACGTTCGCGGGCTCGTACCCGCGGTCCGCGTGCAGGCGCGCGATGAAACTCCGTCCGAGCAGACCGGCCCCCGCGAGCAGGACGCACGCGACGGCGACCTGCCCGATCATGATCGCCGTCCGCATGTGGACCGCGCGGAGCCACGAGGCGGCCGAGGCCGATCCGTGCGAGGCGAACGAGCCGACGAGGCTCTCGCGCCTGACGTGGATCGCCGGCAGCAGACCGCAGGCCGTGCTGGCCAGCACCGCCGCCGCGGCGGCGGCCAGCCCCACGTGCCAGTCGACGGCCACGTCGTCGAGCCGGGGGAAATCGGCCGGCAGGATGGACGGCGCTATGCGAATCAACACGGCCGCGAGCGCGAGACCGCCCGCGGCACCCAGCATGCCGACGATCGCACTCTCGACGATCAACTGGCGGGTGATGCGTCCTGTACCGGCGCCGATGGCGCGGCGAATGGCCATCTCGCGGCGTCTGGCCACGGCGCGGGCGAGCTGGAGGCTGGCGACGTTGGCGGTCGCGGTCAGCAGCAGCAACAAGGCGCCGGCGAGCAGGAGCAGAATGGCGGGCCGGACGTCCGCGGTCATTGCGTGCACGGCCGATTCGACGATCACCTTCGGCGGACCACTGCTGCCGAAGAGCGCCGTGGCCGCCGTCTCGAGATCGGGCGCGCCGAGCGCGCGCGCCGTGCCTTCGGCAGCGGCCTGCGCCGCAGTCTCGCCAGGAGTCAACCGCGCGAGCGCGGAGAAGATCTGCGCGCGAATGACACGCTCTCCGCGAATCGTCGCTTCCACAGCGACGGCATTGAATGGCGTCCACGCGCGTGTCTCACGAGTGGGAAACGCGAACGTCCGCGGCATCACGCCGACGACGGTGACGGTCTGATTGTCGAGCCGGATCGTTCGGCCGATCGCGTCGGCGCGCCCGCCGAAGCGTTCCTGCCAGAGTCCATACGACAACAGGATGACTCGCGTCGCGAGCGCGGCGCCGCTCGAGTTCAGGTCGTCGGCGATTGGCAGGCGTCCGAGCTGCGGCGTCGCATGCAGCACGGTGAAGAGCGAGGGCGTGACCGGTGTGACCGGCACGCGGATCGGATCATGGCCGTCGTCGAGCGTCATCGGCTGCGAGCGCACCCAGCCGCCAAGCTCCTCCACCGTGGTGAAGTGCTCGCGCCAGGCGAGATACGTCGCGTTGCTGATGGTGCCGGCGACGCGGCCGGCCTGGCCGCCGCGCGTCTCGGTGAGCCGCACGAGTCGCTCCGGCTGCGGCCACGGGAGCGGCTTCAGCAGCACGCCGTACGCGACGCTGACGAGCGTCGTCGTGACGCCGATCCCGAGCGCGAGCGTCACCGTGGCGGCGGCGGCGAAGCCCGGCGCCTTGCGGAGCATGCGGACGGCGACGCGCAGATCCTGACCGGCGTCGCG
>CAZOIK010000200.1:0-1920 GCA_964579765.1 uncultured Bifidobacteriaceae bacterium
CTGGCAAGACGCCGTTCAAGTACTGGGACGGCTGGGTGCTGACGCGGTTTCTGAAGCGGGCGTTGACGTCCGGGCGCTGACGCCGAGGTAGCGTGGACCTTCAGGTCCACCGGACGCGGCAGGCCTGAAGGCCTGCACTACCAGTACCGCAACAGGCCGCGCAGCGCGTTGAAGAGCACCTGCGCCAGATCGCGGACGAGCGGCGACACGTCGCCGTCGTTGATCGCGATGGCGACGTTCACCGGAGTGGTGACGAACAGCCACACGGTGCTGACAGCCAGCACGATGCTGACCACGGCGACGGCGGCGAAGAGGCTGGCACTCCAGCGTTGAAGCGAACGCATCAGGCGCCCTCAGACTTCCAGCACGACCTTGCCGAACGGCTTCCCGTCTTCCAGATGGCGATGCGCGGCCGCGGCGTCCGTCAGAGGAAACGTCCGATCGATCACCGGATCGAGCTGTCCTCCGAAGAAGAAGCGGGCGGCCCGCAGCAGCTCGCCCTTGGTCCCTAGATACGAACCCACGACTGAGATCTGCCTCGTAAACAGCGTACGCAAATCGAGGCCCGCGGTCGATCCGGTGGTCGCACCGCAGGTGACGAGGCGGCCGCCTCGAGCGAGCGACGCCAGGCTACGATCCCACGTCGCCGCGCCGACGTGCTCGACGACGACGTCCACGCCGCGACCGTCGGTCGCCTTCAGGACCTGCTCGGCCACGTCCTGTTGATAGTGATCGAACGCCTCGTAGGCGCCGAGCGCCCGCGCGCGCTCCAGCGCCCGCGGCGATCCCGCCGTCGCGAACACACGAGCGCCGTGCAGGAACGCGACCTGAACCGCCGCCTGTCCGACGCCGCTCCCGGCGGCGACAATCAGCACGTCGTCGCCGCGCTTGAGGTGCGCACGCGTCATCAACATGTGCCACGCCGTCAGAAACGTGAGCGGAAACGCCGCCGCGCGCACGAAGCCGATCTCGTCCGGGATCGGCACGAGATTCTGCGCCGGCACTTTGACGAACTCGGCGTACCCGCCGTTCGTGTTGACGTAGCCGAGCACCTCGAAGCGCGCGCACGCGTTGTCGCGTCCCGAAAGACAGGCGATGCAGCGTCCGCAGCTCACGCCGGGCTGCACCATCACGCGCCGGCCGACGGACACGTCGGCGGCTGCGGACACCGCGATCTCGCCCGCCACGTCGCTGCCCGGGATGTGCGGCAGCGGAATCGTCAACCCCGGGCGACCCCGGCGGCCCCAGACGTCCACGCGGTTCAGCGCGCACGCGCGTACGCGCACCAGCACGTCGCCCGGCGCAAGCTGCGGCTCGGGCGCGTCCTCGTACACCAGTACGTCGGGTCCGCCGTGGCGATGAAAACGGACGGCCTTCAAAGATGAGAACTTAGATGCTATCAGTCGTGAGCGGGTTCGCTTCGCCGAGATTCAGGCGGCCAAGTTCTTGGCCGGTCGCGTCAACGTCGCCGACGACGAGCGTCGTCAGACGCGACGGATCGAGGTGCCGAGCCGCCGCGCGCGTCACGTCCTCGGGCAAGAGCGCCTCGATGCGCGGCACGAACTGGCTGAAGAAATCGTCGGGCAGATCGAACAGCGCGAGCTGCGCGATGGCTCGCGCCAGTTGATCAAATGTCTCGAAGTTTTTCGCGTAGCCGCGCGTCAGGGCCGCGACACCCGTCGCGAGCTCGCCCGCCGACACCGGCCGGCTGCCGCGGATGTCGCCGATCTCCTTCATC
Source organism: uncultured Bifidobacteriaceae bacterium (assembly GCA_964579765.1). Classification (GTDB taxonomy): domain Bacteria; phylum Acidobacteriota; class Vicinamibacteria; order Vicinamibacterales; family CAVVIG01; genus DATNBT01. The sequence goes on from CAZOIK010000200.1 coordinate 1,739, forward strand.
ACCTCGCTGATTGCGAGCGCGGTCGCCGCCCGGTCCACGCTCACGCTGAGCGCGAACGGACCGGGCGCCCGGCGAAACTCGAAAACCGTGCGCGCCCCGTAGGTGATCCCCTTGTCGGCGCGGAGGTTGAGGTTGATCCGGCTGACGTACTGCCCGCCGAGCACCATGTTCGCGGCGACGAG
>CAZOIK010000201.1:0-14134 GCA_964579765.1 uncultured Bifidobacteriaceae bacterium
GTTCTTCAGCAGCTATCTGCGCGACTTCACGCACGTATGGCCGGTCCATCCCGAGACGCTGCAGTACCTGCTTGAAGCGAGCGGGTTCACGCGCGTGACGCTGAAGTACACCGCGCAGGCGCCCGATGCGGTCCGCATGCGGGGCGTCGACCCCACGTCCCTCACCGGACTCGACGCCGCCACGTCCCGCGCCATGACCGCCCTCGCGGACGCGTACAACGCGAACGCGTCAATCCTCAACAGCCTCCTCTTCACGTACATGGACTATGCGGCCATCGGGTACCGCGCCTGATGGAACACATCGATGTCGCGGTCATAGGCGGCGGCGTCACGGGATTGGCATCGGCGCTGGCGCTGGCGCGACGCGGACGATCGGTGTGCGTGCTCGAGAAGCATCCGCGCCCTGGGCTCGAGACGAGCACGCACAACAGCGGCGTCGTTCACGGCGGCATCTACTACCCGGCGGGCACGCTGAAGTCCACGCTCTGCATCGAGGGCCGGCCGCTGCTCTACGAGTTCTGCGCCAAGTACGGCATCCCCCACGAGAAGTGCGGCAAGCTGATCGTCGCCACCGAGGACGGCGAGATTCCACGCCTCGAGCGGCTGTTCCAGGCCGGCGTCGCCAACGGCGTCGAGGGCCTGACGATGGTCGATCGCAAGTTCATCGCAGCGCGCGAACCGAACATCCGGGCCGTCGCGGCCATCTTCTCGCCCGAGACGGGCATCGTCGAAGCCGAGGCGCTGGTGAGCGGCTTGCGCCGCGTCGGCGAGTCCGAGGGTGTAATCTTCCTGCCCGGCACGCCGCTCATCGGCGCCGATCCGTCCCGCGACGGCATCACGCTCCGGACCGCACGTGAGCGGATCCTCGCGTCGTCCGTCGTCAACGCCGCCGGACTGTATGCCGACGACGTGTCGAAGCTCCTCGGCGGCGACACGTTCACGATCTACCCCGTCCGCGGCGAATACGCCGAGCTCGTGCCGTCGAAGCGCTCGCTCGTCAACGCGCTCGTATATCCGCTACCGCACGTCGCCGGCCATGGCCTCGGCGTGCACGTCACGCGATCGACCGCCGGCAACGTGTGGTTCGGACCGTCGGTGAAGTATCAGGAACGGAAGGACGACTACGAGAGCGACCGGCTGCCCGTCGAGGATTTTGCGGATGCTGCAGGACAACTCCTGCCGATGGTCACCGTGGCAGACCTGCGGCTCGCCGGCAGCGGCATCCGTCCCAAGCTGCATCCGGCGTCGGAGTCGTTCGCCGATTTCATGATCCGCCGCGACACGCGCAACCCGCGCGTGATTCACGCCGCCGGCATCGAATCGCCCGGCCTGACGTCCTGCCTCGCGATCGCGAACGTCGTGTCTCAGCTCGTCCGGCAGTAGTCCGAAATCGCGTCCTGCCAGCTCCGCATCGCAATGCCCGCCGACGCCAGCTTCGCGTTCGATAGCACGCAGTATATCGGCCGCTCTGCCCGCAGTTTCGCGTCCGCCATGCGGACGGGCACGAGCTTCGCCTCGACGCCGAGCTGACGCGCGATCTCGCGGCCCAGTTCGAGCCACGTGCACGACCCGGAGTTGACGCAGTGATAGAGTCCCGGCGCCACCTCCCGCTCGATCAGCGCGCGCGTGGCCGCCGCCACGTCGATGACGCAGCTCGGCGAGATGGTCCGGTCCTCGAACACGCGCGCTTCCGCCCCCGACTGAATCGCCCTGACAATCGACGCGACGCTGCCCTTCGCGGGACGCGCACCCGCCGCGCGTCCGAACAGGCTCTCGACGCGCAGGACGTACGCGCGCGGCGCGTCGGCCGCGAACCATTCGCCGAGGAGCTTCGACGCGGCATACGTGCCTCGCGGATGCGGCGCGTCGGTCTCGACGTACGGACGGTCGGCCTTTCCGTCGAAGACGAAATCGGTGCCGTAATGCACGAGCACCGCGCCGCTCGCAGTCGCCGCCCGGGCGAGCGCCCGCACCGCGAAGGCGTTCAGGTTGAGCGCGTCGACGGGATGATCTTCGGCGCCATCGACGTCGTTGTAGGCGGCGCAGTTGACGATCGCCTCCGGCTTCACGTCCCCGATCACCCGCTGCACGGCCGCATCGTCCGTGATGTCGAGCATCGCGTGCGTCAGTGCGACGACGTCGTGTCCGCGCCGGAACTCCTGCACCACGGCCGCACCCAGCTGCCCCTCCGAGCCAGTCACTGCGATCCGCACGTCAGACGTCCACGCCTTCCCAGCGCGCCACGACCGCCGCGGCAAGGCAGTTGCCGGTGACATTCACGGCCGTCCGCCCCATGTCGAGAATCTGATCGACACCGAGCAGGATCGCCGCTCCCTCGAGCGGCAGGTTGAACTGCGTCAGCGTCGCGGCCAGCACCACGAGCGCGCCGCGCGGCACGCCGGCCACGCCCTTGCTCGCCAGCATGAGCGTCAGCATCATCACGAGCTGCTGCTTCACCGACATCGGCACGCCGGCCAGCTGCGCCACGAACACGCTCGCGAGCGACAGATAGAGCGTCGTCCCGTCGAGGTTGAAGCTGTAGCCGAGCGGCACGACGAAGGAGACGATCCGATTGGGGACGCCGAACCGCTCCATCGACTCAAGCGCCGACGGCAGCGCCGCTTCCGAGCTCGCGGTCGTGAACGCGATCAGGAACGGCTCTCGAATGGCAGCCACGAACTTCATCAGCGGCACACCCGCGACCAGCGATACGCCGCCGACCACGATCGCGACGAAGAGCACGAGGCCGCCGTACATCAGCGCGACCAGCTTGCCGAGCGACACGAGAATACCAAGACCGCGGCCGCCGACGGTGGCGGCGATCGCCGCGAACACGCCGAGCGGCGCGCACATCATCACGTAGCCCGTGACCTTGAACATGACGTGCGCCAGGCTGTCGAGCACGGCAACGATCGGCCGCCCGTGCGCGCCCATCACCGACAGCGCGACGCCGAAGAACATCGAGAACACGACGACCTGGAGGATGTCGCCGCGCGCCATCGCATCGACCGCCGACGTCGGAAACAGATGGAGAAACATGTCCCAGGCCGTCTGCCGGCTCCCCGCCATTGCCGCGACACTGGCGGCGCCGGAGAGCGGCACGGCCAGGCCGGCGCCGGGCTTGAACACGTTCACGAGCTCGAGCCCGATCACCAGCGCGATGGTCGTGGCGATCTCGAAGTACACGATCGCCTTCACGCCGATGCGTCCGAGCGACTTCGGATCGCCGGCCCCGGCGACGCCGACGACCAGCGTCGAGAACAGCAGCGGCGCGATGATCATCTTGATCAGCCGGAGGAAGGCGTCGGCGATCGGCTTCGACGCCACGCCCGCTCGCGGCCACGCGGCGCCGACGACGATGCCGAGGAGAAGGCCGAGCAGGATCTGCGTCGTGAGGCCAGGGACGCGGGACGTGCGGCCGTCGATCGGCCCGCCCGGTCTGGCGCCGGCGATCACACGCCGACTCGACGGTGAACGAACTCGCCGATCGCGCCGACGACGGTTTCCTGCTGCGACGGCGTGAGCTCGCCGTAAATCGGGATCGCCAGGCTTTCGCGCGCTGCGCGCTCGGCGTGCGGGAACGCGCCCGCCGCATAGCCGAGGTACGCGAAGCACGGCTGCTGATGGAACGGCACCGGATAGTAGATCTCGGTGCCGATGCCGGCGGCGTCGAGGTGCGCCTTCAACCCGTCGCGATCGGCGGTGCGGATGACGAACTGGTTGTAGATGTGGCGCCGGTCCGGCGCCTCGACGGGCAGCGTGATGCGATCCAGCAGTCCGGCGTCGCGAAACAGCGCTCGATAGCGATCCGCGTTCGCGCGGCGGTGTTCCGTCCATCCCGCCAGATGCGGCGCCTTGATCCGCAGCACCGCCGCCTGGATCGCATCCATGCGGAAGTTCGCGCCGACCAGATGATGGTAGTAGCGCGGCTCCATCCCGTGCGTGCGCAGAAGCCGCGCCTTCTTTGCGAGCGCCTCGTCATTCGCGGTCAGCAGGCCGGCGTCGCCGAACGCCCCGAGATTCTTGCTCGGAAAGAAGGAGAAGCATCCTACGGCACCCATGCCGCCGGCGGGCTGTCCCTTGTACGTCGCGCCGATCGCCTGGGCTGCGTCTTCGACCACAGCAATCCCGCGTTCCGAGGCGACGTTCAGAATCGGCTCCATGTCGGCGCACTGGCCAAACAAGTGCACGGGGATGATCGCCTTCGTCTTGGGCGTGATCGCAGCGGCGAGCGCCCGCGGATCCATGTTGAACGTGGACGGATCGATGTCGATCAGCACGGGGCGCGCGCCGAGGCGCGCCACGGCGCCGGCCGTCGCGAAGAAGGAGTACGTCGGCGTGACGACCTCGTCGCCGGCCGTGACGCCCAGCGCCATGAGCGCCAGCAGCAGCGCGTCGGTGCCAGACGAGACGGCGACGGCGTGGCGCACGCCAAGCATCTCGGCCATCTCGCGTTCGAACGCCGCGATTTCCGGCCCCATGATGAAACGCTGGCTGTCGCAGACGCGCTCGATCGCCGCGAGAATCTCGGCGCGCAGCGGCCGATACTGCGCCTGCAGATCGAGCAGCGGGACACCTGACGCGTGGTCTGCCATGTGCCGCTTATTCTACCGTTTCGATTTGATCGCCGCCCGCGTCTCGCGGTCGGCTTCGCGGCGCTTCAGCGTCTCGCGCTTGTCGTACTCCTTCTTGCCTTTGGCGAGCGACACGGACACCTTCACGCGGCCGTTCTTGAAGTAGAGACGCGTCGGCACGAGCGTCATGCCCTTCTCCACCGTCTTGCCGATCAGCTTGCGGATCTCGTCGCGGTGCAGCAGCAGCTTGCGCCGGCGCAGCGGTTCATGATCGGCGTAGCCACGGTGGCTGTACGGGCTGATGTTGACGTTGTAGAGAAAGACTTCGCCGTCCTCGACGCGCGCGAAGCTGTCGCGCAGGTTGACCCGGCCCTCGCGGATCGCCTTCACCTCGGTGCCGAGCAGCACCAGACCGGCCTCGAAGCTCTCGAGGAGGTGGAAGTCGTGAAACGCCTTCCGGTTCTCGGCGATGTTTTCCTTCGCGAGCTCGCGCTCGGTCTTCTTAGCCATCCCACGTCGTGTCCGCCTTCAGGCGGGCCTCGCCAAGCTTCGCCGCCAGCAGCACCGCGGCGACCATACTCTCCGCATCGGCCACGCCCTTGCCGGCGATGTCGAATGCCGTGCCGTGATCGACCGACGTCCTGATGATCGGCAGGCCCAGCGTGACGTTGACCGCTTTGCCGAACGCGACGAGTTTGACGGGAATCAGGCCCTGATCGTGGTAGCACGCGATGACGACGTCGAATTCGCCGCGCCGCGCGCGCACGAAGAGCGTGTCGGCGGGAAACGGGCCCGACACGTCGATGCCTCTCGCCCGGCAGCAGGCAATCGCCGGAGCAATCGCCGTCTCTTCCTCGCGCCCGAACAGGCCGTGCTCTCCGGCGTGCGGATTGAGGCCAGCGACGGCAATCCGTGGCGCAATCGTGTCGAACTTCGGCAACTCACGCGCGGTCAGCGCGATCGTCTCCTCGACGAGCGTCTGCGTGAGCAGTCGCGGGACGTCCGCCAGCGGCACGTGCACCGTGGCGAGGACGACCCGAAGCTCGTCTGAATGAAACATCATCGCGACGTGAGGCGCACCCGTGAGGTGCGCCAGCAGGTCGGTGTGTCCGTTCCACGGGTGCCCAGCCAGCCGCAGCGCCGCCTTGTTAATGGGTGCCGTCGCAATCGCGCTCACCTCGCCGCGCTGCGCGTCGGCCGTCGCGCGAACAATCGCGCCGTACGCCGCCTGGCCGGCGGCGGCCGAGAGCACGCCCGGCTCGAATCGCGCTTCCGCGTCCGCGCCGTAGAGCACGGGCTCGCAGACGTCGAGTACACGCCGATCGGCGGCCGCCCTCCGGGCGATCTCCGGTCCGATGCCGGCCGGATCGCCTTCGGTAATGGCGATGCGCGGTTTAGCCACGACAGTTGCAGCGCCCGCTCGAGCATCCGCCGGAGCCGCAACCTGAGGGATTATCACAGCCGCCTTCGCTGCCACAGCCGCCGTGCTGCTGACCCTTCGCATTCGGCAGCTCGTAGCGCAAACAGCACTTCAACCGTCCGCACAAGCCAGACAGCTTCGACGGATTGAGGCTGAGCTCTTGCTGCTTCGCCATCTTGATCGACACCGGCTCGAACGTCGTGAGGAAGGTGGTGCAGCAAAGTGGACGTCCGCACGTGCCGTAGCCGCCGATCATCTTCGCTTCGTCGCGCACGCCGATCTGCCGCATCTCGATGCGCGTGTGGAACTCGGTGGCCAGCTCGCGGACCAGGTCGCGGAAATCGACGCGGCCCTCGGCCGTGAAATAGAAGACGAGGCGCGAGCCGTCGAATGTCTGCTCCGTACGCGTCAGCTTCATGCCGAGCCCCCGCTCCCGGATCTTGAGCGACGCAATCCTGTGGGCGTCACGCTCGCGCTGCTCCTGTTTCGCACGCATGACGAGGTCGTCGCGTGTCGCGAGGCGGACGATGCGGGGCGGCGGTTCGCCGGGGGTGAGGCGGCGCTCAGCCGTCTGCGGAACGCCGCGGACGACCGTCCCCACGGCCGGGCCGGCGTCGCTCTGGACGACGACGCGGTCGCCCGTATGCGGCGCCGCGTCCGCGGACCGCGCGGTTGACAGGAACGTGTGCGCGCGCCCCACCGGCGTGAGCTTGACGGAGACGAGGCGGGGATTCGGAGACGTGTTCACGGCCGCCCCTTCATAGCTGCAGCACCAGCCAGTCCGCCACGATCTTCGCGTTGGCATTGCCGTCGAGCGCCGCCAGCGCGCGATCGACGGCCGCGAAGGCCCGGAGTCCCCGGTCGCCGCCGAACGGCTTCGCCAGCCGCTCCAGATCCGGCCGCGCTTCCGCGTTGGCCAGCGCGCGGGCATCGGCGCCGATCGCCAGCAGCTCGACGTCGCGCAGCAGCGACGCCATCGCGTGGAGGTGCGAAGCCAGCTGCTCGCGATCGCTCCGCCCGCCGGCGCCCGTCCTGGCGAGCAGATCCTTGGCCGCGTCGATCCGCCGGCCCGGCTCGTCGGCTGCGCCGACCTGACGCAGCACGTCGCGGGCGATGTCGCGCGCGTCGGCATCGACGTCTTCGCGTCCCGCCGACTCGAATCGCAGACGCGGACAACGGGACTGCACCGTCGGCAGCAACATGTCGGGCCGCGCGGTCACGAGCATGAACACCGACGAGGGCGGCGGCTCTTCGAGCGTCTTGAGCAGCGCGTTCTGCGCGGCCGGCATCATCGCGTCCGCCTCGTCGACGATGACGGCGCGGCGGCGTCCTTCGAACGGACGGAACCCGGCGCGATCTATGACGTCGCGAACCTGATCGACCTTGATCGATCCGCTTTCGCCCGGCTCGACGACGATCACATCCGGGTGGACGCCGCGCGCGATACGGCTGCAGGCCGCGCACGTGCCGCACGCGTCGCGCGTGTCGCCGGCGCCGACCGGCGTCAGGCAATTGAGCGCCTGCGCGGTCGCCACCGCCGTCTCGCGCATGCCGGCGCCGGGCGAGCCGGACAGGATGAGGCTCGGCGGCAGACGGTCGCGTGCGACCGATCTCGCCAGCAGCGCGACGAGCCTGCGGTGCCCGCGGGCAGCCACCACGTCCCGGAACGGCATGGGCTTAGCTTACTCCGTCGCGCGGGCCTTTCAGGCCTGCGTCATCGCGGGAGGTAGTTCAGCAGCTTCAGAATGTCCGAGAACACGCCCATCGCGGTGACGTCGGCGCCGGCGCCCGGCCCCTGCACCACGAGCGGCGTCTTCCGGTAGCGCTTCGTGGTGAAGGCGATCACGTTGTCGCTGCCCTTCGCCGACGCGACCGGATGCGTCGCCGGAAACTCCTTGAGCCCGGCCTGCGCCCGCCCGCGCTGGAGCACGCCGACGTACCGCAGCACCGCGCCGCGGCGGCGCGCGCTCTCCACGCGCGTCGCAATCTCGTCGTCGTAGCGCGCGAGGTCGCGGAAGAATTTCTCGGAGAACCGTCCGCTCCGGAGGGGCCGCGGTACGAGGCTCTCGACGGTGACGTCGCGCAGCTCCATCTTCAGCCCAATCTCGCGCGCGAGGATGAGCAGCTTGCGGGCGACGTCCTGCCCCGACAGGTCGTCGCGCGGATCGGGTTCGGTGAAGCCGACGCGATGCGCCTCTTTCACGAGCGCGCTGAACGGCATCGTCCTGTCGAAGGTGTTGAACAGATAGCTCAGCGTGCCTGAGAGGATGCCTTCGATTTTCACGATCTCGTCGCCGCTCGCGATGAGGTCCCTGAGCGTGGACATGATCGGCAGCCCGGCGCCGACATTCGCTTCGTAGAAGAAGTGCTTCTGCCGCCGCGCCAGCTGCTCCATCAGCGCCGTGTATTGCTTCCACGGCAGGGCGTTGGCGCGTTTGTTTGGCGTAATGATGTGCAGGTTGGCGTCGATGAACGCCGGATACGCGTCCACGACCGACGGGTTGGCCGTGCAGTCGACGAGCGCGGCGTTGGTCAGCTCGAGCCGCGCAATGGCGTCAGCCAGCACCGCGGGATCCATCCGCCGGCGCGAGGCGCCGAGCGCGCGCGTCCAGGCTCCCAGGTCGATGCCCGCCGCCGACACCGCGAATTTGCGACTGTTCGCGACGGCGACCACGCGGACGTCGAAGCCGCGCGAGAGCAGATAGTGCCGCTGCTGCTTCAGCTGGCGCAGCAGCGCGCCGCCGATGTTCCCGACGCCGACCACGACGAGATCGAGCCGCTTGCGCGGCTCGAAGAACGCCTGATGGATGGCATTGAGCGCGCGGCCCTGCTGCGCGCCGTCGATGACGCAGGAGATGTTGCGCTCCGAGGCGCCCTGCGCGATCGCGTTGATGTTGACGTTGTTGCGCCCGAGGGCGTCGAACAGCTTGCCCGACACGCCGGGCCGCCCCTTCATCCCTTCGCCCACCACGGCGAGGATGGCCTGGTCGTGCCGATGATCGACGATCATCAGCCTGTCGCCGACCTCGTGGCGGAACTCGCGCTCGATCGCGCCCACGCCCCGCGCGGCGTCTGCGGCGCGCACGGCGAAGCAGATGGTGTGCTCGGAGGAAGCCTGCGAGATCAGGATGATGTTGACGCGCTCGTCGGCGAGCGTCCGGAACAGGCGCTCGGCGACGCCGGGCACGCCGACCATCCCCGGTCCGCTGATCGTCAGGAGCGACAGCTGTCCGACCGTCGTCATGCCCTTGGCGAGGGTCGCGTCCGCCTCGCCGCGCACGTGCGAAATCAACGTCCCCGGCGCGGACGGGTTGAACGTGTTCTTGATCAGGATTGGAATGCGCCGGGCCACCGCCGGCGCGATCGTCGCCGAATGGATGACCTTGGCGCCGAAGTACGAGAGCTCCATCGCTTCTTCGTACGTCATCCGCGGTAACACGAAGGCCGACGGCACGAGCTTCGGATCGGCGCTGAGCACGCCGTCCACGTCCGTCCAGATCTCGATCGTGTCGGCGCCAACGGCCGCGCCGACGATCGACGCGCTGTAGTCCGAGCCGTTCCGGCCGATGGTGGTCGTCTGTCCGTCGGCGGTGGCGCCGATGAAACCGGTTACGACCGGAATCGGCGGGTTGCGTTTGCGCAGAAGCGCGCCGAACGTGCGCCGGGCGAGCCGGTTGGTCGCGGGGAAATCGACCACGGCGCTCGTGAACTGCGCGTCGGTGCGGACGAACGTCCGCGCGTCAACGAAGACCGACGCGTGGAACCGATCGAGGTGCGCGGAGAGAATCAGCGCCGCGAGCCGCTCGCCGAAGCTCGCCGTCATGTCGAGCGCGCGGACCGGACAGTGCCGCAGCAGATGAACGCCCTCGAGCGTGCTGCCGAGCTCGCCGAGCAGTGCGTCAACCTGGCGGCGCGTCCGCGCCCGCCGCTTCGTCACGAGCGCGGACACGGCGGCGCGATGACGGCGGGCGACGCCCTCGAAGAGGCCGAGATACGCCGCGTCGCCCTGCTCGGCGAGCCGCGCGCATTCGATCAACTGGTTCGTGACGCCCTGAAACGCCGACACCACGACGATGACCGGCTCGTCGCGGCGCGCGGACAGGATGATCTCGGCGACGGCGCGCACCGTCGCGGGCGTGGCGAGCGACGACCCGCCGAACTTGGCGATTTTCATGGGAGCGAACAGTTTACTAGAGGACTAGTGGCGGAGCGTCAACACCGGGCACGTCGCCCGCCGCACCACCTGGTGCGTCGTCGATCCGAAGACGAACACGTCGAGCGCGCTGCGCCCGTGGACGCCCATGACGATCAGATCCGCGTGTTCGCGTTCCGCGGCGCAAAGCAGTTCCTGATACGACTTGCCGTTCGCGATCCGCGTGCCGACGCGGCAGCGGCCGCGATTGACCTCGCCCGTCACCTGCTCGAGACGCGTGCGGGCCATCGTTTCCTGGTAGCGGCGATATTCGCGCAGCGCGGCCGCCTGCGCAGGCGGCAGCCCTTCGAGGTCCGGCTTGTCGGGTTCGTTCCACGGCCACTCGATCACGTGCACGGCGGTGACCGTCCCCTGCACTTCTCCGGCGAGCGCGCACGCCTCCTCGAGTCCGGCGAGCGACCACTCGGAGAAGTCGATCGCGCAGACGAGCCTGGCGAACGAGGGACCGTCGGTGAACGCCGCGTGCGGCGGCACCGTCAGGACCGGACACGTCGCCTTGCGGAGCACCTTCTCCGCCACCGATCCGAGCACGAGATGCTCGAACCCTCCGGCGCCGTGCGTGCCCATGACGATGACGTCGGCCGGCAGCGACGCCGCGTGCATCAGGATTTCCCGCGCGGGCTGTCCACGCTTGACCACCACGTTCACCGTGAGTCCACGCTCGGTCGCTTCCTGAAACACCGCTGCGGTCTCCGTCTCGAGGCGGGTCAGGTCGTCGGCCTGCGCCTGCGCGTCCAACACCGGCACGTCCGGAGGGACGAACGGCGGCGGATACACGTAGAGCGCGGTGAGGCGCGCCCGTTGGATGCGCGCCAGCGCGATCGCGTATCGAATCGCATGCTGCGAGGCATCGGAGAAATCGATCGGACAGAGGATCTGGCTGAACATCGCTAGAGCTCCGCCGGCAGGGCCGGCTCCTTCTTCGGTTCGGGAATCTCGGTCAGCGTCGCCTCGGTCAGCAGCAGCACGCCCGCGACCGACACCGCGTTTTCGAGCGCGGTGCGGACGACCTTCGTCGGATCGATGATGCCCGCCTCGATCAAATCGACGTACCGGCCCGCCGCCGCGTCGAAGCCGAACGCGCCCGTTCCGGCAATCATCTTGTCTACGACGACGCCGCCATCGACCCCGGAGTTCTCGGCAATCTGCCGCGTCGGCGTCTCGAGCGCGCGGCGCAGCATGAGCATGCCGGTCCGCTCGTCGCCCTGCGAGGCGGCCGCCAGCGCGTCAACGGCCGCGATCGATCGGAGCAGGGCGAGGCCGCCGCCGGGCACGACGCCTTCGGCCATCGCCGCGCGTGTCGCGCTGATCGCGTCCTCGAACGCCTCGCGGCGGTTCTTCATCTCGGCCTCCGACGGCGCGCCGACACGGATGACCGCCACGCCGCCTGTCAGCTTCGCGAGGCGTTCCTGCAGCTTCTCCTTGTCGTAGTCGGACGTCGTCGCCTTGATCTGCTCCCGGATCTCGGCGGCGCGGCCGTCGATCGCGGCCTTCGTCCCGGCGCCGCCCACCACGGTCGTCGAGTCCTTGTCGACGATGACGCGCCGCGCCTGTCCGAGATCCTGCAGGGTCATGTTCGCGAGCCTGATGCCGAGTTCCTCTGCGATGAGACGGCCCCCGGTGAGAATCGCGAGGTCGTCGAGCATCGCGCGCCGCCGGTCGCCGAAGCCAGGTGCTTTCACGGCGACGCACGGCAAGACGCCGCGCATCTTGTTCACGACGAGCGTCGCGAGCGCGTCGCCGTCGATGTCGTCGGCGACGACGACGAGGGGATGTCCGCTCTTGGCGATCTGCTCGAGCAGCGGCAGCAGATCGGTCATCGTAGAGATCTTCTTCTCGTGGATCAGGATCAGCGGATCGTCCACGATGGCCCGCATCTTCTCCGGCTCGGTGATGAAGTACGGCGAGAGGAAGCCGCGGTCGAACCGCATGCCCTCGACGACCTCCACCGTGGTCTCGGTGCCCTTGGCTTCGTCAACAGAAGTGGTACCCTCGGCGCCGACCCGCTCGAGCGCGTCGGCGACAAGCTCGCCGATGGACTGCTCGTTGTGCGCAGACACGGTAGCGACCGCGACGCGCTGTTTGTGTTCGGTCACGGGTTTCGACAGACTGCGGACGGCGCCGACCACCGCGTCGAGGGCACGATCGAGTCCGCGCTTGAGGTCGATGGCGCTGGCGCCGGCCGCAATGTTCCGCACGCCTTCGGAGAAGATCGAGGCGGCGAGCAGCGTCGCCGTCGTCGTGCCGTCGCCGACGTTGTCGCCCGTGCGTTCGGCGGCCTCGCGGACGATCTGCGCGCCGAGGTTCTCTTCGTGATCGGCGAGTTCGAACTCCTTCGCGATCGTCACCCCGTCGTTGCAGACGAGCGGCTTACCCCACTTCTTCTCGACGAGCACGCACTTGGACCGCGGGCCGAGGGTCACGCGCACGGCGTCGGCCAATGCGGTCGCGCCGCGGAGTATCTTCTCGCGCGCTGCCGATCGCACCATCAGTTGTTTATGCGGCACGGCGTCCTCCAAATCGCTACACTGGCCGTATTGCAAGCGCAGATCCGTGGCGAATGCCGGAAATCCGGCGGCGCAGCGCTTGCAGCCGTTCCAGTCGAGGTGTTGATATGCGGCGGATTCTGTTCGCGACCGATTTCTCCAAGGCTTCCCGGAAGGCATTCCAGACGGCGATCAAGACGGCGAGGAGCAGCCGCTCAGCGCTGTCAATCGTCCACGTGCTCGCGCCGTTCATGCCGATCGCGCCGGACCAGTACATCGGCCCGGACACGTGGCAGGACATCGACGCGCAGTCGCGGCGATGGGCGACGGCGCACTTGAAGACGTTGGCGGCGAGGGCGGCGAAGAACGGCGTGCGCGCGCGGACGCTGCTCGTCGAGGGCAACCCGTCGCGCGAGATCAACCGCGTCGCGCGGAAGCTGCACGCGGATCTCGTGATCATCGGCACGCACGGTCGCACCGGCTTCGCGAAGCTGTTCCTCGGCAGCGTGGCGAACCAGATCGTGGCGACCTCGACGTGCCCCGTGATGACCGTCCGCGGCTAGCGCCGCACTGCAGGGGGATTGCGCTACCGGTAGTAGCGAAGCTGGACGAACGCGGCGACGGGGTACGCGCCGAACACGCTCTGCAGCGTCAGCCCCGCCGGCACGCGGCCGACGGGCACGTAGCCGCTCATCAGCAGCGACAGCGTGTCGCTGAACGTCAGCGTCGCGGCGGGCACCGCGACGCCGGATCCATCCACCGGACTCTGCAGCCACTGGAACGACGCGGTCCACTCGGGCGAGAACTCGTACGACGCCATCGCGGCCGCCGCGTGCCGCTCGAGAATCTGCGTGTCGCCCCGCAGGAATCGCTCCTGGAACGCGGGGTCCGTGAGCAGCGGGACGATGCCGGCGGCCGACGTCGCACCGAATCCCGAGTAGTGGTATTCGACAAAGACGAGGATGCCGTTCTTCACGGCCAGCCGGTAGGATCCGCCGGCGACCGCCTTGACGATCGTCCGCGCGACGCCGAACGCCGCGGACCCTGGCACCGCGGGCGTACGAAACGCCGCGACCTCCGCGTGCAGCTCGGCCTCTTTCACCGCCGCCGACGTCGTTGCGCCGACAAACCCATCGCGCGCGCGCCAGCCCCCGACGAGTTCGACGTCACTCTTGCCGGCATAACCGCGCAGGCGCGCGGCAAAGGCCGAATGGTCGATGTCGGCGCCGAACGCGCCGACGGTGTCGAGCGAGACGCGATCGGCCAGCGTGATGTCCGCGCGCACGGCGTCCACGCCGCGCCGCCACTCGCGATCGGGCTCGAGCGGCGCGAACGGCGAGAACAGATCGACGGCGCCGAACAGCACGCCGCGCCCCCAGCCGATCGCCTGGCGTCCGATCGTGAGCTCCACGGCGCCGGTCTTCGCGTGAACCGCGGCGCG
>CAZOIK010000202.1:0-4845 GCA_964579765.1 uncultured Bifidobacteriaceae bacterium
CGACGTCCACCACACCCGGACCGCTCGAGCCCGTAGCGGCGGCGCTCGAGTTGGGGATGAAATTCACCTCTGATGTCGCCGGCTAAGTCACCGGCGTGCGCTTCTACAAGTACGCGCAGAACACCGGGACGCACGTCGGCAATCTCTGGTCGGCATCGGGCACGCGGCTCGGGACCGTGACGTTCAGCGGCGAGTCGGCATCCGGCTGGCAGACGGCGACGTTCGCCACGCCCATCGCAATCGCGGCGAACACGACGTACGTGATCTCGTATCACACGAACACGGGCTATTACCCGTCCACCAATCCCGGCTTCGCGACGGCGGTGAACACCCCGCCGCTGCACGGCCTGGCCGACGGTGCGTCGGGCGGCAACGGCGTCTATGCGTACTCGGCCAGCAGCGTCTTCCCGAGTCAGTCGTGGCAGTCGAGCAACTACTGGGTGGACGTCGTCTTCACGGCGCCCTGATGCAGGTGAGGGCTAGTGCGACGGCTTGGGTTTCGGCGGCGGGACGTAGCCTTTGAGCGAATGGCCGTGATCCGAGTAGTACTTGCCGGCCTCGCTCAGGTTATAGCCGGGCTGCTGGTGGCAGAACGCGCAGGGCTTGTCGGTTTTCCTCGTATATTCCGGCTTGGCGAACGCCGCCGGCGTCGCCGCCAGGATGGCGAGCGCGCCGACAATCACCCGATCACGCATTCACCAAATATATCAATTCAGATTGATTTGTGTGTGCGCCGCAAATCCGTCACTGACGGCAAGTCGGCACGACACCCTCCTCACGCGTTCGCTCATCCGTACGGCCACACGCGCCATCCGCTGCCCATCAACACGAGCTACAATGAAAGTGGGTCGCATCAAGGTTTTCACGGAGGAGCACGATGAAGAAGCGAATTGTCGGCGGTGTGGTCGTCCTGTGCACGTGGTTGATGGCGGGCGGCTCGCTGCTGGCACACCACTCGCTCGCGGGCGTGTACGACATGAAGGGCGAGAAGGAAGTGACGGGGACGCTGACGAAGATCATGTTCGTGAACCCGCACGGGTCGCTGCACATGGAAGTGAAGAACGCGGACGGGACGACGACGGAGTGGACGTTCACGACCGGGTCGGCGACGACGCTGGCAGAGCGCGGGATCGGCAAGAGCTCGAAGATGCTGAAGCCGGGCGACACGATCACGGCGAAGTTCATCCCGGCGCGCAACGGCAACCCGCTCGGGTTCCTCAAGTCGGTGACGCTCGCGGACGGCAAGGTGATCAACATCTCCAACGGCAACCCGGCCGACTAGCTCACGACAGGACCGGCGGGACGGCCAGAGCGGCGGGCCAACAGCCGCGGATAGTAGGGCGGCCCTTCAGGGCCGCCTTTTCGTGTACGCGTGCACCTCACGCCAATGCTGAGCGAGCAAGCCACTTACTACCGGACGGCGTTGTTGCTGGGCCTCGTCCGTGACGATCGCGTCCATGCGTGGGCGGAGCGGGTGATTGAGCTCGAGCCGGAGCCGCCGCCTGCGTTCTTCGAGATCGTCTCAGTGGCGCCGGGAGACTTGAGCGGTCTGCGTCACGCGCTCTGGCCGCTGGTGATCGACCCTGAGCCCGCCGTCGTGCTCGACGCACTCTTCGCCGCAGTTCATTCGGATCTGACGAACGGCCGCCGCGGCCTCGCCGACACGCTGACCGTCCTGCGCCAGATGCGCAGCATGCTGAAGCTTCCGGTGCCCGTGTATGCGGGATTGAATGCGGCGCTCGTCGCGCACGCAGACAACCCGCAGGGCGCCGTCATCAGCAGTTGGCTGCGGAGTTTCGCGCCCTCGCATGACGCGGAACGCTGGTGAGGGCTGCGGCGGCCGTCACCGTCGCGGCCGGGCAGGCCTGAAGGCCTGGACTACAGGGAATGGTCTAGGCGGTGCGATCGAGCAGGCAGCCGATCACGGCGGTCACCACCACCGTCAACGCGACCACTCCACAGACGGTGAGCCATACGCTGGGTATCACTCGTGTCCTCGGGTCTTAGAAAGAGTGGCCGATGAACGGCAGCATGCGGCCGCAGTAGAGGATCGCCAGCCAGGCGAACATCGAGCCGATCGCCATCGCTTTGTCGCCGACGCTGAACTCCCACGTCGTGGTGCCGCCGGACGAAGTGACGGTCCACGCCCGCTCGAACACCGTCAGGTAGAGGTAGTTCGCCCCGGCGAGCATCAGGAAGACGACCTTCCAGTAGAACGGCGGGCTGCCCACGTACTGCCCAGGTTGTCCGACGAAGAACAGCATGCCGGTGATGAACACGGTGCCGAAGCCGAGCATGCCCCACGGCAGCAGCCGGTGGACGTCGGTGAACGCCACCTGCTTGTTGACGCCGAGGATCCGCAGGTTCACCGCCAGCAGCACGCCGAAGGCGAGCGACAGGCCGAGGAAGTGAATGGTCTCCGACGCGGGCCAGGCCCACGGGCTGTTCACCATCACATCGCTGATTTTCGCCGCGACGAACTGCGCCGGGTCGATCGCCGCGACGGACGTGCCGGCCGCGACGATTTCAGGATGGTGGATGTCGCCGCCGAGCGTCGCCGCGCGGGCCATGAGCGCGAGCGCGACGACGGCCAGGCCGAACGTGACGGGCACCAGCCCCGGCGACGAGCGCCGGCGGCGCCTGGCCTGCCAGAGCGCCACCCACGCGAGGAAGCCGGCGAACTCCTGCACGGCGAACGCGCCGAGCGCCGCGTCCTGATGGATCCGCATCGCGGTGTCCGAGATCCCCGCGTCGTGCCGGATCTGCTCACGGGCGGCGACGCCGCTCATGAACGCCGGCAGCGTCAGGACCGCGATCGCGAAGAAGAGCTCGAGCGACACCAGCTTCAGCTTCTCGTCGCGCCGGAAGAACGAGAGGATCAGCAACCCCACCGCCACCGTCGCGCCAACCGTCGGGACGTGGTTGAGCAACAGGTGCAGGTGCGCCATGTTGAACGAGGTAATGGACGGCATCAGCCTGCCACCAGATAAGCGAGGAGCCGTCCGGACGTGATGGCGCCGGCCCACGCGACAATCGACGCGATGGCCAGCAGCCGCGCGTTGCCGCTGATCTCGCGCTGGTCGGGGCTGCTGTTCAGCACGTACTTGCGGAGCGGCAGGACCGTCGCCGCGCTGCCGACGACGAAGAGCATCTTGACGAGAAACGGAATCGCCGTCCCCCACATCGTCGCGCGCGCGGCGAAGAGCAGGACGCCCGTGATGACGTTGACCGTCAACGCGATCGCGACCGCTTTGAACACCCAGCGGAACGTCGAAAGCGGCACGTTCGCGCCCACGCCGAGCAGCCGCAGATCGAGCATCCAGCTCGCGCCGACGACGACGCCCATGCCCATCGTGTGAAAGGTCATCACCGTCGGTTGCGCCCAGACCGACGGCGATTCATGCACCCAGACAGCAATCCGCAGCGATTCAAGCCAGGTCAATAAAGCCATGAATGAGTCCGTGAAAGCGCCTAAGTATACGCCATGACAGAACGGCGAACGCCGCCGCCGAGGCCGGCGTCCGCCGTGATGCGCACACTACTTCTTTAGATCGGGCGCCACGGCCGGGACGATCGACGCGGGCAGCGGCCAGTGGCCGTCGTACGGCGGCCAGTTCGGCACGGCGCGCGTCGGCTCCGGGTAGAACATCGCGGTATAGATGGTGCGAATGCGACCGCCGTCGATGTTGAACCACTCGCTGAACACGTTGCGCGGCGTCGGCGATCCGGGGCGGCGGATGAAGACCGCCATGCCGAGCGCGACCTGCGCGTCTTCGTCCACGAGCGGGATGCGACGCGCGACGACCATCGAGATGTTGAAGTTCGCAAGGCCGGAGACGCAGTCGTTCGGCGACGGCGTCGCACCAGGCGTCGCCGGCGGCAGAAACTTTCCGGCCGGCGCCGGCGATCCGTTCTCCGCGCGTGCGCACCCAGGATGCGTCAGCGCGATCCCGCCGTCGTGCGACGTGATCGCGTCGAAGTAGCTGTTGACGACGGCGATGAGCTCGTCGCGCGAGAGCCGCTCGGCTTTCGGCACGACCCGCTCCGGCGGCGGATGCGCGATCAGGTACGCCGGATTCAACAGGTTGGCCGGCGGACGGCCGGGCTGTCGCGCGCCGTTCAGCCCGGGATCGTTCTCGCGCGCGATGTACCACTCGGCCTCGGTGAGCTTGCGGTTCTGCACTCGCAGCCGCACCGTCGCCAGCGCGACGCTGTCTCCTTCTTCGATCAGACCGTAGTAGCCAGCCTGGCCCGAGACGGGATCGAAGTACCGGCGCTGCATCTTGCCGAGGGCCGTCACCGTTTTCCACACGCCGCCGCCGGGGGCGACGTTGATCGCGTTCTCGGTCTGGCGGAAGCCGACGACGAGCGGCGCCGCCTTCGGATCGTGCGCGGTGACGGCGGCGAGGTAGCGATCGAGCAGCGTCCGCAGGCACGCGCGATCGCAGGCCGGCTGCGCCGAGGCGATCCCGCCGCTGCACCAGGCAACGGCGACGCCGGCCACCAACCATCGTCTCAGTCGAGTCATCGGAGCCCTCCCAGCGCGCGTAGTGTATCCGTGTCGGCGGCAGGCCTGAAGGGCAGCCTTCGCCCAGTAGTGCGGGCCTTCAGGCCTAAAGGTCTACGAGCGGTTCGAACTGCGGCGACCTCAGCCCGAGCGCGGCGTAAGCATCGTCGGCCGTGCGGACGACGTGGAGGCCGTCGCGTCCGGCGCGCGAGGTGATTTGAAACATCCGCGCCAGGCCGTAGATGTGCGGCTGCGGCGCAATGACGTAGCGCGGCGTCGGGTCGGGCAGCACGGGGGCGAGGTGCGAGAGGTGGCGGACGAGGGAGGCCGACACGTCG
>CAZOIK010000203.1:0-16909 GCA_964579765.1 uncultured Bifidobacteriaceae bacterium
GCGCCGTACGACATGCCGATGGCGCCGTGCTCGGCGAGGATCACGCGCTGTTCTTCGACGGGCAGCTGCGCGAAGCGGCCACTGCGCCGCAGCGGGTAGAACACGGCCCACTTCCACTCCGTGTTGAGCACGGTGCGCCGCGGACGGTGCAGCAGGACGTCCGCGAGATCGGGCTCGTAGCCGAGCGCGTACGTGCGGCCGAGCATCGTGTACTCGGGCTTCTGCACGAGCGCGTCGAAGGGCGCCGCGTTGAAGACCGGTCGGACGCGATCGAGAAAGAAGCCCGGGTCTTCGCTGAACGTCAGCAGGCCGACGCCGCGCGGATCGTTGACGTCCTCGTAGACGACGCCGGCGACGCCGGCACGGTCGAGCGCGGCGCCGAGCGCGCGGGGGCCGTTCGCGTCGATGCAGCCGCCGAACGCCAGAAACTGCATGAACAGCCGCTGGTTGAGGCGCTGCGGCTGGCCGTCCTTCATCCCGCCCTTCTCGAAGACGTCGGGCGGCTCGGGTCCGCGCCGCGTGCCGGCGGCGTGGCCGGACGGCGCGGCGGTCGTGGGGTCTGCCATAGCGGCCAGTATAGTCCGCGCTCGAAGGAGCGCAGACCTCCTGTGGAAAATGACGGAGCTTTCCGATAGGATCTTGGGCCCGGAGGCGAAGACGCACAACGATGCCATTCATCATTACTGATCCCTGTATCGAAACGAAGGACACGGCCTGCGTGGACGTGTGCCCGGTTGACTGCATTCACCCGCGCAAGGACGAGGCCGAGTTCGCGCAGGCGACCATGCTCTACATCCACCCGGAAGAGTGCATCGACTGCGGCGCCTGCGTCCCGGCGTGCCCCGTCGCGGCGATCTACGAGAGCCCCGACGCGACGCCCGCGCACCAGAAGGATCTGATCGAAGCGAACGCCATCTACCGCAACGGCGACGCCGACACGATGGCGCAGGCGGAAGCGATCGTGAAGAAGCACGTCGCCGACCACGCCGACATCATGGCGGTTCCGGCGGCGGAGCGTCAGGCCGCGCACGCCAGATTCTAGAATTGCAGAATGGCAGGATGGCAGCATGGCAGGATTGATTGCAGGCTTGGATCAATCCCGCCATTCTGCCCTTCTGCAATCCTGCAATGAAGATCGCGACCTGGAACGTCAACGGCATCCGGGCGCGCCACGCGCAGGTCGAAGACTGGATCGCGCGCGACCGCCCGGACGTCGTCTGTCTGCAGGAGATCAAGGCCAGCGCCGACCAGGTGCCCGCGTCCCTCTTCGGGATGGAGGGCTACTGGTGCTACTGGCACGGCGAGAAGGGGTACTCCGGCGTCGGGCTCCACGTGAGCCGGGCGCTCGCCGCCGAGCGTCCCGCGTTTTCCCATCCTGAGTTCAACTTCGAAAACAGAATCGCCGCCGTCGATCTGGGCGACCTCACGATCGCGTCGGTGTACGTGCCGAACGGCGGCAAGGACTACGCGGCGAAGCTGCGCTTCCTCGAGGCGCTCGACGCGTACGCCGAGTCGTTCGCCGGCGGCCAGCGCCGCCTCGTCCTGTGCGGCGATCTGAACGTCGCCCTCACCGACCGCGACGTGCACGTGAAGGAGCGCAAGGCGAAGGCGATCGGCCAGCAGCCGGACGAGCGCGCGCTGATGGCGCGCATCCTCAGCCGCGGCCTCGTGGACGTCCAGCGGCAGCTTCACCCCGACCGCGACGACATCTTCACGTGGTGGCCGCCGTGGCGGAACATGCGGCAGCGCAACATCGGCTGGCGCATCGACTACATCTTCGCGAGCGCCGCGCTCGCCGCCACCGCCACCGGCTGCCCCGTCCTCGCCGACGTCGGCACGAGCGACCACGCCCCCGTGATGGCGACGTTCGACTCATGAATTGCAGAATGGCAGAATTGCAGAATTGAAGAATTCTGAAATCAATGCTGCCATTCTGCCCTTCTGCCATCCTGCGATGTCACACGTCTTAGATCGATTTCTCCGCTACGTGCGGTACGACACGCGCGCGGATGACAGCTCCTCGTCTTCCCCGAGCACCGCGTCGCAGCTGGTGTTCCAGCGCGACCTCGTCGCTGAGCTGCAGGCGCTCGGCCTCGCCGACGCGGCGGTTGACGCGAACGGCTACGTCATGGCGACCATTCCGGCGACGACGAAGAAGTCGTCCGTGCCGGCGATTGGGTTCATCGCGCACGTCGATACGTCGCCCGAGATGCCCGGCGCGGGCGTGACGCCGATCGTCCACGCCAACTACGACGGCCGCGATCTCGTGCTCCCGGACGATCCCACGGCGGTGCTGCGGCTCTCCCAGATCCCGGCGCTCGCGGATCAGATGGGCCACGACATCGTCACCGCCTCGGGCACGACGCTGCTCGGCGCGGACGACAAGGCGGGCGTCGCGGAGATCGTCACGGCCGCCGAGTTCCTGCTGGCGCATCCGGAGATTCCGCACGGCGTGATCCGGATTGCGTTCACGCCGGACGAAGAGATCGGCCGCGGCCCGGATCACTTCGACGTCGCGACGTTCGGCTGCGCGTGCGCCTACACGCTCGACGGCGGCGGCCGCGGCGAAGTGGAGGCGGAAAGCTTCTCGGCGGATCTCATGACCGTGACGTTCCACGGCTTCAACACGCATCCCGGCTACGCGCGGGGGACGATGGTCAACGCGATCAAGATCGCGGCCGCGTTCATCCAGCGGCTGCCCTCCGGCGAGTTGTCGCCCGAGACGACGGACGGGCGCGCGGGTTTCGTCCACCCCTACATGCAGCAGTCGAGCGTCGAACGGACGACGGTGAAGCTCATCGTGCGCGACTTCGAGACGGCGGGCCTCGCGGCGAAGGAAGCGCTGGTCGAGCGGCTCGCCCGCGAGGCCGCGGCCGCGTTTCCCGGCGCGCGCGTCGAGACCTCGGTCACCCAGCAGTACCGGAACATGCGGGAGGTGCTCGAGCGGCATCCCGAGGTCGTCGCCTCGGCGCACGAGGCCGTGCGGCGCTGCGGCCTCGACGTAAAGACACAGTTAATTCGCGGCGGGACCGACGGCTCCCGGCTGTCGTTCATGGGCCTGCCGACGCCGAATCTGTTCGCCGGCGAGCACAACTTCCACTCGCGCCTCGAGTGGGTGTCGCGCCAGGACATGGAAAAGGCCGTCGAGGTCGTCGTCGCGCTGGCACGCGTCTGGGAGGAGCGGGCCGCGATGTAAGATAGATGGCGCACCCGCGAGAGGGAGGACGAATGACCAGCAACGGACTGATGCGAGCGGTCTCGGCAGCCTGCGTGCTGTCAGTGGCGGCGGTGACGGCCTCGGCCGCGATCTCGGACAAGCTGAAGGATCGGATCGACGAGTCGGCGGCCGTGCTGACCGAGATTCACGCCGCGCCGGACAAGGACATCCCGCAGCAGCTCTGGGACAACGCCGCGTGCGTCATCGTCATCCCGAACGTGAAGAAGGCGGCGTTCGTCTTCGGCGGCGAGTACGGCAAGGGCCTCATGAGCTGCCACACCAAGGGCGCGTGGAGCGCGCCGGTGTTCATGGAGCTGCAGAAGGGCAGCTGGGGGCTGCAGATCGGCGCGCAGTCGATCGACCTCGTGCTGCTCGTGAACAACGAGCGCGGCATGAAGAAGCTGCTCGGCAGCAAGGTGACGCTCGGCGCCGAGGCGTCGGTGGCCGCGGGGCCGGTCGGCCGCGACGCGCGCGCCGCGACCGACGCGCAGATGCACGCCGAGATCCTGTCCTACTCGCGCACGCAGGGGCTGTTTGCCGGCGTCAACCTGTCGGGCGGCGTGCTCAAACCCGACAGCGACGACAATGAAGACGTCTACGGCAAGAGGGTCTCGGCGGAGGCAGTGCTCACCGGCGCGAGCGTCAAAGCGCCTGCCGAGGTGCAGCCGTTCATGAAGGCCTTGCTTCGGAAATAAATCACGGCATGTCAGAGCAGGACTACCCCGCCCCCGACGTTACGTTCGCGGCCTCCGAGCCGTCCGATCCACCGGCGCCGGTCGCCGACACTCCGCCGCCGTTCCCGGCCGAGGCGGCGCCGCACGCCGCCGTCGCCGAACCGCCGCCGCCCGCGCACACGCCCGCGTCCGTTCCGGCGCAGAGCCCCTGGGCCCGTACCGGCCAGGAACTGCTCGCCGGGCTCAAGACGCTCGTGTCGGCCGCGGTGTACGCGACGCTGATCGTCACGTTCGGTTTTCAGATCGCGCGCGTGGACGGCCTCAGCATGGCGCCGACGCTCGAGGATCACGATCGCCTGATCGTCAACAAGCTCGTGTACGAGTTCAGCGATCCGCGTCCCGGCGACATCGTGATGCTCTACTACCCGCTCAACCCGGAGAAGATGTTCGTCAAGCGCGTCATTGCGAAGGAAGGCGACATCGTCCGGATCGTGGACGGCCACGTGTACGTGAACGACGTGCCGCTGCACGACGACTACGTGCCGCCCGAATTCCGCAGCCACGACGACTGGGGCCCGCAGGTCATCCCGCAGGGCTACTACTTCGTCATGGGCGATCACCGGAACAACAGCTCCGACAGCCGTCACTGGGGCATGGTGCCGAAGAAGTACATCGTCGGCAAGGTGAAGGTCCGGTGGTGGCCGCTGCAGGACGCCCGGATCTTCTAGCCCAGCCGTGTCCGACACGCCAGAACCCTGTACCGTCGTCATCGCGACGGCCGACGTCCTGCCTGCGCTCGAGCAGCGTGTGGCGTCGTTTGGCGGCGAGATCCTCTCGTTCACCGAGGCGCAGGCGCTGCAGGCGCTCGAGACGGTCTCGAGGCGCAAGCCCGGCATCGTCGCCTTCGAGCGGAGGTTCGCGATCACGCCGCGCGGCGCCGCGCTCATCAACCGCATCAAGGCCGATCCGAAGCTGACGCGGACCGAAGTGCGCGTGGTCGCGCACGACAGCGACTACGTGCGCGTGTCGCCGCGGAAAGTGGCGGACGGGCAGAAGGCGCTCGACCAGCGCGGTACGCGGCGGGCGCCGCGGTTCAAGATGGCCGACAAGACCGGCATCTCGATCGACACGCACGCGGGGACGATCATCGACCTGTCGTCGATTGGCGCGATGGTCGTCTCGACCTCGGCGCTCAAGCCGACGCAGGACGTGCGGCTGACGCTGACCGACGGGTCGGGCAACGTGCGGTTCAACGGGAAGGTCGCGTGGGCGTCGTTCGAGATCCCGCCCAACAGCGGCCCGCGCTATCGCGCGGGCATCGAGTTCACGGACGCCGACGCCGCGCTCGTGGACGCGTTCGTGCAGCGGCACAAAGCAGGATGACGTAGGGCGACCCTTCGTTCGTGCGTGACCGTTCGTGGGGCGACCCTTTCAGGGTCGCCGGTCCGCGTTTGTCGCGACCTATCGTGCTGCGCCCAGGTCGAGGTGCAGGAATTGATTGAACGGACTCTTGCGATACTCGCCGAATGGGCCGCCCTCGACGAAACCGCGCGTGCGGTACAGGGCGAGAGCCGGCGCGAACGGCGCACCTGAACCGGTTTCGAGAGAGAGGCGCGTGTAGCCGCGCCTCTGCGCCTCCGCGATGATGTGATCGAGAATCCGTGCCGCCACGCCCTTTCTCAGATGCGCATCGGCGGTACGCATCACTTGATTTCGCCGGACGTCGGGTTGAGTTCCTTCAGCGCGCCGAATCCCAGCAGCTCTTTACCTTCCCACAACGCATAGAAGCAAATCTCCGGGCTTTGCAGTCCCGACCAATCGAGCGCGAAGACATGTCCCGGCGGAGAGTTGGCATGCATGCGTTCAAGATGCCGCGTCAGCAGCGACTTCACCGCTCGTCTTCGAAGTCAGCGGGCTTTATCAGCAAGGCTCTTCTCGTATCTCCACACCTCCAGCGGGAACGGTCCCTCGGAGGTGTCGGACGGAACGATCACGTTGCCGACGCACTGCCATCCGTGCTTCTCATAGAATCGCGCGGCCCGGGCGTTGCCGACCGCGCAGGCCAGCCACGCGATCCGAACACCGTGCGCGAGCATCTGCCCTTCTGCGTCTGTCATCAGATCCGCCGCGATGCCGGTGCCTCGCGCGGCGGCCGCGACGTAGAGCTGATGCAGCTCGTCGCCGCGGAGCATGACGAACCCGAGCGGCGCGCCCGCGGCGCCGATGACGCGAACCGAGCCCAGGGCCGAGAAGAGCCGTTCGCGGAAACTCTCGCGTGTCCGACGTTGCACAAGCGCACCGGGGACGATCGCGGCATGCGCTTCGTGCCAGCCCTCGAACCAGATCGCCGTCAAGACGTCGATGTCGGACGTGTCTGCGGGACGAGCCGCGTGTGAGCGGGCCATCGCAAGCTCGGGCCAACTATAAGGCGACTAGCGGCAAGTGGTCTTTCGCTCGCTGACGACGCCTCACTTCGGGCGCCCTCCTTGAAAGGACCGGGGTACCGGAGCGTCAATCCTGCAATGCTGCCATCCTGCAATCCTGCAATACGTCTGTTCGCAGAATGGTGTCGTCGCGTTCGGATCCCGTCGAGATGATCGCGGCGCTGACGCCGGACACCTCTTCCAGCCTCGCGATGTACTTGCGCGCGGCCTCCGGCAGATCGTCGAAGCGGCGCACGCCTTTGGTCGGCGTCTTCCACCCCGGCATCGACTCGTAGATCGGCGTGCACGCGCAGAGCTGCGCGAGGTCGGACGGAAACTCCGTCAGCGTGCGGTCGCCGCACTTGTACGCCGTGCAGATCCGGATCTGCTCGACGCCGTCGAGCACGTCGAGCTTCGTCAACGCGAGCGCGTCGAGGCCGTTGACGCGCACGCCGTAGCGGACGGCCACGGCGTCGTACCAGCCGCAGCGGCGCGGCCGGCCGGTGACGGCGCCGTACTCGTTGCCGCTGTCGCGCAGCCACCGCCCCGACTCGCCGGTCAACTCGGTCGGCAGCGGCCCTTCGCCCACGCGGGTCGTGTACGCCTTCACCACGCCCAGCACGGCGTCGATGGCCTTCGGCGGCACACCCAGACCGGTGCACACGCCGCCAATCGACGCATTAGACGAAGTGACATACGGGTATGTCCCATGATCGATGTCGAGCAGCGTGCCCTGCGCGCCCTCAAAGAGGATGGGGCGGCCGTTCGCGCGGGCCTCGGCCAGCATGAGCGAGACGTCGCGGATCCAGGGCCTCAGGCGCACGGTCAGCGCGGCCAGGTCGGCGAGCACCTCGCGGGCGTCCATGGTTGTGTCCTGAACGAGACGGTTGCGCGCCTCGACGTTGGCGCGGATGTTCTGCTCGAGGACGTCGGGATCGGCCAGGTCGCCGGCGCGGATGCCGCGTCTCGCGATCTTGTCCTCGTACGCCGGGCCGATGCCGCGCGACGTCGTGCCGATCTTGCGTTCGCCGCGCCGCGCTTCCGACAGCAGATCGAGGTCGCGATGATACGGCAGAATCAGGTGCGCCTTGTCGCTGACGACAATCCGGCCGTCGACGTCGATGCCGGCGGCGACGAGCTCGTCCACCTCGGCCAGCAGCGCCTTCGGATCGACGACGACGCCGTTGCCGATCACGCAGATCACGCCCGGATGGAGAATGCCGGACGGAATCAGGCGCAGGACGAACTTCCGGCCGTTGACGTACACCGTGTGTCCCGCGTTGTGGCCGCCCTGATAACGCGCGACGATGGAAAAATGCGCCGTGAGGAGATCGACGATCTTCCCTTTGCCTTCATCGCCCCACTGCGCGCCGAGGATCGCGAGGTTCATAGTCGGCCTAGATTCTACTTCGTTCCCACGATCACACAATTGATCGGCACAAATATGTGCGGGTGAGCGTCCAACTCACGAGTCAAGAAAAAAATTTCTGCTGTGTCGATCGATTTTCGATTTGACATCTTCGGCGCTGCTCCATAACTTCTACCTTTCGATGTTGACGCCTCGCACCAACCTCTCGCGCCGCGTGCTTGCCGCGCTCGATGCGTCTCCTTCGCGAATTCCCGTACTCGTCGGCGGCTGCGGCAGCGGACGGACGACGCTCCTGCAGCAGGTACGAGAACGTCTCGGCCGTACGAGCGCGCTGTATCTCGACGTCGAGCGGTCGGCGACCACGCCGGAGCGGTTTCTCAAGGCCATCGTCGCCAACTCGGCGTTCCCCGTCAGCGAGCCGCCGCCGGCCGGGGCGCGCGCCGCGTTCACCGCGACACTCGACTTCTTAACGCGCGCCCGCAACGGCAGCGGCGAGCCGGTCACCATCCTGCTCGACGAGTTCCTCGAGCTGCGGACGTTCGAAAGCTTCCCCGGCCTCCGGCGCGTGCTGCACGAGCTGGTGGACGGCCTCGCCGGCAGCGGCAACCGCTTCGTCCTGACCAGCCGCTATGTGGCGCGGACGCTCCGCCTGCTGCGCGATCGGTCGTCGCGGTTCGAAGTCATTCACATGCCGGCCATGACGGCCGAAGACACGCTCGACATGCTCGCGCAGGCGTCCGCCAGGCCCTCCGACACGGGCCTCAGCGCGGTCCAGGACACCGACTTCCTGGCGCGCACGGTCCAGGCCCTGGCCGACGGCCGCCCGGCTTACGTGCGAGTGCTGGCCGAGGAGCTCGGCGCCATGCGCGAGCGCGGCGACGGCCCGTCGGCCGGCGATCCCATCGGCGCGCTGGCGGCGCTGCTCAGCGCCGAAGGGCGTCTCGCGAAGCTCTGTCACTTCACGTACGAGCTGCGGCTCCACCGCGCGCGCGGCTACGGCGCGCTGAAGGCGATCCTCGAGATCCTGGGCGAAGAGGAAGGGCTGACGCTCACCGAGATCTCGCAGCGCCTGCAGCGCACGCCCGGCTCGACGAAAGACTATCTGTCGTGGCTCGAGGACGTCGATCTCGTGACGGCGCGGCAGAAGCGCTACAGCTACACCGACCCGCTGCTCCGCGCCTGGGTGCGCCTGCACTGCCGCGTGACGGCGCCGACCGAAGACGATCTCGCGCGCGAGGTGCACCGCTACGCGCTGCCGCGTCTCCCGCAGCAGCAGGATCCGCAGGCCGCGCCCGCCGAACCCGGCTATGCCATGGCGGCGGCGCCGTCTTCCGGAATTATTGAAATCGACTGAGGGCGAGCCGGGCGGCTTCCTGCTCCGCTTCCTTCTTGCTCGGCCCGCTCGCGCGCGCCAGCGGCTCGCCGGCCACGATCACTTCCACCTCGAACCGTTTGTCGTGATCCGGCCCGAACGTGCCGACGAGCCGGTATTCCGGCGGCGGCTGGCTGCGCGCCTGCACGAGCTCCTGCAGTCCTGATTTGTAATCCTGACCGCCGGCGCCGTGGCGCCGCGCTTCGGCGATGAGGTGCTTGAACTCGCGGCCGATGAACGCGCGCGCCGCGTCGATGCCGCCGTCAAGGTAGATCGCCGCGATCAGCGCTTCGTACGTGTCGGCCAGCAGCGCCTGCTTGCGGCGGCCGCCCGTTTTCTCCTCGCCGCGGCCGAGCAGCAGGTGGTCGCCGAGGTGCAGCCGATCGGCCTGCTTCGCCAGCGCGAGCGTCGAGACCATCGACGCCTTCGTCTTCGACTTCTCGCCTTCGTCCCAGTCAGGGAACTCGCGGAACAGCGTGTCGGCGACGATGAACCCGCGCACCGCGTCGCCCAGGAACTCGAGCGACTCGTTGTCCACGACGCCGCCGGTGACGTCCTCATTGGCGCGGGACGTGTGGGTCAGGGCGTGCTCGAGCAGCCCGCGGTCGCGGAAGCGGTAGCCGATCGCCTTCTGCAGCCCCTCGAACTCCTGCTTCAGCGGCACGACGCGCTCGCCGCTGCGTTCGGTCCGGTGCCCCTCGATGATGCGCCGCGCCTCCTCGGCGTCTTCCGCGCGCACCGACAGCCGCACCTCGCCGAGCTCGGCCACGCTGAGCGGAAACACGGTGTGCGGCACGTCGGAGGCGGCGACCGACGGAATGCCGTTCGCCTCGAGCAGGCCGCGGACGATGCTCGCCTCGATGTCGGACTGCGTGCGGAAGATGACGACGAGCGCAGGCACGGTCAGGCGCGTCCTCTCACGCATCCACCTTCATCAGAATCATCGTCATATCATCGTGCTGCGGCGCGTCGCCGGCAAACGCCGCCACGTCGCGCAGGATCCGTTCGCGCAGCTCCTCGGCCGGGAGCCCCGCGTGATCCTGCAGGATCTCGGCGAGCCGCGTCTCTCCGAAGCAGTCGTCGGCGGCGTTCATCGCCTCGCTCACGCCGTCGGTGAAGAAGACGTAGAGATCGCCCCGTCGCAGCGGCATCGTCTGCTCGCGCAGCAGGCGGTCGAACATCTTGCCGTCGTCGAGTTTGAGGCCGACGACCATGCCGTCCGGCGCGAGCACCTGCGTGCGCGCGCCCGCGCCGCCGGGCACGTACATCAGCGGCGTGTGGCCCGCGCGCGCGTACGTCATCGTCCTCTCTTTCAGGTCGATGACCGCGTACGTCATCGTGATGAAGCTGCGCGCGTCCAGGTTGCTGGCGATGATGCGGTTGGCCGACATCAGCAGTTCGCGCGGCGACGTGTGGATGCGGCTGAGCGAGAGCACCAGCCCCTTGAGCTCGGCCATGTAGAGCGCCGCGGACGTGCCCTTGCCCGCGACGTCGGCGATGAGCACGCCGAAGCGGCAATCGTCGAGCGGCAAGAAGTCGTAGTAGTCGCCGCCGACCTCGCGCGCGGGTACGCAGGCCGCCGCAATCGACACACCCGGCATCGCGACGGGGCCCTGGGGCAGCAGCGACATCTGAATCTCGCGCGCGATGCGGAGCTCTTCCTCGAGCCGCTTCTTCTCGGCCTGCTCGCGCAGCAGATCCTCGATGCTCGCGGTCATCGAGTTGAACGACTGCGCCAGCTCGCCGAGCTGATCGCGCGCCGTCACGGCGATCTTGTGGGTGAAGTCGCCCCGCCGCACGCGTTCGGTGCCGGTGAAGAGCTCGTGCACCGACCCCGTGATCGATCGCGCGAGCGTGAAGCCCGCCACGAGCGCCAGCGCCTCGATGACGACGAAGAGGCCGCCGATGATGAGCAGCGCGAGCAGCAGCCCCTGGCCGAACCGCCGGCTGACGAGACCGGATCCGGAGGACAGCTGATCGTAGAAATCGACGAGCCCGAGCTGAATCGTGACGAGCAGGACGCCCGAGCGGCCCGTCGTCCAGTCACGGTATTCGATCACGCTCGGAATGCTGCTCAGAAACCCGGTGGCCGACGACGGCTCCTGCGCGTCGGCGATCTCGACGCGTCCCGCGAGCGGCCGGGCATCCTGGGCCTCACGGACGACGGTCATGTTCCGCAGCGTCACGCCGGTTTCCGCGCGCAGCCGATCGCGCACGACCGCGCCCACCGGCACGTCGTACACGACGGCAAACGCCGGCGCCGCCGAATCCGGAAACGCCGCGGCCCGGACGACGATCCCGTCGTTGCTCGAGCCCGCGCCCGTTCCAGCGGAATACGCGAGCACGCCGGCAACGCCGTCACAGCCGATCCACTCGGGCACGGTGGCCGGAGGCTGGACGTGCGCCCACGGTCCAGCCACGACGACGTGCCGCTCGGACGCCGGCGACGACGCGCGTGACGGCGCGCCGCCGGCGCACGTACGGGCCGCCGGCACGACGGCCACCGACAGCCCCGGATATTCCTGCGCGCCGTTCGCCTGCCGCCGCTCGAGGATCGACGCCGCGTCGCGGCCGCCGGTACGCACGATTTCAGCGGCCGCGCTCTGCGCCTGGAAGCGCGCCTGTTCGCCGATCGTGCGCAGCCGGCTCTGCACGAGGTACGAGCTGAAGTGATAGACGAGCAGAAAGCCGCTCAACAGGAAGAACAGCGCGATGAGCACGACGGGAATGAAGCCGATGAAGACGTACGACAGGATCAGCTTCCGCCGCACGCGCCACAGCAGCCGGCGCTTCGCGAGGACGACGAGCTGCCACGCGAAATACACCGCGCCGGCCGCAAGGCCGACGCTGGCAATCGCATCGACGACGCCGAGGAGGCCGGGCTCGCGTCCGAGCGCGCGGCTCGCGGCGTAGATGGCGAGCCTGACGGCCGCGCTGACGACGATGGCGCGTCCGGGAAGCGTACCGAACAGCGCGTGCCGGACTCCCGATCGGTTCATCAGCGTGGACTCGCGTTATTAAAGCATGTATCGTTAAGAGCTCGTGACGCTCACGCCGAACGCGCGCTTCCGTACGCTCTGCCTGCACGCCGGCCAGGAGCCGGATCCCTCGACGGGCGCGATCACCACGCCGATCTATCAGACGTCAACCTACGTACAGGAGGCGCTCGGCCGCCATAAGGGGTACGAGTACGCGCGCACGCAGAATCCGACGCGCGAGGCGCTCGAGCGCAACATCGCGGCGATTGAAGGCGGTCCGGGAAAGGCCGAAGGGTTCGCGTTCGCGTCGGGCATGGCCGCGATCGGCGCCGTCGCGACGCTCCTCAAGGCCGGCGACCATGTCGTCGTCTCCGACAACACGTACGGCGGGACGTTCCGGCTGTTCGACAAGGTGCTCACGCGATCGCAGATTTCGTTTTCCTACGTGGACACGGCCGATCTCGCGGCGACCGAGCGCGCGTTCACGCCGGCGACGCGGATGCTGTTCGTGGAGACGCCGACCAATCCGATCATGCGCATCACCGACCTGGCGGGCGCGGCGGCGCTCGCGAAACGGCGGCAGGCGAGACTCGTCGTGGACAACACGTTCGCCAGCCCGTGCCTGCAGCGTCCGCTCGAGTTCGGCGCCGACATCGTCGTCCACAGCACGACGAAGTATCTCAACGGGCACAGCGACAGCATCGGCGGCGTCGCCGTCGCGGTGCGGCAGGACGATCGGGAGTGGCTGCGGTTCGTGCAAAACGCGGAGGGCGCGATTCTCAGCCCGTTCGACTCGTGGCTCGTGCTGCGCGGCACGAAGACGCTGCCCATCCGCATGGCGCAGCATACGGCCAACGGCATGGCGCTGGCGCAGTTCCTCGACGCGCACCCGAAGGTGCGCCGCGTGTACTATCCCGGCTTGCCGAGCCATCCGCAGCACGCGCTCGCCGCCACGCAGATGAGCGGCTTCGGCGGGATGCTGGCGTTCGACCTCGGCTCGCTCGAGGCGGCGCGCCGTGTGCTCAATGCCGTGACGCTGATCGCACTCGCCGAGAGCCTCGGCGGCGTCGAATCGCTCATCTGCCATCCGGCGACGATGACGCACGCGTCCGTGCCGGTCGAGCGGCGTCAGGCGCTCGGCATCACCGACGGCCTCGTGCGCGTGTCGGCCGGCATTGAAGACATCGACGACCTGAAAGACGATCTGGCCCAGGCTCTCGAACGCGCGTGACGACGCTCCTCGACTTCCTGCTGCACGCCGACCGCAAACTGCTCGAGCTCGTCGCCACGTACGGCACGTGGGTGTACGGCATCCTGTTCGCGATCGTGTTCGCGGAGACCGGCTTCGTCGTGACGCCGTTTCTGCCGGGCGACTCGCTGCTGTTCGCCACGGGCGCGCTCTGCGCGACCGGCGCCCTCAAGACGCCCGTCGCCGCGGGCCTGCTCGTCGCCGCGGCGTTCACGGGCAACGCGGTCAACTACGCCGTCGGACGCATGGTCGGCCCGCGCGTGTTCAACGCGCACGACCGGCGCAGCGCGCTGCATCGGCTGCTCAACGAGGAGCACCTGAAGCGCGCGCACGCGTTCTTCGAGCAGTACGGCGGAAAGGCCGTGATCCTCGGCCGGTTCGTCCCGATCGTGCGGACGTTCGTGCCGTTTGTCGCGGGCGCCGCGGAGATGCGCCCGCACGCGTTCGGCTTCTACAACCTGATCGGCGCGGCGGGCTGGGTAGCGCTCTGCGTCGGGGCGGGCCTGCTGTTCGGCAACGTGCCAATCGTCAAGCAGAACTTCTCGCTCGTCACGCTTGGCATCGTCGCGGTATCGCTGCTGCCGATGGCCGTCGAACTGCTCAAGCGGAAGCGAGAAAGCTCGCCGGTGTAGGTTCAGGTCCGCACTACAAAGGGTCGCCCTACATTCCGTCGTACTGATACCAGTGATCGAGCTCGAGATCCTGCTGGACTTGCTGGGCGAAGGCCACGGCCGAGGGGCGCTGCGCGAACCGGCGCCACGTGAAGACGACGTTTTCCGCCGAGAGGCGGACCTCCCAACGGCCGTCGAGGCGAAGCACGTCGGCACGCAGCCGATGCACTCCCTTACGCATCACCCAGAGCGTGACCGGCTGATCTTCACGTGCATCGGGAAAAACAGGCTGTAGCGGCGCGGCGTAGTCGGCTCCCATCGTCAGGAGATATGACGTAAGTACACCACATTTGGTTTACTGACGCGAAGAAAGATCCTCAACCATCTGCCCGACCCACGCAAGATAGTCGTTGGCGCCACCGTCCACGGCGAGGACGATGCACTCTGGCAATTTGTAAGAATGGAGTTCACGGAGTCGTTGCTGCAGCGCCGGCAGCCGCGCTCGCGTCGTCTTCATGACGATCTGACGTTCAGTGTCGCGCTCGACGACGCCCTGCCACCGATAGATCGACGTCATCGGCGGCAAAAGGTTCACACACGCGGCCAGCCGTTCTTCGACGAGCGTCCGCGCGATGGTCTCGGCCGACCCGTCGTCGGCCACCGTGGACAGCACCAGCACCACGTCGCTCACGCGCGCTCCTCGAACGGCTCAGTTGTACTTTCCGTGCGTTTGATGTACTTTCGGGGCGTCGTGGCGACGTCCGACACTCCGCACGCGCCAAAGCGCCACACGCAGACGCTGCACCGCCGTTCGCGCAACCGCAAGCTGCTGCGCATCGGCCTGGTGCTGGCCGCCGGCGCGCTTGTACTCGACGCGCTCGCCGGCGACCGCGGGCTACTGGCGATGATCCGTGTGCGCGCCCAGTACCGGACGCTGGCCGCGACCCTGGCGCGCGACCGCGCCGAGAACGCGCGGCTGGCCGAGCAGGCCCGCCGGCTGCGTGAAGATCCGACGGCCATCGAGGAAGTCGCGCGCCGCGAGCTCGGGATGATCAGTCCGGGCGAGAAGGTGTTCATCATCAAGGATCTCCCCGCGCCGTCCGCGGCCAGGCCGCAGGCGCCCCCTACTTCGCGGCCTCGCTGAACGCGACCACCGCGAGGCCCCACGGCCCGCGGCCCACCGGCACCTTCTTCGTCACCATGTCCGTCGCGACGTCGATGAACGACACGTCGCCCGAGGGGCCGTTGGCCGTGAACAACGTCGTCTGATCCGGCGACAGGCCGATACCCCACGGTCGCTGGCCGGCCTCCACCATCCCGACCACCTTGTTCGTCGTCGTGTCGAGCGTGTAGACCATCTTGCTCCGGCCGGTCGAGACGTAGAGGTGCTTGCCGTCTTTCGCCATCACCTGGCCCATCGGCCTGATGCCGTCGCCGAGCGTGATCGTCTTGATCGTCGTCATGCGCTTCGTGTCGATGAGCGAGAGCGTCCCGCCGTTCTCCGACGGCACATACGCGCGGGATCCGTCGGGAAGAAACGCGATCGACCGCGGCCGCGGGCCGACCATGACGGCCTTCAGGACCTTTTTCGCGTCCACGTCCACCACGTACACCGCGCCCGCATCCTCCGACGTTACGTAGACGATGTTGTCTTTCGTCGGCATGACGGACACGCCTTCGGGCTCGTCGCCGACTTTGAACGAATCGACGATGGTGCCGCTGGCGACGTCGAGGACGCTCAACTGCCCCGCGTCCTCGTTGGCGACGAACACTTTCGTCCCGTCGTGGCTGACGGCGAGCTGCTCGGGATCGGTGCCGCTCTTCATCACGCGTACGAGCTTGCGCGATTTGACGTCCACGACGCCGATGCCGTCGGCGCTGCGATCGGGCGGCGGCAGGTTCTTTTCGTCAACGCCGGGTCCGGCGGCCGGCGATCCGCTGAGCGCGACGTAGAGCGTCGTCCCGTCGGGGCTCGCGGCGATGCCGCGCGGCCGCTTCCCGAGAGGAACGGTGCCGACCACGGACGCGGTGCTCACGTCGATGATCGACAGATCGCCGGATTGTTCGTTCGTCACGTACACGCCGAGCGCCGGCGGAGCTGGCGGCGGCGCGGGCGCGGCGGCGGGCGCGGCCGCCTGCTGAGCCGGCGGGGTGGAGCCACCTCCGCAGGCGGCGGCGATGCACGCGAACACACAGACGAGCGCGGCTCTGGAGGACGTCATGCGCAAGAATCTATCACTTACGCGCCGAAATACCTGATTTTGGGTGTTCAGTGCCGATTTACACCTTGTATCCTGCATGTTATCGTCGGCGGGTGATGAGACGACTCGTCGTGCCCGGCGCCCTGGCCGTCGCGCTGCTGGTCGGTCCCAGCGTCTCAGCCCAGCAGCCGCCATCGTCAACGCCGGCCGCGGGAGTCGATCACGCCGCCGTCATCGACAAGTACTGCGTCACCTGCCACAACGATCGGACGAAGACCGGCGGCCTGAGTCTGGCGCATATGGACTACACCGACGTCGCCTCGGGCGCGGCGGTGTGGGAGAAAGCTATAAAGAAGATACGCGTCGGCATGATGCCGCCGCTCGGATCGCGGCAACCCGACGCCGCGACGCGCGCCGAGCTCGTGGACTGGCTGACGACGTCGCTCGATCGCGCGGCCGCCCTCAAGCCCTACCCCGGACGGCCGGTGCTGCACCGGTTGAACCGGGCCGAATATCAGAACGCCGTCCACGATCTGCTCGCGCTCGACGTGGATCCGTCCACGCTGCTGCCACCAGACGACTCGGCCTACGGGTTCGACAACGTCGGCGACGTGCTCGGCATGTCGCCCGTGCTGCTCGAGCGGTTCATCGAGGCCGCCAACAGCGTCGCCGCGCTCGCCGTCGGCGATCCCGGGACGGGCGTCGCCGCCCAGACGTTCCACATTCGGCAGGACGCGTCGCAGGACATTCACCTCGAGGGCCTGCCGATCGGCACGATTGGCGGCATCCGCGCGGACGTGACGCTGCCGCTCGAC
>CAZOIK010000204.1:0-7339 GCA_964579765.1 uncultured Bifidobacteriaceae bacterium
CTCCTGTTCGGTCAGGGCGGCCTGCCGGAACAGCGGCTCGGGGTCCTGGAGGAATTGCCGGCGGAATTCCGGCTCGATCAGCCGATGCAGGAAATGATTCAGCCTGAAGGCCTTCACGCTGCGGTCCAGGGTGAAGGGATAGGTGCCCTCGAGCTTCTCGATCCCCGCCCATTGCCTGCCGATTCGCGTGCGGTAGTCCGCCTGGGACTCCGGCTGAGGATCGACGGAGTCGTCCTCGTAGATCACGGTTGCAATGGCGGTCATCGACGGCAGGTAGTAGCTCTGATGCACCTTGCGGATGTTCGCCGACATGGCGCCGCGCATCACGAGCCACATGATCACTTCCGAGCCCTCGAAGCCGCCGTACTCGGCGTACTCGGCGTGGGTCAGCTCGCACAGCCGCTCGGGGTCCTTCTCGATCAGATCGAGAAACTGCATGTCCCACGGCGTGTTGTTGAAGCCGGCGCGCTCGCCGTGCACCTGGTGCGAGAGCCCGCCCGTCGCGACGAGCGCGACCTTGAGATCTTCCGGGTAGCTCTCGATCGCGCGGCGCAAGGACTGGCCGAGCTTGAAGCAGCGGCGCGCGGACGGAATCGGAAACTGCAGGACGCCGACGACGAGCGGGATGATCCGCGCCGGCCAGTCGCCCTGCTCAGTGCGCGGCGCGAGCATCGACAGCGGCGAGAAGAGCCCGTGGTCGAGCGCCTTGTCCTGGAAGAACGACATGTCGAACTCATCGGCCATCAGCGCCTGGCCGATGTGTCGCGCGAGCGCCGGATGCCCGATGGCCGGCGGCAGCGCGCGCGGGCCGCCGCCCTCGTCGGCCACCGGGAACTGCTCGCCGACGCCGAGCGTGAACGCGGAGTAGTGATCGAAGAAGAACGACGTCACGTGGTCGTTGAAGATGAAGACCATGACGTCGGGCCGCTTGTCCGCGATCCACTGCTGCAGCGGCGCGAAGTGCTCGAAGATCGGCGTCCACGCCGGGTCGTCGCGCTTGTTGCGATCGAAGGCGAAGCCGAGGGTCGGGGTGTGCGAGCTCGCGAGGGCGCCGATGATACGAGCCATAGGGGGATTCTACTGAATTGCAGAATGGCAGGATTGCAGAAGGGCAGAATTGATGGCAGAACGGCAGAATTGCCAATCCTTCAATCAATCCTGCCATTCTGCAATTCTGCCCTTCTGCAATTCAGAAGAGACTTCCTCCGTCTCCAACCATTGCCTTGCGAATCAGCGGGAGTGGCAGCGGGCCGAGCTGGATGAAGGCGTCGTGGAACTTCTCGAGCGTGTACGCGGCGCCCATCTTCTTCTGATAATCGTCGCGCAGCTTGAGGATCATCAGCTTGCCCATCGTGTAATAGCCGTAGAGTGGATCGCCGGCGCCGCGCTTGGCTTCCTGCACGGCGATGGCGTGCGGCTGATGGCCGGCCGTCTCGAAGAGTGTCGTCGCCTCGTCCACCGTCATGCCCTGCGTGTGCATCCTGATGCCGGCGATGAAGCGCGCGTCGCGCAGCAGCGCGTCCTGCAGCTGCGCGAGCCGGTACTTCGGGTCGTCCGCGTGGAAGCCCTCGTCGATCATCATCTGCTCGGCGTAGTGCGCCCAGCCTTCGACGTTCGAATTCGCGCCGTACACCTTCCGCACGTCCGACGGGAAGTGCTTCGCGTAGAGGAACTGGACGTAGTGGCCGGGATACACCTCGTGGACCGCGACGTTCGACATCTCGGCGTAGTACCACGAGCGCATGTAGTCTTCCTGCTCGGCCGCCGTGCCGCGCGGGTCGGGCAGCGTCATGTTGTATATCGCGTCGAGCCTCGCCGTTTCGAACGGCCCCGGCGTGTCCATTGACGCCGACGTCGTTGACCTGAGAAACGGCGGCGTCTCCTGCACGCGCGCGGGATCGCTCGGCGGAATCGTGATGACGTGGTGATCGACGATGAAGCGGCGGATGTCGTCGAGCGAGGCCTGCGACGTCTCGAGCAGCTCGGAGGGCTTCGGGTGCTCGCGCTCCATCGCCGTCAGGACCGCGTCGGCGGGTTTGCTCGCGTCGATCTGCTTCGCCGTCGCCTGAAACGCCGCCTCGTTCTTCGCGCGGTCGGCCTCGGCGATCTGCAGCAGCCGGTCGAGCGGCAGCTCGATCATCTCGTTGGCCGCGAGCGCTTTCGCGTACACGGCGGCGCCGAGCGCGTACGGGGCGTTCGCCTTCGGCAGGACGTCTTTCTGCAGGAACGTCTTGTAGTCGGCGAGCGCCTTCATGACCGCGCCGTTCGTCGCGCGGAATTCGGCGAGCAGCTCCTTGTCCGTGACGCCGGTGAAGGCCGCCGGGACGTCGTTCTTGAAGAACCGGATGTTGCCGTCGATCTGCTCGACGGCGATCTCGGTGAAGATCCTGACCGGCGACGTGAGGTTCTTCCGGCCCTCGTCGAGGAACGCCGGCAT
Source organism: uncultured Bifidobacteriaceae bacterium (assembly GCA_964579765.1). Classification (GTDB taxonomy): domain Bacteria; phylum Acidobacteriota; class Vicinamibacteria; order Vicinamibacterales; family CAVVIG01; genus DATNBT01. The sequence continues at coordinate 2,438 of CAZOIK010000204.1, forward strand.
CTTCCGCTCGCGATCGATCAGATGGCGCAGACGCTCGGCGGCCGGCGCGTACTTGCGCTTCATGATCACGTACGCCGCGTTGGTGACGCCGCTGTCGTAGAAATCCGGATCCTTCGTCCACGAGCGGACGACGCTGTCGGCGAGGATGCCGGCGTCCATCGCGCGGACGAGTTGCTCGCGATCGAGCTGTTTGTCGAGCGTCAGCGTCGCCGGGTCGATCGCGACGAGCTGTTGCCGGAACGCGTTCAGCCCCGCGGTCTCATCGTCGAACGCCTGCTTCGACGCGTCGTCCATCACCGAGTCGTAGGCGTGGATGCCGAGGTCAGTGGCCGCGCTCGGATGCCGCTTGTAGTGATCGCGCAGGATGAACGTCGCCAGCGTCGTGAACGCGGCGTCGCCCGAGCCCGCGACCGGCGCCGCGGGCGTTGGCGCCGCGGCCCGACATGCCGAGACGAGGAGCGCCGAGGCCGCAACGATCGCCAGCCGGCTTCGTGCGCTTCGTGGCTGAGAAGTCACTTCGTGCCCTTCGCGTTACCCGACGTGCACCCGCGGACGGCGATGCGGGTCGGTCTCGGTCTGCCGCAGCACCTCGCGCGTGACCGGCGCCGTGTCGCCCTCGCCGAACGCGAGAAACTTCAGCAGGTACGTGATCGGGTTGCCTTCGGTCCAGCCGAAGTAGACGTGCGGAATCTGGCCCGTGCGATCGCGGATGTAGAACAGCAGCGCCGCAATCGCGTTGGGGACGGCCGCGCTCTGACAGGCGAGCACGTGATACGGGCCGACCGATCGGCCCTCGATCTTCAGGAACTCGCTGAAGTTGGACGCGTCGCCGGGCCGGTTGGCGATGATGCGGATGCCCTCGCCTTGTCCGTCGATGACGACGAGCCCGACGGCGAGCACGATGGCTTCGCGGAAGCCGCGCAGGAAGATCGCGCCCAGCAGGATGCTGCCCTGGCCGTGCGGGCTCATCGCGGCGACCGTGCGCCTCCACGGCGCGACCTGGGCGGCAGCTGAATTCATGAAGGCAAAAGTCTAGCGCAGTCTTCTTTTCGCCTACAATTTCAGGGCTGCGTTTTCCGTCACCATGCCGCTCGACTCTACGGTATTCGTCGTCCTGCTCGTCGTCGGCATCTTTGCCGGCGACATGATCCGCCGCTGGTGGCGCGAGACCGAGTGGAAGCGGCGCTGGCGCCGCGACCGCGATGACGACGCCTGAGCGCTGGCTGCGCGCGCTCGAAACCCGCCATTTTTCCGATCTGACATTCGCCGAAGTCGCGCGGTCGCTGCGCGCGCTGTCGGCGACCTACGTCGCGCGCCGCGATCGCCTGCGCGAGGGCGCCGCCCTCGCCGGCGCCGGCAAGCGCGCCGCCTTCGCCGTCTTCTACGGCCCGCTGCACTACCTGCTCGTCCGCGAGATCGTGCACGCGTTGCCCGGCGCGATCGACGACGGCCCGCGGCTGTTGGCCGACCTCGGCTGCGGCACCGGCGCGGCCGGTGCGGCCTGGGCCGAGGCCCGCGGCGGATCGGTCCAGGTCGTCGGCGTCGATCGGCATCCGTGGGCGCTCGCGGAAGCCGCATGGACGTACCGCGAGTTCGGCCTGCGCGCGCGGACGGTGCGCGCCGACGCGGCGGCGTTCCAGTATCCGAAGTCGCCCGCGCTGATCCTCGCGGCGTTTACGGTCAACGAGCTGGACGACGGCGGCCGCGACGCGCTGCTGCCACGCCTGCTCGAGCGCGCCGCGTCCGGCGACCGCGTGCTCGTCGTCGAACCGCTGGCGCGATCGGTCGCGCGATGGTGGGGACGCTGGGCCGCCGCGTTCGAATCCGCCGGCGGCCGCGCTGACGAGTGGCGATTCAAGGTCGAGCTGCCGCCGCTCGTCGCGAAGCTCGATCGCGCGGCGGGCCTCAATCATCGCGAGCTGACCGGGCGATCGTTATTTCTGTAGGCGGCCCTGAAAGGGCAGCCCTACGTGTACGTAGGCCGGGCCTTCAGGCCCGCGGACTGCCATAATCGCCCGTCCATGCCCCAACTCCGCCGCGCGCTCGGGTTCCGCGACCTGGTCCTCTTCTACGTCGTCACGACGTGGAGCCTGCGCTGGATTGCGACGGCGGCCTCGGCGGGACCGAGCTCGCTCGTGCTCTGGGTGATCGCCGCGGCGTGTCTCTTCGTGCCGCTGGTGCTGACCACGCTCGAGCTGTCGTCGCGGTATCCGAACGAAGGCGGCATCTACGTCTGGAGCAAGGAGGCGTTCGGCCCGTTCGCGGGATTTCTCACCGGCTGGATGTACTGGGTCGCCAACCTGCCGTACTTTCCGACGCTGCTGCTCTTCGCCGCGGCCAACGCGCTCTTCATCGGGGGGCCGTCCGCGCAGGCGCTCTCGACGAATCCGACCTACTTCACGATCTTCTCCGTCGCGGGACTGACGTTCGCCGTCGCCCTGAACATTGTCGGCCTCGACGTCGGCAAATGGCTGACGAACGCCGGCGCGATCAGCGGGTGGATTCCGCTCGCGTTCCTCATGGGCTTCGGCCTGTACTCGTGGACGGCGCACGGCTCGGCGACCGCCATCACCGCGCACACGCTCGTGCCCGGCGCCGGCCTCAAAGACCTCGTCTTTCTCTCGACGATCGCGTTCGCCTTCGGCGGCGTCGAAGGCGCCTCGACGATGGCCGAAGAGATCGTGGACGCGCGCCGCACGGTGCCGCGCGCGGTCGTGACGGCGGGCGTGCTGATCGCGAGCCTCTATATCGCCGGGACGTGGTGTCTGCTGCTCGCGCTGCCGAAGGAGCAGCTGTCGGGGCTGCAGGGCATCATGCAGGCGATGCAGGCGATGGCCGCGCGCGCGGGCGCGCCGTGGATCGTCCCCGCCGTCGGCGCGCTCGTCGCGCTCAACGCGCTCGGCGGCATCGGCGGCTGGTTCGCGTCCACGGCGCGGCTGCCGTTCGTCGCCGGCCTCGACCGCTATCTGCCCGCCGCGTTCGGCCGGCTGCACCGCACGTGGCAGACGCCGTACGTCGCGCTGCTGGCGCAGGCGGTGTTCGCGTTCGCCTTCGTCTTCATCGGCCAGGCCGGGACGTCGGTGCGCGGCGCGTACGACGCGCTCGTCAGCATGAGCGTGATCACCTATTTCATTCCGTTTCTCTTCATGTTTGCCGCCATGGCCCGGCTGCAGCGCGAGCCGGCGGGGGCGGGCGTCCTGCGCGTCCCGGGCGGCGCGCCGGTCGCGCGCGCCCTGGCGGTGCTCGGGTTCGTCGTCACGACGGCGTCGATCGTCCTGGCCTGCGTCCCCCCCGCCGACGATCCCAACAAGGCGCTGGCCGTGATAAAGATCGTCGGAGGCTCGGCGGTGCTCGTCGCCGCCGGCGCGATCGTCTACTTCATCGGGAAACGCCGCTCATGACCCATCTGCTGCTCGCCGCCGCCGTGCTCACGATGCGCGTGGACTACTACCACACGGGCAACGCCACCCAACAGCACTTCAGCCTCGATCGCGTCGTCGTCGAGCCGCTGGCGTGGCCGGGCGATCCGGCCAAGACCATCGACACGACGAGGCGCGGCAAGTACTCCTTCCAGGTGATCGACGAGGCGACGAAGAAGGTGCTCTACTCGCGCGGCTTCGCGTCCGTCTACGGCGAGTGGGAGACGACGGCGGAGGCGAAGAAGATCGACCGCACGTTTTCCGAGTCGCTGCGGTTTCCGGCGGTCGAGAAGCCCGTGCGGATCGTGGTGCAGGAGCGCGACGCGAAGAACCAGTTCAAAGACGTCTGGACGATGACGCTCGACCCGGCCGACAAGTTCGTCGTCCGGGCGGGCGCGCTCGCGTCGGCCGGGCCGCTGATCAAGCTGCACGAGCGCGGCGATCCGGCGACGAAGCTCGATCTGCTCGTGCTCGGCGACGGCTACACGGCGGCCGAGCGCGGCAAGTTTCAGCGCGACGCGGAGCGCCTGCTCAAAGTCTTCTTCGCGACGTCGCCGTTCAAGGAGCGCGAGAACGACATCAACGTCTGGGGGCTCGTGCCCGCGTCCACCGACTCCGGCATCTCGATCCCGTCGCAGCACATCTACAAGCGGACGGCGCTCGGGACGACGTACGACACGTTCGACTCGGACCGCTACGTGCTGACCGAGAACAACCGGAAGTTCCGCGACATCGCCGCCAACGCGCCGTACGAGGTCGTGGAGATCCTGACCAACAGCGAGAAGTACGGCGGCGGCGGCATCTACAATCTCTACAGCACCGTCGCGGCCGACTCCGAGTGGGCGCCGTACATCTTCGTCCACGAGTTCGGCCACCATCTCGCCGGGCTCGCCGACGAGTACTACACGTCGGACGTCGCGTATCTGCCGCCGACCGAGAAGGTGGAGCCGTGGGAGCCGAACGTGACGGCGCTGCTCGATCCGCTGAAGTTGAAGTGGCGCGATCTCGTCGCGCCCGGCACGCCCGTGCCGACGCCGTGGCCGAAGGCGCAGTTCGAGGCGCTGCAGAAGAAGGAGCAGGACGAGCGGCGCGCGCTGCGCGCCGCGAACCGGCCCGAAAAGGACATAAACGCGCTGTTTGCCCAGGAGCTGGCGCGGGACACGGCGCTGCTGAACGGCCCCGGGCTGGCCGGCAGGGTCGGGGCGTACGAGGGCGCCAACTACGAAGAGAAGGGGTACTACCGGCCGCAGTCCGACTGCATCATGTTTACACGCGACACGGTCGGGTTTTGCGCGGTGTGTCGGCGGGCGCTCGACGAGACGCTGGACCTTTACGCGAAGCGGTGACAGACTACCGGCCCTGAGCGAGCCACGCGGCTCGGGGCGAGCCGGAGGGGCGCGCCCATCGGGAAAGGTGAATCATGGACGACGATTTCGACAACGACATGGACTTGGCCGACGACGATCTGGGTGACTCGCTCGGC
>CAZOIK010000205.1:0-6532 GCA_964579765.1 uncultured Bifidobacteriaceae bacterium
GGTGTTCGCGCTGCCCGGCCGGCTGGCCGACGCGCGCAAGCGCAAGGTCGTCGTCGCGCTCGACGAGTTCCAGGCGATCGGCGCATTCAACGGCGGCTCCGTCGAGCACGCGATGCGCGCCGCCGTGCAGCATCAGCGCGACGTCGGTTACGTGTTCGCGGGTTCGGAGCCGAGCCTGATGGAGCGCATGCTCGGGCCGAAGCGGCCGTTCTACAAGGCCGGACCGGTCATGCGGCTCGACCGGATTCCCGCCGACGAATTCGCGGCGGCGATCGACGTCCGATTCAAACGATCGGGCATGAAACCCGACGACGGCCTGGGCGACGCGATTGTCGAGCTCGCCGGGAACCTGCCCTACGACGTGCAGCGCCTCGCCCACGAAACGTGGGACGAGGTCCGGGCCGCGGGCGGACGGCGCGCGACCCTCGACCATCTGCATCAGGCGCTCACGCGCCTGCTCGGCGAACAGGAGACGATGTTCGAAGCGCTGTGGCAGCGGCTGACGCTGCCGCAGCGCGCGGTGCTGCGCGCCGTCGTCGTCGAGGGCGGGCAGTCGGTGCTTTCGGAAGACGTGCGGACGCGTCACCGTCTCGGCGGCGCATCGACCATCCAGTCCGCCCTGAACGCGCTCGTCCGCGACGACGTGATCAGCCGCGAGGGGCGGCGCTACGCGGTGGTGGACTCACTGCTGCGGGAGTGGGTCGCCCGGCATACGTTCTAGCACCGACACGGCGGCGAGGACAGACTCGACAGAATCGACGACAGCTTGACCGTCGCGGTTGTGCTCAATTCAGGTGCGTCCACAAAAGCCGCGCCGCCAGTATCGGCGAGCGAGTCAGCATTCGCCGGCGCAGCGTCCGATAGCTCAAGCGGCCGACGACGAAGTCGAGCACCAGCCTCGTCAGCGACGAATCGCGTCGAGCGCCGTCGATGAGCTGCAGGATCCGCCGCCGATCGGCGAACAGATACCGCTGGAGCCGCACGGAATCGCGGAGCTCGTCGCCGATTTCCGCGTCGCACGCGCGACGGTAGCGGTCGGCCACCGGCCGTGGATCGTCCGCGTGCGCCAGAATCGCGTCGGCCGCGAGCTCGCCGCTCACCATCGCGTAGTAGATGCCCTCAGCCGTGAACCCGTTGACGAATCCGCCGGCGTCCCCGGCGAGCAACACCGCCCCGCGCCCCGGCCTGCGCAGCGGGCCGCCGACCGGAATCAGAAACGGCGTGAAGTTGTCCCGCACCGACTCGCCCTCCACGACGTGCCGGCGGCGCAGGTCGTCGACGAGCGCGCGCTGCAGATCGTACGGCGACTCGTCGATGCGCTCCCGATAGTACGAGAGCACGTAGCCGATGCCGATGTTCACGTGATCGCGCTTCGGGAAGATGTAGGCGTACCCCTCGGCCGCCGCTCCGCCTGGCGGACGATGGCCTGCGGGCTCGTGGCCGTACGAGACCCAGAGCGCGGCGGGATCGAGGTCTCGCAGCGTCGAGCGCGGCGTCTCCTCCATCATGTCGAGCGCGACCGATCGCGCAGGCCACCCGGGGTTGATCCCGAGCCGCCGAGCGACGACGCTGTGGACGCCGTCGGCCGCGATCAGCATCGGGGCGCTGAACTCCCGGCCGTCGCGCGCCGTCACCGCCACGCCGTCCCGCGTTTCGCGCGCCTGTACGACGTCCACGCCGGTGACGAGCTCGGCGCCCGCCGCGACCGCCAGCGACACGAGCAGGTCGTCGAACTCCACACGGCGAATCATCAGCGCCGCGGGTCCGTCCGACTCGACGACCGTCGAGCGCCCGCCTGGGCCCTCGAGGTGCAGCCGGCGGACGGTATGCGTCGCGATGCGCCCCAGCTCGGGCTGAAGATACGGAAACCGGGACAGCACGCGGAGGCTGATGCCTCCGCCGCAGGGCTTCTGCCGCGGAAAGGGGCGGCGATCGAGCAGCCGGACGGCCTGTCCGGCCAGGGCGAGACGCCGTGCGGCCGTGGCGCCGGCCGGGCCGGCGCCGAGAACTAACGTCGAATGAGCCACTGGTCGGCACGCCGTCGCGGCGGGAAGCGCCATTTTAGCGCTGGAATTCTCATAAAGCACAGATTTTGCTATAGTTTTCGCCATTGTGCCGCCCCGTCTGGAGCGGATATAGTGATGCCCGTGGCGCCGTCCATCTTTCGAAAAGCAGCAACGGTCATTGCGTTCGCGCTGCCGTGCCTGCTTCTCGTGTCAACGGCGGATGCCTCGCCCGTGCGAAAGGCGCACGGCCGGACGCATCGCGCGGCCACGCGCCGCGTGGTCACGACGAAGCAGGCGTTTGCGCGTATTGCCAACCACCAGCCCGAACGTCGCGTCATCCGCCATCCGCTGCCGCGGCTCAAGGGCACGCATGGCGCACCCGAGACACGCGATCACGACGCCGCCATTCAAACCAGCGGCTCGCCGGCGAGCACGGCGCCCCAGCACGACGCGCCGTCGCTGCAGCCGCTCGAACTGCTCCTCCAGGTTCAAGCCCAACTCCCGAGTCATGACGGGTTCGCGCCCAGCGCTCCGCGCGCGCCGCCCGTGCATGGGTGACCGGCCGACGCACAATGCGCGATCGCGCGCGGACGCAGCCGGGACGGCGCGCGTCGGCGCGTCGATCCAACAAGGGCTCGTTACTTAGAGGTTACCCATGCGGGTTGTACTCGCAGATTTGAAATCGAACCGCGGGTTCGTCAGCAAGGACACCGTGGTCGGCGGCTACGGATCGCGTCTGGATCCGTTTTCGCGCGTGACGCGCGCCGCCGCGTACGTCAAGAAGCAGTTCCACGACGTGCCCAGCGTGCACATGGCGTATCTGGCCGCCATCCTGGCGCGTGCCGGACACGAGGTGAAGTGGACGCGCAACGAGCTGACGGACGGCGACGTCGCGCTGGTCTTGTCGTCGCTCGTGGACTACAAGAACGAAACGAAGTGGGCGGACGAGATGCGCGCCCGCGGCGTCAAAGTGGGCTTCGTCGGCATCACCGCGTCGAAGATGCCGGAGCTCTTCAAGGACCACTGCGACTTCATCCTCAACGGCGAACCCGAAGCCGGCGTCATGCGTCTCGCGCAGGGCGTCATCCCGTCGGGCGTCGTCGTGTCGGAGGCGATCAACGATCTCGACTCGCTGCCGTTTCCGCGATGGGATCTGGTCACCGAAGACCGCAGCCGGAAATTCGGCATCAAGTGGTCGTCGCGCCCGGTCGGCGGCGGCTATCCGCTGCTGGCGAGCCGGGGGTGCCCGGAGTTCTGCACCTACTGCCCGCATCGGATCCTCGCCGGCTATCGCGCGCGGTCGATCAAGAACATCGTGGACGAGATCGAGCGCCTGTGCGACCAGGTGCGTGAGCCGTACGTCATCTTCCGCGACCCGCTGTTCAGCGAACAGCGCGACCGCTGCGTCGAGCTCTGCGACGAGATCGAGCGCCGCGGCCTCAAGATCACGTTCGAAGCGGAGACGCGCCTCGACCGGCTGGACGTCGAGCTGCTCGATCGGCTCTACCGGGCGGGCTTCCGCGCGATGAGCTTCGGCGTCGAGTCGCTGGATCCGGCGACGCTCAAGAAGTCGGGACGCCGCCCGATTCCCCAGGAGCACCAGCGGCAGATGATCGCGCACTGCCAGAAGCTCGGCATCGTCACGGCCGGGTTCTACGTCCTCGGCTTCCTGCAGGACACGTGGGACTCGATTGCGGCGACGATCGACTACTCGATCGATCTTGGCTCGACGTTCGCGCAGTTCAAGATCCTGACGCCGTATCCCGGCACGCCGATGTTCAAGCAGATCGAGCCGCTGCTCGTCGAGACCGACTGGGAGAAGTTCGACGGCTACACGCCGACCTTCAAGCACCCCCACATGTCGGCGTTCGAGATGAAGTACCTGCTCGGCTCGGCCTACAAGCGGTACTACATGCGGCCGTCGTATCTGGCGAACTTCCTGAAGATTCAGAACGCATCCGTTCGTGAATGGGTCAGCCGGATGGATCAGCGCGTCAGGGACCACCATTCTCGAGAGGAAATGGCCGACGTCGCTCGTACCGTTGCATGCTGACGGCCATCTCGCGCTATGGCGCGCGAGTCCTCGACACCACCGAAGACATCGCCGCGGGCTGCAAGGCCCGCGGCGAGTTCATCCAGGGCCCCCAGATCGCAGAGTTCGAAGCGGCGTTCGCCCATCGGCACGGGATGGAGCCGCCCCACGCCGTCACCGCCTCGTACGGGCGGATCGCGTTCTACCACATCCTCAAGGCGCTCGACTTTCCGCCCGGGTCTGAAATCGTTCTGCCGGCGCTCACGTTCTGGGTGATGCCGGCGATTGCGAAGGTCGCCGGCCTGAACGTCGTGTTCGCGGACGTCGATCCGGCGACGTTCACGATGGACCCGTCGGCGCTCGAGCGCGCCATCGGCCCGAATACGCGGGCGGTCGTGCCGACGCACCTCTACGGCCTGCCGTGCGACATGGACGCGATTCTCGGCATCGCGCGAAAGCACAACCTGCGCGTCGTCGAGGACTGCGCCCACGCGCTCGGCGCGACGTACGACGGCCGTCCGGTCGGCACGCTCGGCGACGCCGCGATCTTCAGCTTTCAGACCCTGAAGCCGCTGAACCTGTACGGCGGCGGGCTCGCGCTCGTGCGCGACCCGCAGGTGGCGGCGCGCGTGCGGGCGCTCGCGTACGCGGAGCCGTGGCCCGACGAGAAGCGCGTCACGAACCGGCTGCTCGTCGGACGGCTGCAGCGGATCTTCATCAAGCCGTGGGTCTTCACGATCAGCGCGTTTCCGATCCTGTGGGTGTCCGCCCTGATCGACGCGAACCCTGACGTGTATCTGTGGGAGAAAATTCGGCCGCTCTCGCCGCTGCCCGACGTCTACACCGAGCGCTTTCCCAACGTGCAGGCCGCCATCGGCCTGGCCGCGCTCGAGAAGCTCGACGAGTGGACCGATGAGACGCGGCGGCACGCGCACATGATGGATCGTGCGCTCGGCGACATCCCCGGCATCACCATCCCGCAGGTGCCGTCCAAGCGCACGCACGTCTACTATCAATACTGCGTGTACGGACCGCAGCGCGACGAGCTGGTCGTCAAGTGCGTGCGCCGCGGCATCGACATCGAGACCCTGCACGTGGACGTCTGCCCCGAGCTCGAGATGTTTGCCGACTCGCGCGTCGAACCGGCCGGCGTGCCAGGCGCGACCACAGCCGCCGGCGCAATGCAGATTCCCGTGTACTCGTCGCTCACGGACGCGCAGGTGGCGCGCGTCGCCAAAGTGGTGCGCCGCGTGCTCCAAGCCAGTACGTAGTGCTCGCCTACCTCCCCATCTACTTCTTCGCCATCCTCGAAGGCGAGATCTATTACATCGCCATGTGCGTCGCGGCGGCGGCGGGCAAGCTGCAGTGGCAGTTCGTGTGGATTGCCGGCGCGCTCGGCGGCGCGACGGGCGATCAGTTCTGGTTCTATCTGCTGCGCGGCCGCATCCACTGGCTCGACCGGTATCCGTGGATGGCGCGGCGTCGCGACGCGGTGGTTCATCGCCTGCGCGAGAAGCAGACGCTCATCCTGCTGATCAGCCGTTTTCTGCCGGGGCTGCGCACGGCGATTCCGATCGCGTCGGCCTACGCGGGCGTCCGGCCGCTGCGCTTCTCGTCGCTGAACCTCGCGAGCGCGTTTCTCTGGGCCGGCGCCATCATGTTCGTCGTGACGAAGCTCGGCCCCGAGGCGATGGACCGCGTCGGCCTGCACGGCTGGTGGGGCGCACTGGTCCCCGCGGCCCTCGTGTTGCTCTTCTTCAACTGGCTGGGACGTCCGCGCAAGCCCTGAAGCGTGTAGTGCGGACCGTCACTACACATTTTGTCCTCATCCGAGGACAGATTGCCCGCGTGCGAGCTCCCGTAAGCCGCATGCGAGCTCCCGTAAGCCGCGTGCAAGCTCCCCTATGTCACGTGCAAGGTCCTGTATGCCACATTGCGAGCTCCCGTATGTCACGTGCAAGCTCTCGTATGCCGCGTGCAAGCTCCCGTATGCCACGTGCGAGCTCCTGTATGCCACGTGCGAGCTGGCGTATGTCACGTGCGAGCTGCCGGTTGTCGCGTGCGGGTGAACGAATGACACCCTCGTGCTAACGCCAGGCACGCTCGGATGCCCGCAACGCTGGATCCACGGCTGCATCGCACGTTGCGAGGGCCGCATCGCCTCCGCGGGTCAGATATCCGTGCCCGGCGCTCTCGTGCTGACCGTCGCTACGGACGGAAACCCACGCTCTGCCACAACGACGCGGGGTCGAACACGCGTCCGTTGGTGACGACGCGGTAGATCTTCCGCGTGTTGCCGATGTCGTCGAGCGGATTCGCGTCGAGGACGACAAGGTCGCCGCGTTTGCCGACGTCGAGGCTCCCGCTGTCGCGCTCGTGCCGCATCACGCGCGCCGGGACGATGGTCGCGGCCTGCAGCGCTTCGAGCGGCGTAAATCCGGCTTTGACGTACAACTCGATCTCGCGGTGCAGGCTGAAGCCAGGCACCGATTGG
>CAZOIK010000206.1:0-3697 GCA_964579765.1 uncultured Bifidobacteriaceae bacterium
GAGGCCATTCAGTTCATGATTGCCGACGTCGCGACCGAGCTCGCCGCGGCGCGCATGCTCATGTGGAAGGCCGCGATGATCAAGCAACAGGACGACGACGGCCTGATCGAGTCGTCGATGGCGAAGCTCGCGGCATCGGAAGCCGCGCACCGTGCGGCCGACAAGGCGATGCAGGTGCTCGCGTCGGCCGGATATCGCCGAGGATCGGTGGCCGAGCGCCTGTTCCGCGACGCGCGCGCCGCCGAGATCTACCAGGGCACCTCGGAGGCGCAGCGCATGATCATCGCCAAGCACCTGGGGGATCTGCGAATCTGAATTGCAGGATTGCAGGATTGCAGGATTGCAGAATTTCAGCGCGCGAGGTGGCGTGTCTTGTAGTCGCCGTGCGGCTCGCGCGACTTGCCCTTCGGGATGCTGAGCGACGTCCAGCGGCCGGACGCGAAGTGGCGCGCCAGGTAAACGATCTGGCCGACGTGATAGGCCGTGTGCGTCACGGATCGATTCAGCGCCTCGACGACGACGAACGCTTCGCCGCGGATGGTGATCGTCTTCTCGAGGTCGGCCGGTGTGAGCGCGTCGAGTGAGGCGAGCGCGGCCGCCCAGCCGTCCTCCCACATCTTCAACACGCCGTCGCGCGTCACCGGCTCGTGCACCTCGAACTCCGCGTCGCGGTCGCGGTCCGGCTTCTCACCGTCAGTCGTCAGGAAGTCTCGGTACCGCGATCGGAGATTGCCGGCGATGTGCTGGACGACGATCGCGATGCTGTTCGAGTCGGGGTCGAGCATGCGGCCGAAGTCTGCGTCGTTCGGCACCTGAGCCATGGCCCTGTCGCCGAGCGCCTTGTACATCCGGAAGCTCCGGACGACGTCGCGTAAGTACGTGTCGTTGATCACGAAATCACTCCCTCACCCAATCACCCAATGACCCGCTTCGCGATCGTCTGCAGCTGCAGGTTGGACGTCCCTTCGTAGATCTGACCGATCTTGGCGTCGCGGAACAGCTTCTCGACCGGATAGTCTTTCACGAAGCCGTTGCCGCCGTGCAGGTTGACGGCGAGCGACGTCACCCGCTCGGCGACCTCCGACGCGAACAGCTTGCACATCGCGGCCTCGGTGAGAAACGGCTGGCCCGCGTCGCGCAGCCGCGCGGCGTTGTAGACGAGCAGCCGCGCCGCCTCGAGATCCGTCGCGGCGCGCGCCACCTGGTGCTGCACGGCCTGAAACTCCGCGACGGCCTGACCGAACTGGCGGCGCTCCTTGACGTAGGCGATCGTGTGATCGAGCGCGCCCTGGGCGAGCCCCACCATCTGCGCGCCGATGCCGATGCGGCCTTCGTTGAGCGTCTCGATGGCCACCTTGTAGCCTTTGCCGATGTCGCCGAGGACGTTGCGCGCCGGCACCCGGCAGTCGTCGAAGACGATCTCGCATGTGCTGCTCGCGCGGATGCCGAGCTTGTCCTCCTTCTTGCCGACGGTGAGCCCGGGTGTCCCGCGCTCGACGACGAACGCCGTGATGCCGCGATACCCGGCGGCGGGATCGACGGTCGCGAAGACGATGAAGAGCCCGGCTTCGAGCGCGTTCGTGATCCAGAGCTTGCGTCCGGAGAGCACCCAGTCGTCGCCGCGCTCGGTCGCGCGTGTCGTCAGGGCGAAGGCGTCGCTGCCGGATCCCGCCTCCGAGAGCGCGTACGCGCCGATTGTGTGTCGGGCGAGCTTCGGCAAGTACGTGTGTCTGAGCGCGTCGCTGCCCCAGCACTGCAGCGCGTTGACGACCAGCGTGTTCTGCACGTCGGCGACGACGCCGATGGACGGATCGACGCGCGACAGCGCCTCGACCGCGAGGACCGCGTGAAAGAACGCCGCGCCGCCGCCGCCGAATTCCTCGGGGATTTCGATGCCCATCACGCCCAGCGAGAAGAGCTTGTCGAGCAGCGCCTGCGGGATCCGGCCGCGCTCGTCCATGTCGCGGCTGAGCGGCCGCACCTCGCGGTTGGCGAATTCGTACACGCTGTCGCGGAACAGCCGTTCGTCCTCCGAGAGCGTCGTCAGGGCCGGTTGAGTCACGACCGGATGGTAGCACTGGGACAGGCCTGAAGGCCCGGGGTCTGAAGGCCTGCACGACAGGCGTGGGATGTAGTGCAGGGCTTTAGCCCGGCCCGTCGAGAACGAGCGCACCGGCATAAGATATGAAGATGAGGCGAAGAATGACGCGCGCTCTTCGAGTCGCCGCCTGGACGCTCGCGCTCGCCCTCACGCTTTGCACGGCCAGCAGCCACGCGCAGCAGAGCCAGCCGCAGGGGCAGCAGGGAGACCAGGCCCAGGACCAGCAGCCCGTCTTCCGGACGGGCATCAACTACGTCCGCGTTGACGTGATCGTGTCCAACAAGAGCGGCGCCAACGTCGCCGATCTGAAGCAGTCGGACTTCGAGGTCACCGAGGACGGCAAGCCGCAGACGATCGAGAACTTCAAGTTCGTCAAACTCGACGGCGGCGCCACGCCCGGCCCCGACGGCCAGCTGCCGCGCGCCATCCGCACCGACGACGACGAGGCGCAGGAAGCCGCGCGCGACGACGTCCGGCTGTTCGGGATCTTCCTCGACGACTACCACGTGCGCGCGGAGAACAGCATCCGCGTGCGGAAGCCGATCGAGCAGTTCATCCAGACGCAGCTCGGCCCGAGCGACATGGTCGGGACGATGTACCCGCTCGCGTCGATCTTCAACGTCCGGTTCACGCGCAACCACAACGCCGTCGTGGACGACATCGAGCACTTCCTGGGCCGCAAGTACGACTACACGCCGCTCAACGAGATCGAGCAGCAGTACGCGTACTACCCGGCCGAGACGCAGGAGCAGATACGCGTGCTCGTGTCGCTGTCCGCGCTGCGCGGCTTCATCGTCCACATGGGGGCGTTGAAAGAAGGCCGCAAGTCGCTCATCGTCGTCAGCGAGGGGTTCAGCAACCTGCTGCCGCCCGGCATCACGCCGATTGGCACCTTGCCGACCGGCGTGGCCGATCCCGGGGCGGGCATTCTCGATCCGATAGGCATCGCCGGACTGAGCGGGTCGCAGGCCGCGTTCGCCGCGACCGTGGACATGCAGCAACAGCTGCAGTACGTGTATGACACGGCGAACAAGAACAACGTCTCGCTCTACACGGTCGATCCGCGCGGCCTGCCGGTGTCGGAGTTCGACGCGTCGGACGGCGCCGTCTCGCCCGGCATCGATCGCCAGTTCCTCAACGACACGCAGGACACGCTGCGCATCCTGGCCGAGAACACCGACGGGCGCGCGATCGTCAACCGCAACGACCTCGCCGGCGGCATGAAGCAGATCGTCAAAGACGAGAGCGCGTACTACCTGCTCGGCTACAACTCGACGCAGACCAGGCCCGACGGCAAGTTCCACGAGATCAAGGTGCGCGTGAAGCGGCCCGGCGTGCAGGTGCGCGCGCGCAAGGGCTACTGGGCGCTGACGAACGAAGAGGTCGCGCTGTCGAACGCGAAGCCGAAGGCGCCCGTGCCCCAGGCGATCACGCAGGCGCTCGCCAACGTGACGACGACGCTGGGCGCGGCTCGCGCGCACTCGATTCGGACCTGGATCGGCACCTCGCGCGGCGAGAACGGGAAGACGCGCGTGACGTTCGTCTGGGAGCCGACGCCGCGTCCGCCGGGGTCGCCGCCCGTTCCCGACAGCGATC
>CAZOIK010000207.1:0-8601 GCA_964579765.1 uncultured Bifidobacteriaceae bacterium
CGTCCTCCCCGACCAATACAAAACCGGCGACATCGTCGAATACGTCTGCCGCGAACTGGAGTGGGTCAAGGGACAACTGGCGTAGTCTCCAGTCTCCAGTCCTCCAGTCCTCCAGTCAGACAGTCGACCATGACTGGCGACAGGGGACAGGAGACTGGAGACTACAATTGTCCGCGATGAAGCGCAGCATCGATCGGATTCTGACCACGCACGTCGGCAGCATCGTCCGGCCGCAGGCGCTGGTCGATCTGCCGCCGGCCGCGCGGGAGCAGGCGCTGCCGGCGTTCGTGAAGGACGTCGTCCGTCACCAGGCGCAGGCGGGGCTCGACGTCGTCAACGACGGCGAGTACGGCAAGTCGAGCTGGTCCAATTACGTCCTCGCGCGGTTGACCGGATTCGAGGCGCGCCCGGGCAAGTTCGCGCCGGCCATCTGGCTCGGACGCGATCGCGTCCGCTTCGCCGAGTTCATGAAGACGGAGTTTCCGCGCGGCGCGCAGGGCTCGCCGGCCGACGCCTGCATCGGTCCGATCGCCTACAAGGAGCACGACAGCATCCGCCGGGACGCCGCGAACCTGAAGGCCGCGCTCGCCGAGGTGCAGGTCACGGAAGGCTTTCTGACGACCGTCGCGCCTGCCAGCGTCGGCTACGACGCGTTTCAGGAGTACTACACGAGCGAACGCGACTACGTGTTCGCCATCGCCGACGCGCTGCGCGAGGAGTATCGCGAGGTCCACGCGTCCGGCCTCGTCCTTCAGGTGGACGACGCGGTGATCGCGAACATGTACGACGAGCTCGTGCAGCGCGGACCGTCGGAGTACCGGAAGTGGGCCGAGCTGCGGATCGAGGCGCTCAACCACGCGCTCGAGGGCATCCCGCCCGATCGCATCCGCTATCACGTGTGCTTCGGCAGCTGGCACGTGCCGCACGTCGCCGACGCGCCGCTCGAGGCGATCGTCGATCTCATCCTGCAAGTGAACGCCGGAGCGTATCTCGTCGAAGCCGCCAACGCGCGGCACGAGCACGAGTGGCGCGTGTGGGAGAAGACGAAGCTGCCGGCGGGCAAGATCCTCATGCCCGGCGTCATCACGCACCACACGACCACCGTCGAGCACCCGCGGCTCATCGCCGATCGCATCGTCCGGATCGCGAAGATCGTCGGACGGGAAAACGTGATTGCCTCCTCCGACTGCGGGTTCGCGCAGTGGGAGACGATCGCGCGCGTCCACCCGCAGGTGATGTGGGCGAAATTCGAGGCGCTCGCCGAGGGCGCGCGGATTGCCTCGCAGGAGCTGTGGGGGAGAATAGACTGACGGCTGTAGGGCGGCCCTTTCAGGGCCGCCGCCGGGCCTGAAAGGCCGGGCCTACAATGAGGACGTGGAGCCCGCGATGAAGCGTTTTCTGATCGCCGCGTCGTTCGCCGTCGCCGCAGGCACTTTGATCGCTGCGCAGACCTACAAGGTGCCGCGCACGCCCTGGGGCGATCCGGATCTCAGCGGCGTCTACAGCAACGACGACGAGACGGGGACGCCGATGGAGCGGCCCGCCGAGTTCGCCGGCCGGCGGCTGGAGGACATCACGCCCGCCGAGATGAAGGCGATCAACGCGCAGCGGACGAAGCAGTTCGACGCGAGCGTCGCGGGCGAGGAGTTCGCGGGCGGTCTGCGTCCGCCGACGCACCTGATCTTCGACTCGTTCGAGCGGCGCAACAGCCGCGCGTGGCTCGTCACCGATCCGCCCGACGGCAAGATTCCGGCGCTGACGGCAGAGGCGCGCGAGCGTCTGCGTCATCCGCAGCAGCGCGGCGTCAGCACGAATGCCAATCCCGCCGGCCCGTTCGACAGCTACGAGAACATGGGCCTCTACGATCGCTGCATCACGCGCGGCATCCCGAACTCGATGATGCCCGCCGGCTACGGCAGCAACTACGAGATCCATCAGGGGCCAGGCTACGCGGCGATCACCTACGAGATGATCCACGAGACGCGCCTCGTCCCGCTCGACGGGCGTCCGCACGTCAGGGCGGACATCCACCTGGATCTCGGCGACGCGCGCGGCCACTGGGACGGCGACGCGCTCGTCGTCGAGACGACGAACTTCACGGCGCGCAGCGCCTATCGCGGCGCGACCGAGAGCCTGAAGATGACCGAGCGGTTCACGCCGCTGTCCTCGACCGCCGTTGACTGGAGCGTGACGTTCGACGACCCGCACACGTGGGTGCGGCCGTGGACGTTCACGATGAAGCTGACGAAGAAGGATCGCAGCCAGCAGGTGTACGAGTACGCGTGCCACGAGGGCAACTACGCGATGCACAACATCCTGAGCGCGCAGCGCGCGGCGGAGAAGGCGGCGACGGGCCAGAGCGTGCAGTAGGGGCGCGCGGCGCGAAAAAAGGGCCGCCCTAGAGCGTGGCGGCGATCTCCGCGGCGTGGCGCGAGAGCCACTGCGCGAACGTCTGCAGCGACGGATTGAGCTGGCGCGATCGCTCGACGCTGCGCGACGCGCAGAAGACGTGCGCGAAGTCGCGCTTGAACTGCAGCATGTTCGACAACTCCGCCGCGCCCGGAAAGTCCCACGTTCGGTAGATCGCCGGATCCACGTCAACGTACCGCACCGGCTCGCCGATCGCCTCCGTCAGCGCGGCGGCCATCTCGGCGCAGGTGAGATGCTCGCCGGCGACGCCGATCGTCTCACTCGCGCCGCGCGCCTGCGTGAACACGCCGAGCGCGCACAGGCCCAGATCGTCGGCCGCGATGCCCGGGAGCCGCCGATCGCCCATCGGCATCGCGAAGATCAGCTCGCCGTCGCCGGTCCGCCGCAGCCCCATGCCGGGGAAGTGCATCAGGTTGTCCCAGTAGAACGACGTCAAGAAGAACGTCGTCGGCACGCCGCACGCGCGAAACGCGGCGTCCGCCTCGCCTTTGCCGTCGAAGTGCGGGACCTTGTACTTGCCGAGCAGCGTCGGCATGCGCCCATCGTCGAGCGGCATGCGCCGGCGCGTGTCCTCGAGCGTGGACCAGACGACGTGCTGGAGGCCCGCGGCGCGGGCGGCGTCGGCCATCGCCGCGCCCTGAACGCGCTCGCGTTCGGGATCGCCGTGCTCCCAGAAGTCCGTCATGCAGTACGCGCCGTACGCGCCGGCGAACGCGCGGCGCAGCGAGAGGGGATCGTCGATGTCCGCCTGCACGATCTCCGCGCCGCAGCGGGCGAGCGCCTGCGCGCGCTCACCTGACGGATGCCGCGTCAGCGCGCGGACGGCGAACGCGCCCGCCGGATCGTGCAGGATGGCCCGCGCGAGGCCGCCGCCCTGCGAACCGGTCGCGCCGACGATCGCAATCGTCCTGACCATCTCGAATGTAAGAGGGGAGATTATAGGAGAGAAACGCGCCACCACCGAGAACGTGTCCACCGTGGTGGCGAGACGACGCGACTAGAACGCGAACTCGGCGTTCAGACGGAACACGCGCGGGTTCATGTACGACGTCGGTGACTGCCACCCTGTGACGTTCGGCACGAACGTGCCGTTGAAGGCGAGGGTGACGTTGTTGTTCATCAAGTTGTAGATATCCAGGCCGACGGTCAGGCGGCGGCCGCCGACCGGGATGATCTTCTTGACGGCCATGTCCCACTCGCGGATGCGGTCGCCGTAGAGGACGCCGGGCGCGAGCAGGTTGACCTGCGGGTTCGTGCCGGTCATTGGCCGGCCGAGCTGCGCCGCCGCCGACGCCTGATCCGCCGCGCTGAGCGTGTAGTTGGCGAGCAGCGAGACGAGCTGGTCGGTGCCGACGTTCGGCTTGTCCTGATACACCGTGCTGAACAGGACGTCGATGCGCGGCACCGTGTACGTCGCCAGGAAGCGAAGCGCCGTCTGGAAGGGCGACTCGACGTGGCAGTACGGGTTGAGCAGGTAGTTCTCCGGCACGGCCGCGCGGATGGCGCAGTAGTCGTTGACCACCTTGCCGGTGCTCGTGCCGCCCGAGAACGTGAAGCCACGGACGTCGCGCACGTTGAACGTCACGTCCACGCCGTTGAACACGCGCGTGTCCGCGTCGCCGCCGTAGTCACTGGTCGGCTTGATGAGGATGTTCGACTGGCCGAAGACGTTCGGGTTGATGTTGTAGAGGTTCGAGACTTTCTGGCCGGCGTTCGGCAGGCGCGGATCGTTGGGCACCGTGACGCTGAACGGCGTCACGTCGTTGGGACCCACGGCGAGGTTGTCGTTGACCGTGCCGTTCGTCGTGTACTGCGTGAACGTGCGGCGGTAGTACCCGACCTCGACCGAGGCGCGTGGGAAGATCTCCTGCTGCACCGACACGCCGTACGACCAGTCGGACGGACGCACGCCCCAGCCCGAGAGCAGCGTCGGCGAGAACTGCGCGCCGACGAGCTGGTTGGAGCCGAACGCCAGGTTGTCGATCTGGCCGCACTCGCCGTTCGCCAGCGGGCTGGCCAGGTTGCAGTCGGGCGTGAAATTGCCGTTCGCATCCGTCCACGGCCGCGCGACGCAGGGGTTGGACAGGCCGCCGAAACCCGAGCACAGGCCCCACGTCGAGAGGCCGACGCCGAACGGAATGCGCAGCGCCGGGTTCGCGTTGTAGGCGAGGTCGCTGACGCTCGCGCCCTGCAGGTACTTGCCGACGCTCACCTTCAGCGCCGTCTTGCCGTTGCCGAACACGTCGTATGCGGCGCCGACGCGCGGCGTGATGTCGTTGTAGCCGGTCACGCCGTCGGCGCGGGCGAACGAGGCGCCGGGGAAGAACCGCGACGCCGGCTCGGTCTGCGCGGGGAACCAGCTCCACGGATGATCCCACCGCACCGCGCCCTGCAGCGTCAGCCGCTTGAGCGTCCACTGATCCTGCGCGAACACCGAGTCCTGCCGCGCGTTCGCGTTCACGATGTACGGGTTGATGTACTCGTTGATCGACGTCGGGAAGAACGGCACGCCCGGCAGCGAGATGCCGATGTAGCCCAGGTCCTGCGTGTTGACGTGCATCTCGCGATCGTCGGTCCAGAGGTCGCCCTGATAGCCGAACTTCATGCTGTGAGCGCCCGTGACGTACGACGCCGTGAAGGTCCAGTTGCTGCCGCTCGTCTTGTTGTCGAGCCAGCTCTGCGAGCGATAGCGCATCGAGTTGGTGGGCCCGCCCGGGATGGCCTGCGTGAGGTTCACGATCTGGATCAGGCCCTCGTTCGGGTTCGGGTCGAGCTCGCGGCCGCCCCACTGATAGTAGGTGGTGCCCCAGCCCGCTTCGAGGAGCAGCTTGTTCGTGACGGGATTCGTCCAGCGGCCCTGCACCACGCGCTGCGGGCTGAACTCGCCGTGGCCGTCGGCTTCAGGTGAGGTCGGGAAGAAGAAGTTCGGCGATCCGGTCAGCGACGTCGTGCCCGAGCACGTGCGGCAGACCGGCTGTTCGTCCCAGCGGAAGTTGATCTTGTTGCGCGCACTCGCCTGCCACGTGATGCTCGGCGTGTAGTTCTCCCACATGCGATCCGAGTACGCCGGCTGCGTCAGATCCGGCGCATAGGTCCACTTGGTCGGGTCGCCCGAGTTCGCGTTGTAGAAGACGTTCAGCGTGTTCTGTCGCTGCCCCTGCTCGCGGACGCTCATGTAGTACCACAGCTTGTCCACCTTGATCGGCCCGCCAATCGAGCCGTTCACGTCGTAGACGTGGTATACGGGCGTCGGCTGCGTGGCGCCGCGCGCCTTCAGCTCGGACGTGAAGTTGTCAGACTGCATGTTGCCCGAGAAGCCAGACACGAAGGCGAGTCCCGCAAGCCTGTTGCCGCCCTGCTTGGGGACGATGTTGATCGTGAGGCCCGCCGTTTCAGATTCGCCGAGGCCGCCCGACGTGGTCATCGTCACTTCCTGCGCGTTGCCGACGTCCGCGGTGTAATTCGGCGGCTGGTTGCCTCCGGGAGGATTGCTGACGTTGAGGCCGTCAACCGTCAGACGCGACTCGACGCCGCGGCCGCCGTGGACCGGGAAGATCGCGAACACCGGACCTGTGTTGACGTTGTTCACGTTGGTCTGGAGGCCCGGCACCGTCGTCAACAGGTAGCTGTAGCTGCGGACGCTCGGCAGGTTGCGCATCGTCTCGTTGTCGAGCGTCACCTCGCGCTTGGTGCTCTGGACGTCAACGACCGGCGTTTCACCGGTGACGGTGACCGTCTCGGACACGCCACCGACTTTCATGTCCGCGTTGATCGTCACGACGCCGGTGCCCGACAGTTCGACGCCTTCGCGCTTCAGGGTGGCGAACCCCGACAGCGTGAAGGTAATGGTGTAGGTGCCGGGCAGCAGGCTCTCGATGCGGTACTGGCCGGTCGCGTCGGACGTCGCCGTGCGCGTCTTCTCGATCAGCACGGGACTCGACGCTTCGACGGTGACGCCGGGCAGCACGGCGCCCGACGCGTCCTTGACGGTGCCCGCAAGCGACACCTGGGCATACAGCGCGGACGGCAGCAGCACGACTCCCGCCAGTGCCGCTGCAATTCGAACGAGTGCTCGCATGTCCACCTCATCAAACAGAGTTAACGCCGTCCTCGTTTGTGAAGCGACACTTTACAAGAGCTAAAACAGTGCTTACACGAGATAAATGCCAGGGAGGAGGCTCCCTGGCCATACCAATACGGAATGTTGGATTTTTACGGGCTTATTTACTTCTGCGGAGGCTGGGCGAGCTGCTGCTGCTGTCCGATGTAGTGCTGCGCATCCTTATCTATGCAGACAAATTCACTCAATTGAGACGTCGGCATAATGCGGCTATAAACCACCGCGTCGAACGGCCTCGTGTAGGCCTTCGGGTCGTCGATCGTCACCTTGATCTCGAGATAGCCGTAGTTCAGCCGGCGGATCCGCTCCGTCAGCTTCGCCGCGCTCGTGAGCGGGCTCCCTTGCACGTCCAGCCAGCCGCCGTCCATCAGACCGGTCGTCTCGATGACGAGCGTGTCGCCCTCCCAGTGCCCGACGGAGTAGCCGTTGTACCAGGGATCGACGTCGTCTTTATTTGGCAGCGGCCGGCCGTCCAGAAACACTTCGCGGATCGTCGTCCCCGAGGCCTCGTAGATGAGCAGCACTTCCTTCGGCGTCTGGATGATCTTCTTCGGATAGGGATGCGCGTCGAGCTGCATGATGCCCATCGGCAGGCAATGCGCGTCGGGGTTGTCTTTGCTGTTGTCGGCCTTGCGCGTCTTGAGGAGCTCGGCCGCCCACGGCTGATACGGCGCCTCGCCGCTCGGCAGGCTGGCGCCGACGTTCGCGAACACGCTGCGAATCGGACCGCCGCGTCCACGGCCGCGTCCCTCGGCGTTGGCGGCGGTGCCGCGGCCCCGGCCCGCCGGTGGCGTCGGGCTCAGACCGTCGATGACGGGCGGCGCGCAGTCGGGGCAGGGCGCCGTTTCCCAGACGCCCGACAGGTCCGGCTTGCCGTCGGCGGTGCGCGGCGCGGGCGCTTTGAGATCGACCTTGCCGTCCGGCGTGCGCGGCACGTTCGCGTATGGATAAGCGGGCCACTGCGCCAGCAGCGGCGCGGCGGCGCAGGCCCAGAGCGCGGCGATCAGCATTCTCTTCACGTGCTGCATTCTGACGGCATCTTACTCCAGCTTTTCGCCGCCTTCTTCGGCGAGCATCTGCTCGAGGTCGAGGTCGCGCTGCACGACGCGGCTGGCGACGAACGCGACGGCGAAGACCTCGACCAGCACGAGCCCCACCGTCGAGCCGCGCGCTCGGCAGCCCGGGGATGAACGCCAGGACGCGGCCGCCGCGCCGAGCAAAGCAGGATGAGCGTGACGGCGGCCATGAGGAACGTTACTTGTTGGCGTCGCGAATCTGCGTCAGGAACAGATCGACGTAGCCCTCCAGCCCGCGCGTGACCGCGGCCGCATGATCGGCGGGGCCGCTCGCGCCCAGGCCGCCGCGGTGCATCAGCGACACCTGCACGAGCGCCGGCCGCGTGCCGTAGGAGAGCCTGGCGGTGGTGTGCGTGTAGAGGAACGCGTCGTAGCGCGACACGCACGTGCCGGTCGGCAGGCTCGTCGTGATGATGTTCACGTACACGTACGTGTCTTCGTCGGAGTTCCTCTTCACGTTCAAGCCGCCGGCCGAGAGCCGCTGCGCGAGATCGCTCTCGATGTCGTCGTGGCGCAGCCCGCACGCCGCGGCCTCAGGTCCGAGATCCTCGACGAGGACGCCGATGTCTTTCAGACCCTTGAATTCCGCGCCGGGCCGCTCGTCGAACGCCTCGCGTTGTGGTCCCGCCTGTCCCGCCCCTCCTGGCGAACCCGCCTGTCCCGCCTGTCCCGCGCCTGCCCGCGCGACAGCCTCCGTCCCCGCGTCGTACACGCGCGTGACCTTGTCGCCGGCGCCGTGATCGAGAAACTGCGTTTCGACCGTGAGCCGTTCGGGCGTGCCGCCGGACGGCGTGTAGGTGTACTGGACGTCGCGGTTCGGCTCGACGTGGTAGACGACGACGAGCCGGCCGCCGTCGCGCGTGGTCGTCGCGGTGAGCGCCAGGCCCTGGATGTCGATCGGCTCCGCCAGGCCGGTGGGGTGGAGGACGCGCGACTGGCCGAGCTCGTTGGTGATGGTCACGGCCGACGCCGAAT
>CAZOIK010000208.1:0-6918 GCA_964579765.1 uncultured Bifidobacteriaceae bacterium
CTCTTCAACACCGGCGTGCTCGACGTGCTGGTCGCGAACCAGCGCGGGCCGCTGTTGATCTACAAGAACACCGTGGCGCCCGGCCGGCACTGGCTCGAGGTCGCGCTCGAAGGCGCGGCCAGCAACCGGAGCGCGATCGGCGCCCGTGTCGAGCTGCAGTGGAACGGGCACACGCAGGCGCAGAACGATCGCCGGCTGCACTACGGGCTCGGCGCGGCGACGGCCGTCGATCGTGTCGTCATCCGCTGGCCGTCTGGGAAGACGCAGACGATCGAGCACCCGGCAATCGATCGGATCATCACGATCAAGGAGCCGATGTAGTGCAGGCCTTCAGGCCTGCCGGCCTATGAAACGCTACTATCCGCCGCTGCTCATCACGGGCATCCTGATCAGCGCGCACCTGTCGTTCGGCATCCTCGAGGGCTACTCGCGCACCGGCACGGCGATTCTCGTGGCCATTCTCGCCGAGCTCGTGATGGGCCGCCTGACGTACGGCACGTGGCCTCATCCCGCCAGCGCGTACATCACGGGCATCAGCGTCGGCATTCTCATCCGCTCGCCGTTCCTCTGGGCCTACGCGCTGTGCGCGCTCGTCTCGATCGCGACGAAGTACGTGTTCCGCTACCGCGATCGCCACTTGTGGAACCCGTCGAACTTCGGCGTCAGCGCGGTGCTGTTCCTCGCGCCGGCGAGCGCGTCGGTGCTCAGCGTCCAGTGGGGCAACGTCGTCTGGCCGATGGTCGTCATCTGGATGCTCGGCGCGGTCATCGTCTGGCGGGCCGGGCGGCTGCACATCAGCGCGACGTACGTCGCGTCGTTCCTGCTGCTGTCGCTCGTGCAGAGCGCCGTCACCGGCAACCCGTGGCTCGCCATCGTGGCCCCGATCACGGGGCCGATGTATCAGCTCTTCATCTTTTTCATGATCACCGACCCCAAGACGACCGTGCACTCGACGTCCGGCCAGTGCCTCGTCGTGTTTCTGGTGGCGGTCGTCGAGATGATGTTGCGCTTGAATCAGGTGATCTACGCGCCCTTCTACGCGCTGTTCCTCGTCGGCCCGGTGGCGCTGTTCACCGACGAATGGCTGCGCACGCGTGCGGTGCGCGTGCGCGTGCAGCCGGCCGGCTGACGACCGAGTGTTCTGGTTGAAGGCTTCGATGCGTCACGCGTTCACGTTCCTCGTGTTGCTCGTCATTCCCGTGTTGTCTCCCGCCCAGACGTCCGAACGATGGCGCGCCTGTGACACCCGATCGGCCACGCAAAGTCAGCTGAATCAGTGCGCCAGCGACGAGCTGGGTCGTGTCAACCGCGAGCGGGATTTGCTGTACGAACGCGTGCTGGCGCACGCGGCGCGAGAGGACGGAGCCGGCGCAAAGATCCAGGCTCAGGAGCGTGCGTGGCGAGAGTACCTGGACGACTACGTGGACGCGACATATCCGGCCGTCGATAAACAGGCGGAGTACGGCTCGACGTACCCGATGGAGCTGAATCTGCTTCGCGCGAGGCTGACCCGGACGCATATCGACGCGTTGCGGCAGTTGAGCCGGCAGTACGCCCCGGGCCCCACCGATCCGGTGCTGCGCGAGGTCGGCCGGTTCGTCCAGACGTTCTATGACTGGTACGTCACGACGGCGCTCGACGACTCGTCCGGGCCGGCGTGGAACGCGGCGCTCGCGTGGCGGCCGAGTGCCTTTGCCGCGCCGCTGTTGCGGGCGCTGCGCGCAGACGTCACGGCTCAGGCGAAGACGCGCGACGCCGTCGTCGGACTCGATTGGGATCCGTTTTTGAACGCGCAGGATCCCTGCGCCCGCTACGACGTCGGACGAAGCGTGGCGGCCAATCGCGTCTATCGCGTGGAGGTGCACGCCGTGTGCGACGGCAGGCGCCACGACATGCCCGATGTCGTCGCCGACGTCGCGCGGCGCAACGGCGCGTGGCGGTTTCTCAACTTCGATTACGACGACCATCGTGATCTGCTGAGCGATTTGGCTCGGCTTCGAGCTGAACGCACGAAGCGGCCGCGGCGCTGACGGCCGGCCGAAGCGGGAGCACTCAAGTCCTGGGCTACACCTGAGTGCTGAATCCCGACCGCTCGAGAAGCCCGTCGATCTCCGCGCGCGATGCCTCGAGCTTCGACGCGCTCGCGAGCAGGTCGTCGGCGAGCACGGGGTACCAGTCCAGTCGAGAGCGATCCAGCAGACCGGCGACGTCGAACGGCTCGATCGCGCGATCGACGCGAGCGAACAGCTCGTCGCGGGTGGAACCCTGCGGCGACGCAAGGGCCAGGTCGCAGCAGGCGCGCAGCTCGGGGCCGAACCGCGGGTGCGCGTGGAGCAGGAATCCGGGCGCGAGCTCCGGACGGCCGAGCCGGCGGGCCGCTTCGCTGAAGCTGGCGGCGGCGAAGTAGAGCAGCGTGAGCCGCTTGAACATCGGCACGTCGGCCATGGACGCATACAGCGCGGCGACGAGATGTTCGGTCGCGTCGAGCTCCTCGAGCGTTACACGCTCGTACTCGCGCAACGCGTCGGCGGTGACGCCGGCGTCGAACATCTCCAGCAGCCGCTGGACGCCGAGGAGCGTCAGCGGAATGCCGGTGGACAGCAGCGGGTCGATCACGCCCGCGGCGGATGGCAGGAGCGCCCAGCTCGGTCCGGCGACCCCCGTCGTGCGGAACGCCAGCCGCGGCGTGTGGATCCACGGCTCGGCCGCGCGCGCGTTCGCGAACTGCTCGCGGACGGACGGCAGCGTGTCGAGCAGTGAACGCCATACATGGTCCGGCTGACGCCGGACACTACGGCCGTGGCGTTCGATCATCGCCGCGCCGGCGCTCGTGATCCCGTTGTTGAACCGCAGCATCCAGATCCAGCCGCCGGGAAAGACGTGGTGCACGGCGGCGGCGTCTGGTGGGTAGGGGGGTTGGCGGCCCTGAAAGGGCCGCCCTACGCGCTGGGTCTCGGGTCGCCCTACGTACGGCATGTCGATCGCCCCCACGGACGGCGCGACGTTTTCGAAATGCGTGTAGATGCCCTCGGTCGGCGGCATCCAGCGCAGCGACGAGGCGTCGAGGTTCAGCGCGCGGGACAGCAGGCCGCGCGGGCCGGACGCATCGACGAGGAACGCCGCGTCGATGTGGACGGAGGCGCCGTCGCGGACGCCGTCGAGCGACACGCGGTCGTCGCCGACGTCGATGCGATCGACAGCCGTTCGGTCCAGATAGACTGCCCCCGCCGACTCGGCCTCCTGGACGAGATTGCGATCGAAGTCCGCGCGGTACCAGTGCGTGTCGCCGACGTCGTCGTGCGGGCTCGCCGCGACCATCAGCTGACGCGCATGCGCCTCGTCGTCGGCGAACGGCTCGCCGGGCCGGTGGAAGTAGAACGTGAAGCCGCGCTTCAGCCCACCGGCGACGTCCGGCCGCGCGCGCTGCCACGTCCCCCACTTCGAGAACACGCGGATCTGCGGCAGGTCGTAACGGTCGGCGATCTCCTCGAGCAGCAGGTTTGCGAGCGGCGTGGACGATTCGCCAATCGCGAAGCGCGGATGCGAGCCGCGCTCGACGAGAACGACGCGCCGGCCGCGGCGTCGAAGCGCCAGCGCGACGAGCGAACCGGCGAAACCCGAGCCGACGACTGCGACATCGGCGTCAATCCGCATGCCCGCTCCACGGATCGAGCAGGACTCGGACTGGAGACTGGGGACTGGAGACTGGAGACTGGGGACTGGAGACTGGAGACTGGAGCCTGGAGACCACCAGCGCCATGCTCCTTTCGACGTCCGCGCGAGTGGGAGCGCGAAACAGCTTCTGCGCGGTGAGCGCCTCCATCGTCCCGTTGCCGGCCCGCGCCGGAATGAGCGAGACGACCGACGCCCCGCACTGCACGGCAAACGCCACCGAGCGGAGCAGCCACTCGTCCTGCTCCTCGTGCGGCACAAACGGCGGGTGAATCAGCACGAAGGCGCGCACCGACACGCCGCGCGCCCGCAGCGCCTCGGCCGCGCGCGCAAAGTCGTCGGTCGTCATCCGCTTGTTCAGGGCGTCGAGCGCGGCGGGGTGCGCCGTTTCGAGGCCCATCGCGACTTCGAGTGCCGTCCCACCCAGCACGTCGAGCACGCGATCGACGCGCCCGACGAGCGACGGATGCGATTCGACGATCATCCGGTCGAGGTCGCGGACGTGCGACGCGATGGCCGCGTAGTCGCTCTCCGGAACCGCGCGCGGGTCGAAAAAGTTGGACGCGTTGTACAGCTTGATCCGCGCGATTGTCTCGCCCTGCTGCCGCCAGCTTCGCCGCGCCGCGTCGATCTGCGCGGGAATCGCCCCGGCCGGCGTGTCCTCGCGCGTCGTGAAGCGCCACAGATCGCACATGGCGCATCGCCAGACACACTCACGCCCGGTGAGAAAGACCGTGCCGACGCGGGCGACATCGCCACGTTCCGTGCTCTCGTCCTCGAGGGCGAGATCCTGGTAGCGCCAGGGGTCGCGCCGCGGCCTCGGACCACGCAGATCGACGATGAATCGGTCCCGAGCGGCCGCCGTCCCGGGATAGGGGGTGAGGTAGTGCATTTATACGATGGCGGGCCTCGCTGGCGGGCCCTATATTAGCCCACCATGTACGCAGCTCACGCCGACGCAAGGACCTCACCGCAGCACGAGACGCTGCTCGAGCGGCTCAACGGACGCGATCATGAGCTCGCGCTTCGCGTGTTCATGGCGATCGTCCTCGCGCACTGGGGCGAACATCTGTTCCAGGCGTTTCAGATCTACGTGCTCGGCTGGCCGGTGCCGCAGGCGCTCGGCATGCTCGGGATGGTGTTCCCGTGGCTCATCCGGAGCGAGCTGCTGCACTATCTGTACGCGCTCGTGATGCTCATCGGCATCTGGACGCTGCGTCCCGGCTTCACCGGCGTGCGCGACCGCCGCTGGTGGACGATCTCGCTCGGCATCCAGTTCTGGCACCACATCGAGCACCTGGCGCTCATCATTCAGGCGACGATCGGCCACAACCTGATGGGCCGTCCCGTGCCGACCAGCTTCATCCAGCTCTGGGCGCCCCGCGTCGAGCTGCACCTGTTCTACAACACCGTCGTGTTCATCCCGATGATGGTCGCGATGTATTACCACCTGTTCCCGCCAGCCGACGAACGCGCGACGTTTCAGTGCGCCTGCGCATGGGATCGCAACCTCAACGAGGCCACGGCATAGACGTCCTGCAGTGGCCGGCCGTCGGAGCGTTTCTCCGATGGCGGCACGCACGCACGGCGCTCCAGCTCGTGTTGCTCGCCGGCGCCGCGCTCGTCGTCCTCGACGGCGTCGCCGTCTCGTCGGTCGATCCGACGACGTTCACGACGGTGGCCGTCTGGACGCATTACCGCGGCCTGCTCATCGTCGCGCTGCTGGCGGCGGGCAATCTCTTCTGCGCCGGCTGTCCGTTCGTGCTCGCGCGTGACGCGGGCCGCACGCTTCACGCGCCAACCCGCACGTTTCCGCGCTGGCTGCGCACGAAGTGGATCGCGATCGTGCTGTTCGCCGCGATCCTGTTCTGCTACGAGTTCTTCGGCCTCTGGGCGCTCCCGCGCGCCACGGCGTACGTCGTGCTGCTGTATTTCGCGGGCGCGCTCGCGGTCGATCTCGTCTTCACCGGCGCGAATTTCTGCAAGTACGTCTGCCCGATCGGCCAGTTCAACTTCGTCACCTCGATGGTGTCGCCGTTCGAGTTGCGCGTGCGCGAGACCGACACCTGCCGCACGTGCCGCACCGTGGACTGCATCAAGGGCAACGACCTGCAGCGCGGCTGCGAGCTGCGGCTCTTCCTGCCGGCGAAGGTCGGCAACATGGACTGCACGCTGTGCCTCGACTGCGTGCACGCGTGTCCGCACGACAACATCGCGATGGCGGCGCGGGTGCCGGGCGCCGAGCTCGCCGATCCCGCGCGACGGTCGGGCATCGGCCGGTTTGCGCGCCGGCCCGACATCGCCGCGCTGATTGTCCTGTTTGTCTTCGGCAGCCTGATGAACGCGTTCGGGATGATCGCACCGGTTCGTGGTCTCGAGGACGCCGTGGCGCGGTCGTTGGACCTCAGCGGCCGTGCGCCGGCCTTCGCCGTGCTCTTCGCCGTTGGCATCGTCGTCGTGCCGTCCGTGCTGCTCGCGATCGTCGCCCTGGCGACGCGCGTGTCGGCGCGCGACCACACGAGGCGGCTGGCGGAGATCGCGATCAGCTTCGCATACGGACTCGTGCCGCTCGGCGTCGGCATGTGGGCCGCGCACTATCTGTTTCATCTCCTCATCGGCGCGTTCTCGATCGTGCCGGTCACGCAGCGCGCGGCGCAGGACCTGCTGGGGCGTGCCGCGCTCGGTGCGCCGCTGTGGCAGCTTCGGGGGATGCGGCCGGGCTCGGTGTTTCCGATTCAGGCCGGGCTGATTCTGCTCGGCATGCTCGGCGCGCTGGCGGCGGTGTTTGAGATCTCGGAGCGCGATTACCCGCGGCGCACGATGGCCGCGATGATTCCGTGGGCGCTGCTCGTCGTCGTGCTGGCGGGCGCGGCCCTGTGGATCGTCGCGCAGCCGATGGACATGCGCGGACTGGTGGCGCTCGGATGAGGTGGAGAGTCGCCGCGCTCGCGCTCGCGATCGTGGCCTCCGCGTCCACCGCCCGCGCGCACAGCGGCCCGCCGTTTCCGATCGTCAGCGATCGCGTCATCGGCGGATACGAGGTGTCGGTCTGGACCGATCCGGACGTCACTGACGACCGGACGCCGCAGGGGAAGTTCTGGGTGACGTTGCGGCCGTCGCAGCATGGAGCGCCAGACCCCGCCGCCGCGAACGTCACCGTGGCGATCAAGCCGCTCGACCGTCCCGGGGCACTCGAGACCGCCCGCGCCGAGGTCGTCAACAACAACACGCAGCAGTACTTCGTCG
>CAZOIK010000209.1:0-6159 GCA_964579765.1 uncultured Bifidobacteriaceae bacterium
GGCAGGCCGCGAAGTCGGCGCCGGGAATCGCGGCGTCGATGGTGTGGCGATCAGGATGGCGCTCGACGGCAATCGGCCCGCCGGGCGTCGTCCTGGAGACGGCGATGGTGAAGGAGACGAGCGCGCCCGGCGCCGCGTGGAAGGCGGTCAGCGGCACGCAGACGTCCAGCGCGCGGGCCGCCGCGGCGCGCGCGCCCTGTAAGTTAACATAACACTCCTTATCGGACGTCTGCGACACGACGACCTTGAGCGGCGCCGGCTCGAAGAACGCCACCGTGACCTGATGGCCGGCCGCCAGCTGCCCGGCCATCGGCGCCGGCCCGTCGAGCCGCAGACACAGCTCCGCGTCGCGCGTGAACCCGAACAGTACGCGCGTCACGACCGGAGGCGCCGCCTCGATCTGGTGCATCGCGCCGGCCGTCCGCCGCGGCGCAAACACGCCCGCGCCCAGCCACTCGAAATAGCTGTGATCCCGGCCGTCGATCGCCGGCGCAATCCACCCGACCGGTGGCTGCACGTCGTCAACCGTCCGGACCGCCGTCGAGATGTTGCTCAGGAACAGATCGTCGGGCACCGGGCGATCCAGCAGCCGGTAGGCGTTCCGGAGATGCCGCCGGAAGAGATCGTCGAACTCGGCGTCGTGATCCGACGAGTGGTCGTCGCCGTACCACCAGAACCAGTCGCTGCCTTCGGCGATGAGGATTTCCTCCTGCGCCGCCGCCCGCGACGCGGGGGCGACGGAGGGCGACTCGTGCAGCGCCTGGCGCGCCGCCGCGAGCTGGTCCCAGGCCCGCTGATCGTCGCGATGGCCGATCCAGATGTAGAAGTTCGCGTCGATCCACGAGCCCGGGAAGATGCCGTCGAGCACGGGACCGGGGCCCGCGCAGGCCTCGGCCATCGTGACCGTCGTGAGCTCGGGGTGACGCTGAAGCTGTCCGTACAGGGCGCGCAGGAACGGACGGCCGCCGCCCTCGAAATGCTCCCACGCGTTCTCGCCGTCCAGAATCACCGGGATGACCGCGTCGTCTCTCCCCGTCCGGGCCTGGTAACGCCGGCCCGCGTCGAGCAGACGCGCCACGAAGTCCGAGGCCGCCGCCTCCGCCTCCCAGCCCGAGTAGACGAAGCCGATGAGGTCGGACAGGGTGTGATCGCGGAACAGGCAGCTGACGTCGCGTCCACCGGCCGAGACGCGGTATGGCGTGTAGAGCCGTTCAGGCTGCTGCAGCTGCCCGGTGGCGTCCCGCGTGAACGCGATGCCGAGCGAGTTCGCCAGGATCTGCTCGTCGGTGGCCATCCACTGGAACCCGGCCTGCGCGACGAGCGGCACCATCGCATCCGACACCGAGCCTTCCGACGGCCACAGGCCGACCGGCCGCCGCCCGAACAGCCGCTCGTGGCACGCGACGGCGCGCTCGAGCTGTTCGGCCGCGTCCTCGGGGTGCTGAAACCGGCGCTTCGGCATCGCCGACGAGGGATGCGTCCGCAGGTAGACGTCCGTGTCGCACAGCAGCGGAAGAATCGGATGGTAGAACGGGGACGTCGAGACCTCGATCTGGCCCCGCTGCACGCCGTCGCGGTATTCCGGGATCACGCGATTCAGCAGCTCGAGCTCGACGCGGCGCAGCACGTGCTTGTCGTCTTCGCTGAAGTTCCTGCCCTTGGCGACGAGCCCGCGCACGCGGTCGTCGCCGTCGAGGTACAGGGGATCGATCCACGCCAGCTTGTGCCAGACCTGCAGATCGCGCAGGTCGCCGGTGCCGTACGCGCCGCTTCCCCGCTGCTCCGCCAGCTCGCGATAGCGCGGATAGACGTCGATCATCCGCTGCCGCTGCGCGTGGAAGAAGTTGGCGATGATGAAGTCGCGGTCCGACGGCGTGAGGTCGGTCGCGGGCTTCACGCTCACGTCGAGGTACGGATCCTGCGCGCGGTCTTCGGCGAACGCCTCGACCTGCACCAGGAGCGACGGCACCAGGTTGAACGTCACCCGCACGCCGGGAAACTCGCGCAGGATCGCCGCCATGCCGTAGTAGTCCTTGAGCGCGTGCAGCCGGACCCACGGCAGGATGTGCTCGCGCGTGACGAGGTCCTCGTAATAGGGCTGGTGCATGTGCCACAGGAGGGCGACGCGGGTCATACGTTGTAGTCTAGTGGGTGCCGATGAGGATCTTCGACCGGTATGTGATCCGCGAGGTGCTGCTGCCGCTGGTGCTGTCGCTGCTGCTGCTCACCTTCCTGCTGATCATCCCGCCCGTGCTGAAGCAGGGCTATCAGCTGATTGCACAGGGCATCGATGCCTGGATCGTGGCGAAGATCGTCGTCACGCTGCTGCCCCAGGCGCTCGGCGTCAGCATTCCCATGGCCGTGCTCCTGGGCCTGCTGATCGCCTTCGGGCGCCTCTCGGCCGACCGCGAGTTCGTGGCCATGCAGGCGTGCGGCGTCAGCATCTACCAGCTCCTCCGCCCGGTCGCGCTGATTGCCGCGCTCAGCACCGCCGCGACGCTCTACGTCATGATCGTCGCCCTGCCCGACGCGAACCAGGCGTTCCGCGAGATCACGTTCGGCGAGGTGACCCAGCGCGTCGAGAACCAGATCCGGCCGCGTGTTCTGTTCGACACGTTTCCGAACCACGTCCTCTACGTGCGCGAGCTCACCGACACGCACGGCATGCGCGACGTCTTCTTCGCCGACAGCTCCAAAGAAGGCGTCACGACGGTCTATCTCGCGCGCGAAGGCCGCGTCATCGTGGACCGCGTCAACAAGCTCGTCCAGCTGCAGCTGCTGCACGGGACGCAGCACACGACCCGCTCGGCCGACCCCGACGAATACCAGGGCACGCAGTTCGAGGCGCTGAGCCTGAGCCTCGACGCCTCGACCGTCTTCGCGCCGCCGCCGCCGCGGAACGCGCCCGAGATGACGATTGCCGACCTGCGCCGCACGATCGCGAAGACCAGGCCCGGCGAGCACGACTTCATCGACGCGCACCTGATGATCCAGAACAAGTTCTCGATTCCGGCGGCGTGTCTCGTGCTGGCCCTGGTCGCCCTGTCGCTCGGCGTGAGCAACCGCAAGGACGGCAAGCTCGCCAGCTTCGCCATCGGCTTCATCGTCGTCTTCGCCTACTACGTGCTGATGTACACCGCGCGCGCGGCGGCGTTCGGCGGCGTGCTCGCGCCGGACATCGCGCCGTGGGTGCCCGCCATCGTGCTCGGCGCCCTCGGCGTCGCGCTGACTATCTGGCGGGCGCGATCGACGGACCGCCCGCCGCTGCTCGCGTTCTGGATGAGCCGCGCCGTCCGCAGCGCCTCCGACGACGGCGCCGCGCCGCAGACGCGGTCGGGGATGCTGCTCGGGTCGGCCTCGGCCATCCGCGTGCCGGGCCTGAAGCTGCTCGACCTCTACACGACGCGCCAGTACGTCAGCATCTTCCTGCTCTCGGTGTGCTCGGCGCTCGGCGTCTTCTACATCTCGACGTTCATCGACCTCGCCGACAAGCTGTTCCGCGGCAAGGCGACGACGTCGATGCTGCTGCAGTTCTTCTACTATCAGACGCCGCAGTTCCTCTACTACATCATCCCGATTGCCGTGCTCGTCGCGACGCTCGTCACGATCGGCCTGATGACGAAGAACAGCGAGCTGGTCGTGATGAAGGCGTGCGGCATGAGCCTGTACCGCGCGGCGGCTCCCCTCGTGCTCTTCGCCGTCGGCGCCAGCGCCGCGCTCTTCGGCCTGCAGGAGGTCGTGCTCGCCCGCGCCAACCGGCACGCCGACCGCCTCGAGGGCGCGATTCGCGGCTGGCCGTCCACGGAGCCGAGCGCCGTCAATCGGTGGATTGCGAGCGACTCCGGCGACATCTACCACTACGACATCTTCGACCCGGCCCACGATCGGTTCATCCGGTTCACGAAGTACCGCTTCGACACGCGGACCTGGCGCCTGCGCGAGGTGACGTACGTCGATACCATGGACGCGCCCGCGCCGGCCTCCGACGCGACGCTTCGCGACTGGACGGCCCGGCGCGGCTGGGTGCGCACGCTGTCGCCGGCGCCCGTGCAGGGCGGAGTGACGACGGTGGACTACGCGCAGTTCGCGACGAAGACGCTGACGCTCGAGCAGCCGAACTACTTCAAGGCGGAAGTCCCGGATCCGGTGAAGATGAACTACCGGCAGCTGCGCGCCTACGTGGCGCAGCTCAAAGCGAGCGGCTTCAACACGGTGACCGCGATGGTCCAGATGCAGCGCAAGATCGCGTTCCCGTTCGCGACGGTCATCATGGCGCTGCTCGCGATTCCGTTCGCGGTCACGACCGGACGCCGCGGCGCGATGTACGGCATCGGGATCGGCATCGCGCTGTCGATCGCCTACTGGGTGATTCTCAACATCTTCAGCGCGATGGGCGAAGGCGGCGTCCTCACGCCGACCGTCGCCGCCTGGGTGCCGAACGTCCTGTTCGGCCTCGCCGCACTGTACATGATCCTGACCGTTCGAACCTGAGTCAGCTGTCGTGCAGACCTTCAGGCCTGCACGACATCACTACTGCTCCAGCTTCGGCGACGTGATCCAGAGCCGGCCCGACGTGCCCGGCTTCGTGTTCGTCGTATCGACGACGAAGAGCACGGCGCGGACGTCGCTCGCGGGGACGCGATAGGTCGGCGTGTCGCCGGCCGGCGCGAACTCGTCGAAGAAGATCGTGTGCGGCTGGCTGAACGTGTCCACGTAGACCGATCGTTCCCAGCGCGCGGAGGTGGTCCGCAGTTGAACCGAGATCCGCATCGGGCGCTCGGCGCGCGCGGCAAAGCTCAGGCGGTCGGCCGGCGCCAGCCCCCCGGGCGGCGTCACGACCAGCGCGGCGAACTGCCCCGCGCGCGCACCGCCCGACAGCCCGAACTCGACGCCGAGTCCGCTCTCCCCCGCCGGTGTCGCCGCCATCTGCACGGCGCCGGTGGACGACGGGTCGTGCTCGATCGTCCATGAGGCGAGCGAGCCGCCGTCGAACAGCGCCCGCGACGACGTCGCCGGCGGCCTCGGGTGGACGGCCGGCGTCGCCGGCTCCAGCGCCCGCACGTAGATCGGGTTGCTCGTAATCCACGGCGCGCGCGACCCCGGCGCGCGGACCTCCACCCAGTAGACCGCCGGGCCGGCGGGCGCGGTGATCGTGAAGTCCGGCTCGCGGCGATCGGCCACGATTGCCCGCATCCCGTCCCACACCGTCGTCGTGAACCCGTCGGGCGCGTCGCTGCGCACGTGCAGCGTCACCGGCCCCGCCACCGCCAGCTGATCGCCGGAGCGAACGGTGCCGAGCGGGTTTTCCGCGGTGAACTCGAAAGCCGGCGGCGTCGCGATCCCGTCGATCGCCGTGTACAAATGCCCGGCGCGAATGCCGCGAACAATCATCGCGGCGTCCGCCGCCGCGGTGCCCGTCAGCGCCCGCTCGGTGCGCACGTGCACGGACAGCGCGCGGAACGACGACTCGTAGCTCGGCAGCGGCACGGACAGACCGCCCGGAATCGGATCGCCCGACTTCCAGCCAATCTGCGCGTGCGCGTCGGCGCCCGCGATCGTCACGACATGGCGGCGCCTGCTCAGCGCGTCCCACCGATACAGGACGTCCGATCGCCTGACGAGGCTCGCGATCGACTCGGCCGGCCGCACGCCGTACGTAAGGACTCTCGCCAGCAGCCCGGCTCGCCCTCGCCAGCCGCCGGCCGCCTGCGTCCGCCACGCGGTGTCGAGGTTGACGATCTCGAGCCCGTCGAACGGCGCGGTCCACTCGCGCCAGCGGAGCTCGGGCTTCGGCGAATCCGGATGCGCGGCGATGCCGAAGCCGCCAAGCCGCTTCACGTCCTCGACGACGTCGCGCGGTTCGCCGCCGAGCGGATAAGGCGACGCGGGCATGTCGATCGCGATGTAGTGGCCGCCGGCCGTGCTGATTTCCGTGCCCTCGAGGCACAGCACGCCGTCGCGGTACACGGGCGGATCCGGCGCGCGCGTGCCGTCGCCGTGATCGGTGATGACGACGAACTTCAGGCCGGCGCGGGCGGCGGCGCGTGCGATGTCATCGGCCGTGCCGCGGCCGTCCGATCGCACGGAATGCACGTGCAGGATGCCCGGGATGCTGCCGTCGTCGAAGAGCGCAGCGAGGGCCAGGTGTTGCGGGGGGAG
>CAZOIK010000210.1:0-17292 GCA_964579765.1 uncultured Bifidobacteriaceae bacterium
GATCACGGCGGCGACGCCTAAGATCATCCCGAGCATAGTCAGCGCCGTGCGCAGCTTGTTGCGCATGAGCGACTTTAGCGAGATGCGGAACACCATGACGATCGAAATAGTGCGCTCCTCGAAATCAGACGGCCGCTTCGACCGGCGGCGGCAGCGCGGCGAGCTCGTCCTGCGCGAGCCGGCGCTTGGTGACCGCCTTGTCGGCGACGACCACGCCGTCGCGGAACGAGACGATGCGCGAGCCGTACTCGGCGATGTCCATTTCGTGCGTGATCAGCACGACCGTGATGCCGCGCTCGCGGTTCAGCCGCTGAAAGATGTCCATGACCTCGATGCTGGTGCGCGTGTCGAGGTTGCCGGTCGGCTCGTCGGCGAGCAGAATCGACGGCTCGTTGATGAGCGCCCGCGCGATGGCGACGCGCTGCTGCTGGCCGCCGGACAGCTGATTCGGATGATGATCGGCACGGTTGCCGAGCCCGACGGCCGTGAGCACGTCGACCGCCCGCTTGTGGCGCTCCAGCGCCTTCAGCTTGCCTCCGTAGAGCAGCGGCAGCTCCACGTTGTCGATCGCGGACGTCCGCGACAGCCGGTTGAATCCCGGGAAGACGAACCCGATCTTCCGGTTGCGGCCGTTCGCGAGCTGGTCCCGCGTCATCCGAGACACGTCTTCGCCGTCGAGGAAGTACTGGCCGCTCGTCGGCCGATCGAGACAGCCGACGATGTGCATGAAGGTGGACTTGCCGGACCCGGACGGACCCGTGACCGCGATGAATTCGCCGCGCTGCACCTCGAGGTTCACGCCGCGGAGCGCGCGCACCTCGACCTCGCCGACAACGTAGGTCTTGATCAGGTTCTTGACGCCGATGACCGTGGAAGTCGCCATTGCTACCGGCCGCGGAATCCGCCCGGCCCGAATCCGCCGCGCTGCTGACCGAGCAGCGGGTTGCCCGTCGCCCCGGCGGCCGTCCGGGTCGATGAGGCGCCCGTGACCCCCGTCACCACTTCGGCGCCTTCCTGCAATTCGCTGGTCGCGAGCTCCGTGAAGGTGCCGTCGGTGACGCCCAGCCGCACGGTGACGGGCTTCAGCTGCTTGTCCACGTAGAGCCACACGCGACCGGGCGACGTCGTCACCGAGAGCGGCTTGAACAACGCCTGCAGCTCTGCGCTGTTCTGCGGTTCGCCGTATCGCGGCGTGAACACGAACCCGTTCTGCGCCGTGGCCCCGGACGGCTTCTTCGCGCCGCCCTTTCCGGACACGAGCTGCTCGAACGCCGAGGTGTCCATCCCGCGGCCCTTCATCCGCTCGAGGAACTGCTTCTGCTCGTCGGGCGACATCGACTTGAAGCGCTCCATCATCCGTGCCTGACGATCCGGGTTGTCGCCGAAACCACCGCCGGATCGGCCGGCGCCGCTGGGGCTCGCGCCCTGCTGCGCCGGGGCCGCCGAGCCTGACGCCGCGCGGTTTCCGTTGCCGCCGCCAAAGCCTCCGCCGCCTTGACCGAACGCGCCGCCGCCGCGTCGTCCCCGACCGCCGCCCTGCGCCTCCGGCGGCACCGGCTGGTTGAGCATGGCGAACACGTCAACGCTCGGGCGGAAGCGAATCGCGGTGTTCGGCACGCGGAGCACATCGCTTTTGCGCGCGACCTGGATCTTCAGATTCGCCGTCATCCCGGGCTTCAGCCGCAGGTCGTTGTTCGGGACGCTGATGATCGTCGCGTACGTCGTCACGTTGTTGACGACGGTGGGATTCAGGCGGATCTGCGCCACCGTGCCATGGAAGTCGGTGCCCGGGAAGGCATCGACCCGGAACGTGACGTCCTGCCCGGGCGTGATGCGGCCGACGTCCGACTCGTCGATGTTGCCGCTGACCTGCATCTGCGTCAGGTCTTCCGCGATGACGAACAGCTGCGGTGCGGTCATGCTGGCCTGCACCGTCTGGCCGATGTCCACGCTCCTGGTCGTCACGATGCCGTCGATGGGCGAGGAGATGACCGTGTGTTCGAGGTTCGTCTGCGCCGTGTTCAGCTGCGCCGTGGCGGCTTCCACGTTGGCGGTGGCCTGCTGAATCTGCGACTTGTCGAGCTCGAGGCCGGCCGCGCCCTGGTCGGCTTGCGCCTTCGCCTGATCGAGCTGATCCTGCGAGATCAGGTTCTGCTTGCGCAGCTCCTGATCCCGCTGGTAGGTGAGGCGCAGGTAGGTGACATTGGCCTGGTCGCGCGCCTGCTGCGCCTTCGCGTTCTCGAGGTTCGCTCTCGACTGGGCGAGCTGCGCCTTGGCCTGCTGCACCTGCGACTCGAAGAGCGTCGGATCGAGCTTCGCGATCACCTGGTTCTTCTTCACGAGCGAGTTGAAGTCGGCGCCAAGCCACGCGATGTTGCCCGAGACCTGGCTGCCGACCGTGACGCTGATGACCGGCTGGAGCGTCCCCGTGGACGCCACCGCGTCGATGACGTCGCCCCGGGTGACGGGCGCGGTCTGCACCGAGATCTGCGGCGCGTTGTGCTTCATGTAATAGGCGCCGGCGCCGCCACCCACGGCGGCGATGATGACGAGGATGATGATCGCGCGTTTCATGAGACCTCGGTGTCTGCTCTGGCGTTAGCGGACCGCCGTCGTCGCGGTGCCGACGAGGGTCACGTTGAGGTTCTGCAGCGTCGTCTGCTGCAGGCGGTCGAGCTCGACGAGCGAGTTCCGGTAGTTCAGAACCGCCTGCAGCTCGTTGTTCTGCGCCGTCGCGAGATCGCGCTGCGCCTGGATGACGAGGTAGTTGGTGGACATGCCGACCTGGAACTTGCTGCGTTCGGCGTCGAGCTCCTGCTGCGCCAGCTCGCGCGCGGCCTGCGCCGCCTGCACGCGCTCGACGTTGTTCTGCACGGTCACGGCGGCGTTGGTCACGTCGCTCGCGATCTGCAGTTCGACCTGCTTCAGCTGCGCCGAGGCCTGGTTGAGCTGCACCTTGGCGCGCGCCGCGGCGGCTTCCTGTGAGCTGAAGCCGAGCGGGTAGCTGAGGTTCAGGGTGACGGTCCACCGCGGGTAGTTCGCGCCCCAGAGCGAGCTGAACGCGTCACCGTATCCGCCCGGAATCGTGTTGGTGATCGGGTTGACCTGCTGGCCGACGCCGGTGCCGGCGCGGACAAGCTGCGTGCCGCCCAGTCCGACGAGCCCGTAGTTGGCGACGAGATCCGCCTGGGGCAGGAGCTGATCCTTCAGGAACTTGACGGTGACGTCGTTCATCGCGACGTTCTTCTCGGCGATCTGCAGATCGGTGCGTTCCGAGAGCGCGCGGCGCACGGCGGCCTGCACGTCGATCGTTTCCGGCGCGAACTGCGGACGTTCCACGGGATCGAGCGTCGC
The DNA here is from genome assembly GCA_964579765.1 of uncultured Bifidobacteriaceae bacterium. Lineage (GTDB taxonomy): Bacteria > Acidobacteriota > Vicinamibacteria > Vicinamibacterales > CAVVIG01 > DATNBT01. The sequence continues at coordinate 3,355 of CAZOIK010000210.1, forward strand.
GGTCCACAGCGGATCGTTCGTGCCGCCGACGATGAGCTGCTTGAGGCTGATCTCCGCCGTGCGCATCGTCGTCTGCGCGGCGACGAGATTCTGGCGGGCGGTGGCCGCCTGCGACTGCGCCTGGACGACGTCGATCGGCGCCATCGTGCCGATCTGCACGCGCGTCTGGTTGTCGCTCACCAGCTGGTTGGCGAGATCGAGCGACTGCTGGGCGACGTCCACCGACTGCACGGCGAAGACGTAGTTCCAGTAGGCCTCGCGGACGTTCGACAGCGTGTTCGTGATCTGCGCGCGCAGCTCGACGTCGGTGACGTCGCGCGTCAGCTTGGTGATCTGCAGCGTCTGCCGCGTCGAGTCGGTGCGCAGCCCGCGCATCAGCGGCTGCGTGTACTGGGCCGACCAGTTCGTGTTGAACACAGGGTTGAACAGCGAGAGCGGGCTCGTCGTGCTCTGCTTGTTGTTGTTCAGCGTGAGCGCGTACCCGCCGCCGCCCCACGGGACGTTCTGCGTGATGCCGCCGTTGAAGGTCGTCAGGCCCGCGACCACGGGCAGCGCCGCCGCGCCGGCGATCGTGCTCGTGGACGGCACCGTCTGCGACTGCGTCGCCAGCTGCGAGGTGAGCGACGGCTTGTAGATCGAGTAGACGCTCGCGTAGGCGAGGTCGTTGATCTGCGGGTTGAGCCGCGCCACGGCGATGTTCAGGTTGTGATCGAGCGCCGCCTTCACCGCGTCGTCGAGCGTCAGCGACACGACGCCGGTCGAGCCCGGCGTCGGCTGAACGGCCGGGCGGCTGGGCGCCGGCGTACCGGGCGTCGGCGACGGCTCCTGTGACTGTCCCGCCTGCTGCTGGGCCAGCGCAGCCTCGACGGCGCGGCTGAGCAGCTGCTGGAAGCGCGTCTGGGGCGCCTGCTGCGCGGAGGCGCGCGGCGCGTAGGCCAGGAGGACCGCCGCAGCGGCGGCACAGCTCAACACTCGATTCGGGCGTTTCACACTCATGGGCATCCTCTGTCGCGAGAAGTGGAGACTAGGGCCGCTGGCCAGCAGAGGGAGTCGGGGCCGCGGCGCCCGCGCGCTCGCGCGCCTGATCGCGCAGCATCTTGAGCTTCACCCGCTGCTCTGGCGTGAGCAGCTGCCGATGGTGCCAAATCAGCATCGTCCGGGCTTTGTTCAGATGGCTGCGGATCGCCTCGACCTTGTCCACCTGGTGGGTCACGACCACTTCGTCTGCGTTCATCTCGATTAGACGAGAGAGCTCGGCTTCCTGACGATCCAGCTCGTCACGGCCTCGCCGAAGCTCGGGAAGCGCCGCCTGCCAGATCGACTCGAGCCGGGTGACCTGGTCCGACGTCAGGCCGAGGTGCTTCTGATAGCTGTCGTCCCTCCACCAGGCGAACCGGGGAGGGGGCTGTCCGTTCTGCTGAGCCGGAGGGGCCGCCGGAGCCTGAGCCAGCAGCGGCACCGCCGGCACGAGCAGCCCCAGACACAGCACGACCCGTCCAAACTGCCGTTTCATTGCGTCACAACCTCAGTAAATACGCGTGCTTATGGCAAATACGACGAGGTCGGACGATTTGTTTAGCTCAGCGACGGCGAGGCGGCGGTGAGTTCGTCGAGTCGGACGATGGCCGATCCGACGAGGTTGTCCGGGGTGGATGCCCCCGACGTCAGACCGATGGACACCGGGCCGGTCGGCAGCCAGCCGTCCGTCACGAGTTCGGACTTGGTGCCTACCGGGCGATGGCGGATGGCGTGGGCCGAGAGGAGGCAGTCGGGGTCGGCGATGTGGTAGGTCGGCCTGATGCCGGCGCAGATCCGCGCGAGATTGCACGTGTTGCTGCTGTTGTAGCCACCGATGACGAGCATCAGATCCACCGGCCGGTCCCGCAGCAGCGCGACGACGGCGTCCTGACGGTCCTGCGTGGCGCTGCAGATCGTGTCGAACGCCTGGTAGCGTCCCGCGACGGCCTGCGCACCGTACCGATCCCGCATCGCGTCCCGCAGCATGTCGCCGATCTCCAGCGACTCGGACATGAGCATCGTCGTCTGGTTGGCGAGGCCGATGTGCTGCAGGTCGCGGTCGGGCTCGAACCCCGGCGAGACGGCCTGCTTGAACCGTTCGAGAAACGCCGCCGCGGCGCCGCCGTCGCGGATGAAGTCGCACACGACCTGCGCTTCGGCCTTGTCGAAGACGACGAGATAGCGGCCACCCGCTTCGACGGCGTGCGAGGCGGTGGCCTGCGTCTCTTCGTGCCAGACCTTGCCGTGAATGACAGAGGTGTAGCCGCCCTCGGCGTACCGCCGCACGTTTTTCCAGACGTTCAACACCGAGCCGCAGGTCGTGTCGATGAGCGTGCAGCCGCGGTGTTCGAGCTGCTGGAGCATCGCGACCGTCACGCCGAACGCGGGCAGAATCACCACGTCCTCCGGCGCGACGTCGTCCACGCCGCCCGGCGCCCGATCGAGAAACTGGATGCCCATGCCGTGCAGCTTCTCGTTCACGTGCGGGTTGTGAATGATCTCGCCGGTCAGGAACACGCGGCGATCGGGAAACCGCTCCCGCGTCTGGTAGGCGTAATCGACCGCGCGGTCCACGCCGTAGCAGAACCCGAACTCGCGTGCGAGGTGCACGGTCAGACGGCCGGACCGGAACGTAAAGTCGTCGGCCTTGATCTGTTCGACGATGCCGCTGTGGTAGTTCTCGGCGAGCCGGCCGGCGACGGCCTGTTTGAGGTCGAGGCCTTTCCTGAAGATGAGGGAGGCCAACGCTCAGCGCGCGAAGTCGCGGACTTCGCGGATGTGCGGCGTGAGCGCGTCGAACGCGGTCAGTTCGCTCGTGTGCGGCCGATCCAGCACCGCTTCGAGATCAGACATGAACTTGTCGTCGGTGTCGTTGACGACGGCGGCCGGCTTCACGTCGGGCGACGACATGCGGGCATGCGCGGCCGGGTTCACCAGCTGGCGCGTGCCGGCGTTCGCCGCCATCCGGTGGCTGGTGCCGGCCGGTTCGACGCGCGGGCTGAAGTTGAAGATGGTGCCGGCGGCGACGCCGACGAACAGGCCTGCGGCGGCGGCCGCCGCGATCCAGCGCGCCGCGAGGCGGGCGCCCGCCGGACGCGCGTGCTGCGACACGAACCGGGCGGGGAAGGTGATGACGCGCGCCGCGCGTCCGACGAACTCGAGGCGCCGCGTGATCTCCTGCTGCTGCGCGCGAAGCCGCTCGGGCGGAAACAGCGCGGCGATCTCGGCGTCTGCGTCGTCGCGAAGGTCGGTGAGGAACGTGCAGACCTCTGCGTAACGGCGCGCGCACGACTCGCAGTCGCCGAGGTGCTCGGCCGAGGGCGGATCGAGCGCTTCGCCCCGGCGCTCGGCGTAGTAGCACTCGTAGAGCAGGTCCTCCTGCAGATGCGCCCTGACGCTCATGGCTGTCCTCCGAGCAGCGCCCGCAGCTTGCGTGCGGCGCGGAACAGATGAACACGCACGGTCGATTCGTTGAGCCCGATCATCGCGCCGACTTCTCGCGGGGTGCAGTCGCCGTAGTGGCAGAGCATGAACACCGTGCGCTGGCGGCCCTCGAGTCGCTCGACGGCGGCCGTCATGCGCGCGCGCCGCTCGCGCGCGAGCAGGCGCGCCTCCGGGTCGGCCTGCGGCACGGCCCCGCCGGTGGCAATCGCGCGGCGATCGCTGAGGCTGGCGGCGCCCGAACCGGCGTCGTCGGCCGGCACGATCCAGCGATCGCGCCGGACGCGCGCCTTGCGCCGATCGAGGCAGCCGTTGATGAGAATGCGCGTGAACCAGACCTCGAACGGCCACGCCTCGCGATAGGACCCGATGTGGCTGAAGACCTTGACGAACGCGTCTTGAACGGCTTCGTCGGCCTCGGCCGTGTCGCGGAGATACTGGAACGCAATGCGCAGCGCGCGCCGCTGGTGCGCGACGACGAGCCCCTCGAACCGCTCGCGCGCCTGGTCGAGGTCGCCGCGCTCGACGAGCGCGCGAATCTCGACGGCGAGGCGCGAATCGTCCGACAGGACCGCCGGCGCCGGACGCCGGGACGAACTCTCGGCGGGCTGAGCGGACGGCACCTCGGCGGCGGTGGCGGCGTTGTTGTTGCGCACTTCAGTACTCATAAGCCTCTACGACCTGGCGGCACGCGCGTTTACAGTCTACCAGAGCCGTGCGAATTGTTGACGGGGAGAGAGGCCAGCGAGTACTCTTTTGAGCTTCATCGTATATTGTTGGACCTTCTTAGCTTAGGAGTCTTGTAAATGAGCACCGTAGAGCGCGGCCACCACCTCGACCGTGAGGGGATACGCACGGATCGGGTCAAGTGGAACCTGTCGGCCGCGGCGCTGTACGAAGAGGCCATCCGGAACCAGGAAGGCGTCATCGCCGCCGAGGGGCCGCTGGTCTGCCGCACCGGCCAGCACACGGGTCGGTCGCCGAACGACAAGTTCATCGTCCGCGAGGCGTCGAGCGACGCGCACATCGGGTGGGGCAAGGTGAACCGCGCGATGGAGCAGGCGCAGTGGGACGCGCTGCACGCGGACTTCATCGAGTCGCTGACGGGCAAGGAACTGTACGTACTCGATTGCTACGCGGGGGCCGACACGACGTACCGGCTTCCGGTGCGCGTCATCACGGAATACGCGTGGCACAGCCTGTTCTGCAAGAACCTGTTCATCGACGATCCGGCGGCGGCCACCGCGCAGGCGCCTGAATTCACCGTCATCGACTCGCCCAGTTTCAAGGCCGATCCCAAACGGCACGGCACGCGCACCGAGGTCGTCATCGCCCTGAACTTCGCAAAGAAGCTCGTGCTGATTGGCGGTACCAGCTACGCCGGCGAGATGAAGAAGTCGATCTTCAGCGTGCTGAACTACCTGCTTCCGCTGAAGGACGTCCTCTCCATGCACTGCTCGGCGAATATCGGCGCGGCCGGCGACGTCGCGCTGTTCTTCGGTCTCTCCGGCACCGGCAAGACGACGCTTTCGAGCGATCCCACGCGCCAGCTGATTGGCGACGACGAGCACGGGTGGAGCGATCGCGGCGTGTTCAACTTCGAGGGCGGCTGCTACGCGAAGACGATCCGGCTGTCGGCGGACGCCGAGCCGCAGATCTACGCGACGACGCGGCGTTTCGGCACGGTGCTCGAGAACGTCGTGTTCGACCCGGTCACGCGGATGCTGAACCTCGACGACGATCGCTATACGGAGAACACGCGCGCCGCGTATCCCATTTCCTTCGTTGACAACGCCGCGCCGGGCGGCGTCGGCGGCCATCCGAAAAACGTCGTCATGCTCACGGCCGACGCGTTCGGCGTGCTGCCGCCGATTGCGCGGCTCTCGCCACAGGCGGCGATGTACCACTTCCTCTCCGGCTACACGGCCAAAGTCGCCGGGACCGAAAAGGGCGTGACCGAGCCCTCGGCGACGTTCAGCACGTGCTTCGGCGCGCCGTTCCTGCCGCTGCCCCCGAGCTTCTACGCGCGCATGCTGGGCGACAAGATCGCGACGCACAAGGCGCGCGTGTGGCTCGTCAACACGGGATGGAGCGGTGGCCCATACGGCACCGGCCACCGGATGAAGATCGCGTACACGCGCGCGATGGTTGCCGCAGTGCTCTCGGGCGCCCTCGATCACGTCGCGTACGAGCGCGATCGCCTGTTCAACCTCGACGTGCCGGCTCTCTGCCCGGGCGTGCCGTCCGACGTCCTGCAGCCGCGCAACACCTGGACGCATCCTGCGGAGTACGACGCGCAGGCCGGGAAGCTCGCGAAGATGTTCGTGGAGAACTTCAAGAACTTCGAGGCCGACGTCGCGCCCGACGTGCGGGCGGCCGGCCCTCAGGCGTGAGCGGATACGAGGCCGTCATCGGCCTCGAAATCCACGCGCAGCTCCTCACTCGTTCGAAGATCTTCTGCGGGTGCAGCACCGAGTTCGGTGCTGCCCCCAATACGCACCTCTGTCCGGTCTGCCTCGGCTTGCCCGGGGCGCTGCCCGTGCTCAACCACGCGGCCGTGGACTGCGCGATTCGCGCGGCGCTCGCGCTCGGATGCTGCATCCACGAGACGTCCGTCTTCGCGCGCAAGAACTACTTCTATCCCGACCTGCCGAAGGGCTATCAGATTTCCCAGTACGAGCGCCCGCTCGCCACGGGCGGCGTCGTCGCCGCGAAGAGCGACTACTGGACGCCCGACTACGACCTGCGGATCACGCGCATCCACATGGAGGAGGACGCCGGCAAGCTGCTGCACGAGGGATTCGCGGATTCCTCGCGGCGCAGCTACGTGGACCTGAACCGCGCCGGGACGCCGCTCATTGAAATCGTCACCGAGCCCGATTTCCGGTCGGGCCGGGACGCGGCGGCGTTCTTCGGGCATCTCCGCGAACTCCTCGTCGCGCTCGCCGTCAACGACGGCAACATGGAAGAGGGCAGCCTGCGGTGCGACGCCAACGTCTCGGTGCGCCCGCGCGGGGCGTCCACGCTCGGCACTAAAGCGGAAATCAAGAACCTCAACTCGTTCCGGTTTCTCGAGGACGCCATCGAGTACGAGGCCGATCGCCAGATCGACGTGCTCGAGTCGGGTGGACGTGTCGTGCAGGAAACGCGTTTGTGGGACGCGGCGGCCGGAGCGACGGTGTCGATGCGCAGCAAGGAAGAGGCGCACGACTACCGGTACTTTCCGGAGCCCGACCTGCCTCCCCTCGTCGTTGACGCCGCGCGCGTCCAGGCGATCCGCGACGCGATGCCGGAGTTGCCGGCCGTGCGCCGGCGCCGGCTCGCGGCCGACCACGGGCTCGCCGAGCGAGACGTCCTCCAGCTCATGGGCGCCAAGGGCGACTACTTCGACGAGATGGTCACCGCGTTCAAGGCGCCGGCGAAGCCAGCGGCCAATCTCGTCATGGGGCTGCTCAGCAGCAAAATGAACGAGCTCAAGACGGACGACGTGACCGCGGTGCGCCGTCGCGTGCCGCCGGAACAGTCGGCGCGTCTGCTCGCGCTCGTGGAGCAGGGCCGCATCAGCAACGCGATGGCGAAGGAGGTCTGGGAGAAGATCTTTCAGACCGGCCGCTCGGCCGACGACATCATCGCCGCCGAGGGCCTCACGCAGATCGACGACGAGTCGCAGATCGTCTCGCTCGTGGGCGACGTGCTCGCCAGCAACGCCGATGCGGTCGCGAAGTACCGCGCCGGCGCGACGGCGACGTTCGGGTTTCTCGTCGGGCAGGTGATGAAGGCGGCCGGCGGAAAGGCGAACCCGAAGCGCGTGAACGAGCTGCTCAAGCGGGCGCTGGAGGCGTGATACACTGACGCCGCGCAGTGATTGAAGCTGCCCACCTCTCAAAGCAGTACGGCCGCGGCGTGTATGCGCTGCGCGATCTCTCCATCAGCATCGACAAGGGCGAGTTCATCTTCCTGACCGGGCCGAGCGGCGCGGGCAAGTCCACGCTGCTGCGGCTGCTGCTGCGCGAAGAGGTGCCCACCGAAGGCGACCTCACCGTCCTCGGCCGCGATCTCGCCGCGATGTCGTCGTCGCAGATTCAGGCGTACCGTCGATCGCTCGGGTTCGTCTTTCAGGACTTCAGGCTCATTCCGCGGATGACGGTGTTTCAGAACGTCGCGTTCGTGATGCGGGTGCTCGGCGTGCCGGACATCATCCAGCAGCGGAAGACGTTCCAGGTGCTGAAGTGGGTCGGCCTGCAGCACCGGATGAACGCGGTGCCCGAGGAGCTGTCGGGCGGCGAGCAGCAGCGCATCGCCATCGCGCGCGCGCTCGTCAACGAGCCGCAGCTCGTGCTGGCCGACGAGCCGACGGGCAACCTCGATCCCGATCTGTCGCTCGAGATCATGAACCTGTTCCGCGAGATCAACGCGCGCGGCACGACCGTCGTCGTCGCCACGCACGATCGCGAGCTCATCCGGCGCGTCGGGCGCCGCGCCGTGACGCTCGATCGCGGCCACGTCGTGGAGGTGTCGTAGTGCGCGCGCTGCGATACGCCTTCGACGAAGCCATCGTGAGCCTCTGGCGCGGCCGCCGGTCGGGCGCGCTTTCGACCGCGACCATCGCGCTCGCGCTGTTCGTCCTCGGTACGTTCGTCATCGCCACCGCGAATCTGCAGCAGCTCGGGCGCGAGTGGACCAACTCGGCCGAGCTGTCGGTGTACCTTGCCGACACGGTGACGCCGGAACAGCGCGCGGCCGTCGAGCGTGCGATTGCCGCGGGCAACGTCGTCGCCGGACACCAGTACCTGTCGAAATCGGACGCGCTCGCGCGGTTCAAGAAGACCTTCGCGGATCTCAGCTCTACCATCGACAGCCTCGGGCAGAATCCGCTGCCGGCGTCGTACGAAGTGCGTCTGAAGGGCGGCGCCGAGACAGGCGTCGATCTGCTCTTGGCGGAGCTGCGCCAGCTGCCCGGCGTCGCCGACGTGCGCTACGACCGCGAGTGGCTGCAGCGGCTGTCGTCCGCCACCCGGATGCTCCGTGACGTGGGCCTGGTGCTCGGCCTGCTGCTGACGCTCGGCGCCGCACTGACCGTCGCCAACGTGGTGCGGCTCGGCCTCTACGCCCGCCGCGACGAACTCGAGATCATGCAGCTGGTCGGTGCGCCGGCCGCCTATGTCCGCGGCCCGTTCGTCATGGAAGGCACGCTGCAGGGCGGCGTTGGCGCGCTCGTCGCCCTGCTGGCGCTCGGCGGCGTGTTCCTGGCGCTCAGGGGCCGTTATCTGATCCCGCTCGCGTCCGCGATCAATCTGTCGGGGATCAGCTTCCTGTCGCTGTCGGCGTCGGTGCTGCTGCTGGCGGGGGGGATGGTGGTCGGCTGCCTGGGGGGTCTGATCGCGGCGACCGGCCGCAATTGAAGAGTTTACGCTATCTTGACACTCGTTTTCGAAACGCCCTAAACTGGAAATTGCACGCCGTCAGTTGAACCTCTGAGGGAGCCGCATGCCACGTTTTGCGACCGGAATGGGGCCGATCAGCGCGCCGCACTCGATTACGGAGTTCTACCGCGAGGAGTTTCTGAAGCATCATCGCTGTCTGCAGCAGCAGCGGCCCTACTACTCAGAAACGGCCATCACCGACGTCGAAGCCGCCCTTACGAAAATCATCGCCGAACTCGAACACCTCTCCTCGCAAGAAGACGCTCCACAGTTAGTCGCATCGCTCTTGAAACAATTTGACGTCGTCACCGGCCTTTCGGCCTGGTCCGATCCCAAGCGCACGCACTGACTCGTCCTCTCGACGTTCTTCGACACGACTTCCTGGCGATTGCCCGGGCCGGTATTGCCGCGGTTGACGCGCGCTCTCTCGTCGAGCGCGCGCTGAGGGCGCCGCAGGGCGCGCCGGCCGGCGCGGTCCGCATCGTCGCCGCCGGCAAGGCGGCGGTGCCGATGGCGCTCGCCGCCAGTCGCGTGTTCGGCGAGCACGTGCGCCAGGGGCTCATCGTCGGTGTGCTGCCGGCCGGAATGGCCAATGCAGACGGCCTGCCGTTTCCGTTCATCGTCGGCGGCCATCCCACGCCGACGTCCGAGAGCGAACGCGGCGGTCGCCTTGCGCTCGCGGTCGCGCGATCGCTCGAGGCCGGCGAGACGCTGGTGGTGTTGTTGTCCGGCGGCGCCTCGGCGTTGATGGCCGTCCCCGCCGAGGGCGTGACGCTCGAAGACAAGCAAGCGACGACGCGGCAGCTGCTGCGCGCAGGCGCGGACATTCACGCGCTCAACACGGTGCGGAAGCATCTGTCGGCGATCAAAGGCGGCTGGCTCGCGACGGCGGCGAACGGCGCGTGCCGCGCGTTCGTCATCTCGGACGTCGTCGGCGACGATCTCAGCGTCATCGGGTCCGGGCCGACCGTGCCGGATGCGAGCACGTTCGGCGACGCCCTCGACATCCTGCGCCGATACGGTGGAGACAGCGCCTATCCACGCGCGGTGGTCGATCGCATCGCGCGGGGCGCGACGGGGCAGCTCGAGGAGACGCCGAAGCCCGGCGATCGACGGCTCGGCGACGTGCGGACGTCCGTCATCGGGGGGCGGCGCGACGCGATGCACGGCGCGGCGCACGAAGCCGAATCGCGCGGCTATCACGTAATACGCGTTGACGACGCCGTCGTCGGTGATGCGCGCGACGCGGGGCCGGCGCTTCGGCGCGCGTGCGTGGCCCGCGCCGCCGGCGCGGGCCGGCCCGCGTGCATCGTCTCGAGCGGCGAGACGACGGTGCGCGTGACAGGCGACGGCACGGGCGGGCGGAATCAGGAGTTCGCGCTCGCGTGCGCGGCGCCGCTCGCGGCGCTCGGGGTCAGCGCCGCCCTCGGCAGCGTGGGCACCGACGGCATCGACGGCCCGACCGACGCCGCGGGCGCGATCGTGGATGCGGCGACGCTCGGCCGCGCGAAGTCGTTGAACCTGCAGCCGCAGGCGTTCCTCGATCGCAACGACGCGTACCGCTTCTTCGCCGCCCTGGGCGATCTCGTCACCACCGGGCCGACCGGCACCAACGTCGGCGACCTGCAGATCATTTTATTGGGGTAATCGTCCGCCTGAAGGCGGACACTACAGACTGACATGTTTTCTCGTGAACAGGTGCTCGCGCTGATGCGCGAGCGCGTACACCATCCCGCCGGCATGCGGGAACTGCTGCAACTGCTGAAGGTGCCGCGCGACGATCGAACGTCGTTCAAGCGGCACGTGAAGTCGCTTGTCGCGTCGGGCGAGCTCATTCAGATCCGCGGCCATCGGTTCGGTCTGCCGGAAAAAATGGATCTCTACGTCGGACGGCTGCAGACGCACCCGGCCGGCTACGGCTTCGTGTCGCCGGAACGTCCGCTCGACGCGGGCGGCGACATCTACATTTCCGGTCCGCACCTGAACGACGCGATGCACGGCGATCGCGTCGTCGTCCGGATCGAGCGCATCAAGGAAGGCGGACGCGCCGAGGGGCGCGTCATCCGCATTCTCGAGCGGAGCGGAGGAGGCGTCATCGGCCGCTACGATCGCGACGGCGGAGGCATGGGATACGTCGTGCCGTTCGATCGCCGTGTGCTGATGGACATCTTCGTCCCGCCCGGCCACGAGGGCGGTGCGTCGCCTGGCGAGATGGTGTCGGTCGAGATCACGCGGTGGCCGACCTCGTCGCGCGGGGCGGTCGGACGCGTGGACACCGTGCTCGGCGACATCGACGCGCCTGGCGTTGACACCGAAATCATCATCCGCCAGTACGGCATCCCTGACGCGCACTCCGACGACGCCGTCGCCGAAGCGGTCAGGTTGGGCGGGGCCGTCTCGGAACGGGACATCCGCGGACGGACCGACTTCCGCGGCGTGCCGACCGTCACGATCGACGGCGAACACGCGCGCGACTTCGACGACGCGATCACGATCGAGAAGCTGCCGAACGGCAATTACTGGCTCGGCGTCCACATCGCGGACGTCTCGCACTACGTGCAGGAAGGCAGCGCGCTCGATCGCGAGGCGTACGATCGCGGGACCTCCGTGTATTTTCCCGAGCGCGCGGTGCACATGTTTCCCGCGGAGCTCGCCACCGGGCTGTGCAGTCTGAATCCGCACGTCGATCGGCTCGTCCAGTCGTGTCTGATGGAGATCGACCGGCACGGCGACGTCGTCCGCCACGAGCTGCACGACGGCGTGATCCACAGCAGCGAGCGGATGACGTACACGGCGGTCAACGGCATCCTCACGGATCGCGATGAAGCGCTGCTCGCCCGTTACGCGCCGCTCGTCCCGATGTTCGAGACGATGGAAGAGCTCTTCCACGTCCTCAACGACGCGCGGCGGCGGCGCGGGTCGATTGACTTCGACCTCAACGAGGCCGAGGTGGTCGTTGACGAAGGCGGGGTCGTCGAGGCGATTATCGCGCTGCAGCGGAACGTGGCGCACCGGTTGATCGAGGAGTTCATGCTCCTGGCGAACGAGACGGTGGCGTCGCATCTCGAGTCGAACGGCGCGCCGTCGCTGTATCGCGTGCACGAGGAGCCGGACGTGCTCAAGATCGCGAAGTTCGAGGACTTCATCGGGGGGTTCGGCTACAGCCTCGGAGCGCCGCTCACGTCGGTCCGGCCGCGACACTTTCAGAAGCTCCTGCAGCGCATCGAACGCAAGCCCGAAGAGAAGCCGATCGCGTTCCTCATGCTGCGGACGATGCAGAAGGCCCGCTACGCGCCGGAGAACCTCGGCCACTTCGGGCTGGCGGCGCCGAGCTACACGCACTTCACCTCGCCGATCCGGCGCTATCCGGACCTCGTCGTGCACCGCGCGTTGCGCGCGCTGCGGCATGGCACGCTGTCGCCGGAAGATCGCGAAGAGCAGCAGGAGGACCTGCCGGAGGTCGCGCGGCACTGCTCGGAGATGGAGCGGCGCGCCGACGACGCCGAGCGCGAGCTGCTGCAGTGGAAGAAGGTGAAGTTCATGGCCGACAAGGTCGGCGACGAATTCACCGGCTACATCACCGGCGTCGCCGCCTTCGGGCTGTTCATCGAGCTGGTCGAGCACTTCGTCGAAGGGCTCGTGCACGTCTCGACGATGGCCGACGACTACTATCGGTTCGTCGAAGGCGCGCACATGCTGCGCGGCGAGAACACCGAGAAGGTCTACCGCCTCGGCGACAAGGTGGACGTGCAGGTGATTCGCGTCAACCTGGAGCAGCGGCAGGTGGATTTGGGGCTGGTCGAGATTCTCGAGCGCGTGCGGGAAGGAGCGCATGGCCCGCGGCGCAGCCGCGCAGCGCCCAAACAAGACTCGCGCCGGAAGCAGCGTCCCGGCCGGCGCGAGCGATTGCGGGGGAAGAAGCGACGCTAGCTACGACGGCTTGTGCTCGTCGTTGGCTTCCTTCATCCCCTGTTTGAAGTTCTTGATGGCGCTGCCTACGCCCTTGCCGAGTTCCGGCAGCCGGTTCGCGCCGAAGATGAGGACGACGATCACGAGAATCACCAGAAGTTCTGGTAATCCGAGGCTGCCCAGCATTTCAGTACTCCTTGAAAGTCGAGCGTCGATTGTACCACTTTGCGCGCACGAGCCGCCACGCCAGCCCGACCTCGACGGTCTTTGCCAGCGACCATTTGAGCGTGGCATAGGGCTGCGTGCCGGCGACCAGTCGCGCCATCACCTCGCGAACGCCCAGACTCTCGGCGAGCGCCTCGCCCAGCAGATCGATGAATCCCGGCTGGAAGAACGCCGCCTTGTAGCGCGCCGCTCGAACGAGTTCCGCGCCAATCTCGTCCTGCACGCGCTCCTGGTAGCGCCGCTCGGGCTCCGCATCGGCGGAGGCGAGCGCGCGCGCGGCCCAGTCGCCCGAGAGCAGCGCAAAGTAGATGCCTTCGCGCGTGATCGGGTCCACCAGGCCGGCAGCATCGCCGGCCAGACACCATCCGGGTCCGGAGGTCGTCAGCGACGCCAACCGTTCGGCGCGGAGCGACGGAATCGGCCAGGAATACGGCACGAGCGAGCCCGAGTCGAGGCCGTTCCGCCGGATCCACTCCAGCGCCGTCGCACGCAGGGCCCCGACCGGAACGCCCGCGTCGGCCTGCGTGCAGATGCCGACGGCGAGATGACCGGGCCGAGGAAACGACCAGATGTACCCCGGCGGATCCGCGAGCAACTCGAGCACGATTTCGTCGCTCGACGCGCCGCGCACGAAGTAGCCGGTGGCCGTCGAGAGGTCGGCGCGATCGAAGGCGCGCGCGAGACGTCGTCGGACGAGGCTGTTCGCGCCGTCCGCGCCGATCAGCAGGCGCGCGCGGATAGGTCCGGTGCGCGTCGCGACCGTGAACCCGTCGCGATCGCGCGAGATGTCCGTCGCGCGGGCGCGGACGAGGCAGGCGCCGGCTGCCTCGGCCGCTGACAGCAGGGCGCCGTCGAAGTCGGCCCGCCCGCACACTTCGAGATCGCACTCGCCGAGCGGAACGACGGTCGAGCGGCTCCGCGC
>CAZOIK010000211.1:0-20115 GCA_964579765.1 uncultured Bifidobacteriaceae bacterium
ACCGCCGACATCGCCAGGCCGACGGCGATGGTGGCCCAGAACAGCCACTGGCAGCCGCGCCACGTCTGCCGGCGGCGGACGATGACGACCGTGCCGGCCATCGGCGGGAGCAGCAGGGCGCACGCGCGGAACCAGCTGAGCAGCGCCGGATGCGTGCGCAGCTGCCAGCCGATGGCGACGTAGGCCGTTGAATAGAGGATGCCGCTGAGAAGCCAGCCCATCTGACGTTACACATTTCGGCCGATGAGCTGGCCCGCTCCACAGGGAGCGGGCGTCGAGAGCTATCGAGTGCGTTGAGAAATTGAAGACGTGCGCAAGGAGCGGACGCTACTTCACGGAGTCAGCCCCGGCTTTGGCGGTCTGACCGTCCTGATCGCTGGTGCCACCCGAGGCGCCGATGGCGCCGACGACTTTGCCGTCCATGACGAGAGGCAGCCCGCCTTCGACCGGCACGGCGCCCTCGAGCGCGAGCATGCGGAGGCCCGCCCCGCCGGCCGCGAGCGCGTCCTGCAAGGCTTTGGTCGGCCGCTTGAACCGCGCGGCCGACCGCGCCTTGTCCTGCGCGATCTGGATGCTGGCGGCCTGCGTCCCGTCCATCTTCTCGAAGTACACGAGGTCGCCGGAGATGTCCACGATCGCCACGGCCATCTTGAAGTTGTTCTTCCGCGCCTCGGCCACCGACGCGGCGGCGATCTTCTTCGCGTTGTCGATGGTGATCGACGCGCCGTAGGGATTGGGCAGCTGCGCGAACGCGGGCACCGCGACGAGCGCGGCGAGGACGGTGAGTGTGAGTTTTCGCATCGTGTCTCCAATGGCGGCCCTGAACGGCCGCCCGACCTACGCCCGCTCTACTCCGTCGGCCGCGGCTGGTTGACGTTGTCCTGCGTGATCGCCTTGCGCGGGCGCACGATGCCGCGTTTCAGATCGGCGGCCAGCGCGTCGTCTTCGACGCGCTCGGCGCTCAGCGCGTTCTTGACCGCGTAGTCGCCCTCGAGGCACTCGTACGGCAGCAGCTTGTATCCGGGCGGCGAGGTGAGCGGCAGCGAGATGGTGAACGGCTTCACGTACGTCTTCGGGTCGTTCATCGTCACTTCGTAGCGCAGTTCGTCCGGCGCGACGCGCGTGATGCGCTCGGTCATGACCATGTCGGCGCTGTGGCGCAGGCCGTTGCCGTTGAGGCCGATGCTCGTCTTGTCGGTCAGGTTCGTCGTCTCGACGACGAGCGTCGCGCCCTCCCAGTGCCCGCGCGAGTCGCCGAGCAGCTCGCGGATGTTCCTGCCGACGTGCGGCCGGCCGTCCGTGTAGATGACGCGCGTGTCGTGGACCATCTCGTAGCTGATGATCACCTCGCCCGGCGCCTGCATGATGCGGTTGCCGTTGCCGTAGACCACGGGCAGCACCGAGCCGACGATGCCGCGCGTGATGCAGCGGTCGTACATCGTGAAGTCTTCGGGCGAGTTGAAGGGGCCGAAGCCGAACGTGCCGCGATCGCGCGTGGCGCGGCGCGACTCGGCCCACGGCGTCACGGCCGGCATCTTCCCGTCCGGCGGATCGACGATGAGCGACGTCTGGCGGTACGACTTGTTGAGCCACGCGTTGTCGTTGCGGAACGAGCCGATGGCGTCCTCGGCCTTCTTGCGGCGTTCGGCGTCCGCTTTCTCCTTCTCGGCGAACTCCGCGTCGGTCAGTTCGCCGCGGTCGCCGTACTTGTCCGGCCGCTGCATCGGGATGCCGATGGCGGCGTCGCTCGTCCAGACGCCGGAGATGTCCGGATCGCCCCACGACGTCTTTGGCGGCGCATACGATTTCGCCGCCGCGGGCTTCGCCGGCGCTGGCTGCTGCGCGTGGAGGGACACGGCCCCGATCGCCACCACTGATGTAATGACAACCCGCAAGACATGTTTCATGACGGGATCCTCTTTCTTTCACTGGCGGCGGGGCCCCACCCCCGCCGCGAACTCACGCTGAGCCGCTCGCTCCCGCCTACTCGATCATCGCCTGCTGCACGGCCTGCTGGAAATCGCGCTGCAGCGGGCCGGCGGCGCCCTGGCTCTGCATCATGATGATCGCGACCAGCTTCTCTTTCGGATCCATGTCCTGATTGGTGCCGTAGGCGCCGGCCCAGCCGAACGTGCCGGGCGAGACGCGCAGATCCGCGGCGACGGGATCGAGCACGATCTGGACGCCGAGGCCAAAGCCCATGCCGTGCGCCGGCCGGCCGAACTGGCCGTTCACCATGTCGCCCGTGTGGTTCGACGCCATCAGCTCCACGGTCTTCGGGCTGAGATAGCGCCGGCCGTTGAGCACGCCGCCGTTGACGAGCATCTGCGCGAACTGCAGATAGTCTTCCGCCGTGCTCATCAGACCGCCGGACGCGGAGAAGTACGTGCCGCTGATCAACCGGTTCGCGTCGGGCGCGGCAACCAGGCCGTTCGGCGTGCGCTGGTAGATCGTCGCGAGCCGCGCCATCCGATCCGGCAGCGGCGCGAAGCCGGTGTCCTTCATGCCGAGCGGGTCGAAGACGTGCTGCTTGAGGAACCGATCGTACGGCTGGCCCGAGACGATCTCGACGATCCGCGCGAGGACGTCGAAGCCGTAGAGGCCGCTGTAGCGCCAGAACGTGCCCGGCTGGAAATCGAGCGGCACGGCCGCGAGCTTCGGAATGTAGTTCGCCAGCGTGTCGTTCGGCCCGCGCGGCGCGAGCTTCTCCTGTTCGGGGCCGCTGACGCCGCCGCTCATGAGCCCCGACGTATGCGTCAGCAGATCGAGCACGGTGATCTCGCGTGCCGCCGGGACGAGATCGAACTCGGGTGGCGGACCGCCGCCACGGCCGACCGGAATCGGCATCGGCCCGCCGTTCTTCGCGACGGCGACCTTCAGGCGCTTGAACTCGGGAATGAAGGCCGACACGCGATCCGACAGGCGGATCTTCCCTTCTTCCATCATCATCATCACGGCGACGGCCGTGATCGGCTTCGACATCGACGCGAGCCGGAAGATCGAGTCCTTCGCCATCGGCGTGTTCGACGCGACGTCGGCGAGCCCCTGCGCCTCGAAGTGCACGATCCTGCCGCGGCGCGCGACGAGCGTCACCGCGCCCGAGACGTCCTTCTGCTGGATGTGGCGCGCGACGGCCTCGTGAATGCGCGCGAGGCGCTCGGTCGAAAAGCCGACGTCTTCGGCCTTCGACACGCTCGGCACGCCGGCCGACGCCGCCATCAGCGCAACTCCGGAAATCGAGGCTGCCGACACCACCGCGACGATTCGTCTGACCATGCGGCGGATTTTACAGGAGGTCGAGGTCGGGGGGTGGGGGTGGGGGTGCCCTACCGCCGAAGCTGGGCCTGGAGCAGATCGCCGAGCTGCTCGGGCGTGAACTGGGTGCCTTCGAGGTTCGCCGCCAGCCGGCCGTCGCGGCCGATGACGACGGTGTGCAGCGAGTGATCGAGAAAGCCCTCGTTGGCGAACGCGCTGACGCCGAACAGCGAGCAGACGCGCCGCACGTCGGCGAGCGGCCCGGTCAGGAACCGCCACACCGCCGGATCGGCGTCCCAGCGTCGCCCGTACTCGGCGAGCACCTCCGGCGTGTCGTGCGTCGGGTCGAACGTGACCGTCAGCAGCATCAGATCCCGTCCAAGCGCGGGACGAAGCCGTTTCTGGATCGCGCTGAAGTTGTTCGCCAGGCGGAGGCAGTAGTCGGGCAGGACGCAGCTCGTGTAGACGAAGTTCATCGCCACGACCTTGCCGCGAAACTGCGACAGCGTCGTCTTCCTGTGCGCCTGATCGATCAGGGCGAAGTCGGGGACCGCGTCGCCGACGTTCAGCGCGGGATGCCCGGAGGCCGCGGACGCAATCCGATCCAGCAGCCGCAGACGCGCGGCCGCCGTGGGGTCGCGGCCCTCGGTGTCGAACGGCATGACGTGGACGTGGTCGGCGCGCGACGCGTGCTCGCCGACGTGCAGCGTGAACTCCACCGTCAGGCCGGGCGCCACGCCGTCGAGCTCGCCCGCCTCGCCGACACTGAACGGCATCGTCATCGCCGGCATGAAGCCGGGAATCGGCTCGCACGAGGCGGTGAAGACCTTGCGATCGCGATCCACTGTGACGACGACGCCGCGCACGTGGTAGTCGTGCGGCGCCGCCGTCGCCGCGGACGGCAGCAGCGCGAGCGCGCACGCCGCAACCGCGACGCGCAGACGGGTCATCGCGGCCGCTCCGACGGGCGCGGTCCGCCCCCAAGCCGCGTGACCGGGCGCTCGAGCTTCACGTCGGCGGACGAAAACTCGGTGATCTCGAGCACCTGGTTC
Organism: uncultured Bifidobacteriaceae bacterium; assembly: GCA_964579765.1. Lineage (GTDB taxonomy): Bacteria > Acidobacteriota > Vicinamibacteria > Vicinamibacterales > CAVVIG01 > DATNBT01. The sequence continues at coordinate 4,308 of CAZOIK010000211.1, forward strand.
TTCTCGACGTTCGTGAAATGCTGGCGCGTGTTGCTCGCCGGCCACCAGACGTCGAGGCTCACGACGCGCGCGTCGTTGCCGAGGCCGATGTGCTGCGCGAGCGGCGACGCGCCGAACGATCCGCCGCTGCCGACGGTCTTGTAGATCGACCGCGGCGGAGCGCCGGCGTTCTCGACGGTGACCGTGATCCGCGCGCCGATGCCCGGCCGGTTGCTCCTGACGCCGACCAGCTTCACGCCCAGCCAGTCGTTGCCGTGCCCCGGGTTCTCAAAGACGCGCATCGCATGCGAGTCGCCGGGCGTCGCGCCGCCGACGACGAAGATCAGATCCTCGTCGCCGTCGTTGTCGAGATCCGCGAACGCGACGCCGTGTCCCTTGTGCATTTCGCCGGTGCCCGACGAGGCGCTGACGTCGGTGAACGACTGGCCGCCCTTGTTGTGCAGCAGCACGGCGTGCAGCAGCGACGTGTATGCCGGACTGCCCGATCCGAGATAGATGTCCGGATAGCCGTCGTTGTCGATGTCTCCGAACCCGGCGCCCATCGTCATGAACACTTTGTCGAGGCCGACCTGTTTCGTCACGTCCGCGAACGTGCCGTTGCCGAGGTTGCGGTACAGGCGCATCGGGGTCGCGTTGTGCGGCAGGTTCAGGTACGTCCGCACGACCTCGTCGATCGACACGAAGTAGTTCGCGGCGAACAGATCCGGCCACCCGTCGTTGTCGTAGTCGAAGAACCACGTCGCGAAGCTGCGATCGGCGCCCGCCACGCCGGCCGCCGCGGACACGTCGGTGAACGTGTTGTCGTGGTTGTTGTGGAACAGCACGCTCGCGCCCGTGAGGTTCGAGATGTAGAGGTCCGGCCAGCCGTCGTTGTCGTAGTCGCCGGCCGTGACGCCCTTGCCGACGACGTTGCGATCGACGCCGGCCGCGTGCGCGATGTCCACGAAGGTGCCGTCGCGCTTGTTGAGAAAGAGCTGCGCAGGGCCGTCCTCGTTGCCGACGAAGAGATCGAGGAAGCCGTCGTTGTTGACGTCGGTCCAGACCGCCGTCTGCGTGCTCGTCGGCTTGGCGAGCCCGGCGGCGGCGGTCACGTCGGTGAACGTGCCGTTGCAGTTGTTGCGCAGCAGCGACTTGCGCTGCGCCACCTCCCACCCGCCGCGCAGCACGAGGATGTCGGTGCAGCCGTCGTTGTTGTAGTCGGTCTGCACGATGTTGAGGCCGCCGAGCTGATCGCCGAGTCCGGCCTTCGCCGTGCGATCGGAGAACGTGCCGTCGCCGTTGTTGTGGAAGAACTTCATCGGCGCGCACGCGTTGAAGCTCGACGTCACGACGTCGAGGCGCCCGTTGTTCTCCAGGTCATCCACGATGACGCCGCCCGACATCTGGAACGAGTTCAGGCCGGCGCGCGGCGCGACGTCCCCGAAGCGTCCGACGTCTTCGCTCGAGGCCAGCGCCGACGCGGGAACGAGGAATTTCGCCGGCACGCCCGACGGATACTTCCCCGCCGCCATGTAGGCGAGGTTCAACAGCCAGCGCGCCTCGAGGTCGCCGGGCCGCCGCGCGAGGTACTGCGTGTAGTAATCGATCGCTTTCGTGACGTCGGCGGTCCTCGCGTACCCGCGCCCGGGCGCGAGCGGCAGCAGGCAGCGGTCGCCCGGTGCGCGGAAGACGTCGTTGTCGATCTGCGCTTTGTGGAAGTGCGCGATGCCGAGCGACTCGAGGATGTCCGGCGTCGCGGCCGCCGACGCCAGCGTCAGCGCCTGCTCGAACCGCGTGATGCCCGACGTCATCTCGCCGCGATACAGATCGAGCTGGCCGAGCGCGTATTGCGCCTGCGAGCGATCGGAGGCCGGTTCGGCCGCGCCCGTCCGCGCGCCGGCGGGCGCGAGAAACTGTTCGAGCGCCTGGTGCATCGAGTCGTACGCCGTCGTGCGCACGCTGCAGATCGTCTTCGGATCGAGGTTCCAGTTCTCCGGCAGCGGAAAGCGGTCGAGGCTGGTCTCGGTCTCGGCGAGGCCGCCGACATCGAGCGCGTACTTCACCTCGCCGGTCGCGTCGAGCGCCGGGTAGCCGTTCGGGTTGGCGCGCGCGGCCGCCGCCGCGTCCGGCAGCGTCTCGAGGATCGCGAAGCCGAGCGGCGTCGGCACGATCGGGCTGACCTGCCCCGGCGGCAGACCGGCCAGCGCGTTCCGCAGTTCCTGGCGGAGCGACGACACGGAAATCCTGCCGACGAGCCCGCCCTGGCTGGCGGACGGATCGATCGACAGCGCCCGCGCGAGCAGCGCGAAGTTCTCGCCGTCTTTCAGCCGCTGCTCGATCTGCTGCGCCTGCTCCCTCGTGCTGACGACGATGATGCGGAGCGTGACCTCGTCAGCGGGGCGTGCGGCGGGGGTTTGCGACAGCAGGCGCCGCTCGCCCGCCACGGCAGCCACGGCAGCCACGGCAGCCGCGACCGCGCACACGAGCGCGCAGCGCCAGAAGCATCTCGTCGTCATGAGCGCTCTTGCGAATTCTACGGCCAAAACGAAAAAGGCCGGGACCGGGGTGTGTGCCCCGATCCCGGCCCGCCTTTCTCTTCGTGTGTTGAGAAGCCCTTCGTGCCCCTCGTGCTTAGAAGTCGAACTGCGCCGTGATCTTGAAGAACCGCGGCGTCATCACCTGCGTCGGCGACAGCCACGAGCCAGGCCCGCTCACCACTGCCGTGCTGAACGTCTGGTTGTAGCCGAGCACCGCCGCCGAGTTCAGCGCGTTGTAGACCTCGAGCGCGATGTTCGTCTTGGTCGGGCCGAACTTCAACAGCTTGCCGATCTTGAAGTCGACCTCGTTCACGCGGTCGCCGTAGAGCGTGCCGGGCTGAACCAGGTTCACGACCGGCGTGATGCCGTTGGCATATGCGTGCGTCAACCCGCCCGCCTGCGCCAGCGAGAACGGGATCGCATAGTTGGCCGCCAGCGGCAGACCCTGGTCACTGCGGAGCGTCGCGCTGACGAGCACGTCCGCGTGCGGGATGATGTAGGTCGCCAGGCCGGTCACGCGCGTGACCCAGCCCGTGTCCACGTGGCACCACGGGTTCGACGGACCAACGTTCGGTCCCTGCCCGGTCGAGCCGAGCGTCGCCGACGGCGCGATGAACACGAGGTTGAGGCTCGGGTCGTTCTGGCGCACGGCGCAGTTGTCCGCCACCGTGTCGCCCGTGTTGAAGCCGCCCTGCAGCGTCAGCCCGTTGTGCAGCCGCGACGTCAGGTTCACGAGGAACCCGTTGTAGCGCTGGTACTGCGTGCCGAAGTTGTCGGCCAGCGTGTTGAACGTGTTGATCGTCGAGGCGACGTTCTGCGTCACGTTGTAGAGGTTCGAGATCGTCTGGCCGCTCGCCGATCCGAGGCGCGAGTCGGTCGGCGCGACGATGCTGAACGGGGTGTAGGCCGAGACCGGCTGCAGGATGTTGTCGGAGGCCGTGAAGTTCTGCAGCCACCGGCGCGTGTAATCGACTTCGACTGACGTCCGCGCGAACAGCTCCTGCTGGATCGAGGCGACGAAGCCCCAGTCGGACGGCCGCACGCCCCACCCGCCCATCAGGTTCGAGTCGAAGCCGTTGGTGAACGTCGGCGTGCCGAACGCCAAGTTGTTGATCTGGCCGCACTCGCCGTTGGTCAGCGGGTTCTCCAGCGTGCAGTCCGGCGTGTAGTTGTGGTTGGCGTCGTTCCACGACCGCGTCGCGGAGGTCGGCATGCGGCCGAGCGTCGGGTTGCCGGCCGTGTAGTTGTTGCTGCCGTTGCTGGCCGCGTCAAGATACTTGCCCATCGAGATCTTGACCGACGTCTTGCCGTCGCCGCGGACGTCCCATGCGAGGCCGCCACGGACGGTGATGTCTTTGTAGCCCGTGATGTTGTTGATGCACGTCGCGTTGAACGGCTGCCCGTTGATGGTCGCGCCGGCCGTGTTGCCGCAGAGGGCGGCCGACGGGGTCGCGTAGAGCGGATCGTTCTGCAGGAAGCTGACCGAGCCCGGCAGGAACCGGACGCCGCCAATCGTCTGATCCGGGAAGTAGCTCCACGCGTGGTCGAACCGTACCGCGCCCTGGACCGTGACGCGGCCCAGCGTGTACTGATCCTGTCCGTAGAACGCGTCGTAGCGCACGTCCTCGTGCGAGTTGAACGGGTTCAGCGTTTCCGCGATCGACACGCCCGGGCAGCTCGTCGCGCTGCCGTTCGCGCAGGACGCCACGCCGTTCTGCAGCGTGTAGCTCGTGTACGTGCTGTTGGTGGCGTTCTGGCGGTCGTCCACGTGCCACGCGCCCACGTAGCCGAACTTCATGTTGTGCGCGCCCGTGACATACGACGCCGACGCGCGCCACGTGTGCGCGCCGATCCAGTCGTCGAACGGCGCTTCCGACCGGTAGTTCAGGCCGGCGATGCCGCCGTTGGCCGCGCAGCCGAAGAAGCAGCCCTCGGTCACGCGCACGACGTCGTTCGTCACGCTGTCCGGACGGCGGTTCGTGCCCCACCGCGAGAGGTAGGTGCCGACGCCCGCTTCGAGGAGCAGCTTGTTCGTCGCCGGCGACGACCAGGTCGCCTGCTGCACGCGCTGGAACCGGTGGCCGTAGCCGCCCGCTTCGGGCGAGGTCCCGTTCGCGCTGCCGAACACGTACTCGAACACCTGGCCGTTGGACGGGTTGCGGCAGCCCGGCGTGTTCTCCAGCCAGGTGGCGCCGTTGCAGGGGTGCTGCTCGTCCCAGAACAGGTTCAGTTTGTTGCGCGAGTTGATCTGCGTCGTCAGACGGCCGCTGAGCATCTGCCAGCTGTTCGCGTTGCGAACGGGCAGGCTCGTATCCGGCGTGTACGTCCACGGCGCCGCGGCGTTCGCCACCGGCGCCGTGATGCCCTCGAAGTTCTTGTTAGCGTACATGCCCGGCACGGTCTGCCAGGATCCCTCGTCGCGGTAGTTGACGAAGAACCAGACGCGGTCCTTCTTGAAGGGGCCGCCGACGCCGGTCTGCGCGTCCCACAGCTTTAGGATCTGCAGCGGCGCGGCAAGACCGGCCGCCTTCAGCGCATCCGAGTAGTTGCTGTTGGTCAGCCCGCTGCCCGTGTAGGCGCCGTAGGCCGTGCCCTTGAACGTGTTGCCGCCCGTCTTCGGGACGACGTTGATCGTCGGCCCGCCGACTTCGGCTTCGCCGAGGCCGCCCGAGTTCGCCGTGACGACTTCCTGCGCGTTCAGCATGTCGGCGTTGTAGCCCGACACGCCGGCGCCGTTGAGCGACGCGCCCACCATCAGGCCGTCCACCGTCAGACGGCCTTCGTTGCCGCGGCCGCCCGCGCCGCCGAACACCACCATGCCCGGCGTGATCTGGACGTCGGCCGTGGCGCCCGACTGCGTGATGATCGACGGCATCAGCACCATGACGCCCGCGTAGCTGCGGGCCGAGGGAATGGCCTGGACCGTGTCGCCGCTGAGCGTCGTCTGGCGGCGCGTGCTCTGCACGTCCACGATCGGCGTCTCACCGCTGACCGTGATCGTCTCCTCGACCGCGCCGACTTTCATTTCGGTGTTGATGCTCGCCACGAGCGAACCGGTCAGCTCGATGCCTTCGCGCTTGACCGTCTGGAATCCGGTCAACGTGAACGTGACCGTATAAGTGCCGGCAGGAAGATCGATGATGCGGTACTCGCCCGAACCACCGGTCACCGTGCTCCTGGTTTTTTCGATGAGGACGGGACTCGAGACTTCCACGGTCACGCCGGGCAGCACCGCGCCGGACGTGTCTTTGACCACGCCGGTCACGGACGCTCGCGTCGATTCCTGCGCGAACGACGCGCCGGGCAGCGCGAGTAGAGCGCCGAAGAGAACCAGCCACCTTGCCACACCACGCATACACGGACCTCCCCTATTCGGGACTTGCATTACGTTTCGGTAACGGGGCTTCCGGGGCGTAAGACTAGTGCATACATACGAGTGATTCAACGACGCCGGACGTAAAGAGATGGACGTGAACGGCCGGATTCAAAAAATTGAAGAATGCTGCAGCAATCTGTGCAGATCCAGGCACAGCGATACCGCGACGATCTGGCATATCAGCCTGAGCGTGCAGTGCCACTCAACGAATGGACGGCGCGGAGCCGGACAGTGGATCCGGCGCGGCCGGCGACGCGGATGGCCCGAGCTGTAAATCGTCGTCGGACCACGGCGTGCGCGACGGCCGGTGCTGCTCGTACAAGGCGAGGTTCTGCTGCATGTGCGGCAGTTGCGTGGTGAGGCCCGCGCCCGCGGTCGCGGCCATGACGCCGCGCTGAATCGCAATCGCCTGGTCGAAGTCGCCCGTCTCGGCGAGCGCCATCGCGATCGTCTCGCCGAGCATCGTCGTCTTCTGGCCCGAGAAGAGCTCCTGCGTGATCGCGAGGGCGCGCCGTCCGTCGCGGACGCGGTCGTCGGGGCTCGTGCTCAGCAGACGCGCGAGCGCGATCTTGTAGTCGGCGCGATCGGGGAACTTCGCCACCGCGTCCTCGAGCCAGTCGCGCGCCTCGCGATACCGCTTCGCGTCCACGAGGCACATGGCGTAGCCGAGCCGCGCCGTCGCGTGGCGGGGGTTGATGGCGAGCGTCTCGCGGTACTCCGCCAGCGCGGGCTCCGGCCGTTTGGTGCGGCGAAGGAAGTCGGCCAGCGCCAGGTGCGCCTCGATGTAGCTGGGCTGGTAGCGCACCGCGGCCGCGAGATGCGACAGCGCCTGCGCGCTGCGGCCGTCTCCCGCCATCATCACGCCAAGGCTGTAGTGCGCCTTCGCGACCGACTCGTCGATGCCTGCGGGCGGCGCGGCGTCCACGACCGCCTGAAACTGCGCCTCGGCCCCGGTGGTGTCGCCCAGGAGAAACAGCGCCGTCCCCAGCTTGTGCTGCAGCGAGCGGCGCAGCGGCGAGTTGTCGGGCGAGAGCGAGAGGCCCTTGCGAAAGAAGCTGGCGGCGCCCTTCCAGTCGCGCACCTCGAACTCGCGCACGCCCCGCAGCTCGTACGACAGGCCGCTCTCGAGCAGCAGATCCATGTCCTGCTGGCGCGGATCGGGCACGGGCAGATCGCGATTGCGCCACTGGCCGATGTGCGGGCGCGCTTTGTCGAGCTGCCCGAGGCCGCGGTATGCCGCGGCGAGCGGCGCGTGCAGGCTCTCCGCCTCCGGATCGACCCGCAGCGCGTCCTCCAGGTACTTCACGGCGTCCGTGTAGTCGCGCTTCGCGAGCGCGACGCGGCCCATGCCGTCGATCACCGCCACATCCTGCGGGGCGAGCGCATACGCTTTTGCGAACAGCGGCTGCGCCGCGTCGGCCTGCCCGCGGTCGAGTTCCAGGCGGCCGAGCCAGATGAGCGTCGCGAGGTCGTTGGGCTGCAGCGCGAGCGCGCGCTTGTAGGCGGCCTCGGCCTTGTCGATCTGGCCGCGGCTCTTATAGAGGTTGGCGAGATAGTACGGCCACCGCACGTCGTCGGGCGCCAGCGCCTCCGCGTTGAGGTAGTCCGGTTCGGCGGCGTCGAAGAACTCCGCCGCCTGCAGCACCATGCCGTACTGGCCGTAGGCCGCCGCCAGATCGGGGCGAGCCGCCGACGCGTCCATCGCGCGCCTCAGCGTCTCGTAGCGATCGCGGATCTGCGCCTGCACGGGCGGATCGACGCGTCCGAGATCCGGCAGTGTGACCGGCAGCAGGCTTCGCCGCCACGACGAACACGCGACGACCGCGGCGCACGCCAGCAAGACGCCGAGCGGCTTTCTCATGGCGATCCAGAACCCTCGGTGAGCGTCGTGTAGCGATCGACCGGCACGTTGACGAACGTCTCCACCCGCCCGCTCGGCCACGTCACCTTGACGGTCGGCACGGCGGTCGCCGTGCCGAGACCGGCGAGCACGCGGGGATCGTTGGCGGACGCGTAGCTGCCGTCGGCGCGCGCGCGGCGCCACAGCGTCAGGCCGGCGGAGCGGACGATCTGCACGCGGGCGCCGACCTGATCGCGTGCGCCGTGCTCGCGGCCCTGAAGGAGGGCGGCCCTTTCAGGGCCGCCTTCGCGGGGCTGAACGCCCCGCCCTGCGAGTGTGGTTCCCACAAGCCGCAATCCCACCCAGTGATTATGGTCCGGCGACTGGTTCATCAGCAGCCGCAGCGGGCCGTTGTCGTTCGCGACGACGAGGTCGGGGCGACCGTCGTTGTCGAGATCGCCGAACGCGACGCCGCGGCCGACGTCGGCGATCGTGAACACGGCGCCGGCGCGCGCCGACACGTCGTCGAATCGCACGGCGCTGCCCGCGCCGGACGGGCCGAGGTTGCGGTAGAGCTGCGGCGTCATCTTCAGGGGAAACGGATCGTGCGCGCGCGCGAGCGCTTCGATCGTCGCGACGCTGCCGTTGGCGACGAAGAGGTCGAGCCAGCCGTCGCGATCGACGTCGAACCACGCGGCGCCGAACCCCGTCTTGGCGAGGCTCGGCGCACCGAGGCCCGACGCGGCGCGGCGATCCTCGAAGTTGCCGCGGCTGTCGTTCACGTACAGCGCGTTCATCTGGTTGAGCCAGTTGGTGACGATCAGATCTTCGTCGCCGTCGTTGTCGATGTCGCCGGCGTCCACGCCCATGCTCGCTTCGGCCTGTCCCGTGCCGCTGACCGCGGCGCCCGCGATGAACGCGGTGTCCTTGAACGTCCCGTTGTGCTGGTTGACCCAGAGCTGATTGGGCTGGCTGTCGTTCGCGACGTAGACGTCGATCCAGCCGTCGTTGTTGAAGTCGGCCGTCGAGACGCCGAGCGCCGGGCCGTACGCGCCGCCGAGGAACGCCTTCGCGGTGACGTCGTCGAACGTCCCGTTGCCGCGGTTGTGAAAGAGGTGGCTCGGCTGCGCGCGGTAGCTGTTCGGCGGACAGTAGTCGTGCCGTCCCGTCACGCTCTCGCACTGGACGTCGCCGGCGATGCTGTAGCGCACGTAGTTGCCGACGAAGAGATCCAGCCAGCCGTCGCGGTCGTAGTCGAAGAACGTCGCCGACACGCCCCACCCGCCCGGGTTGGCCGCGCCGCTGGCCTTCGTCACGTCGGTGAACGTGCCGTTGCCGTTGTTGCGCAACAGCACCGCGCCGTCGAGGCCCGTCCGGTAGACGTCCACGTAGCCGTCGTTGTCGAAGTCGCCGACCGCGACGCCCATGCCGTACGTGTGCAGGTCGATCCCCGCCTGCTCCGTTACGTCGGTGAAGTGCAGCGTGCGCGTGCCGTCGGCGTGCACGACGAGATCGTTCCTGAACAGGCGATCCTTCAGCGGCGCGCGTTTGGCGGCCGCCTGCAGCATCGCCGGATCGTCGCCGAGCGGCTGGCCCTGCGTCACGTACACATCGAGGTCGCCGTCGTTGTCGTAGTCGAGGAGCGCCACGCCGGGCGCCATGATCTCCGGATAGTAGAAATGTCCGGACATGCCGTTGAAGTGCGTGAAGTCGAGGCCCGTCTCCTTCGCGCGATCGACGAACCAGTCGGCGCCGGCGGGGCGGGCCGTCCCCTGCGGCGAGGGCTGACGCGACCCGCAGGCGGCACACGACACACAGACGAGCAGCGCAACCGCGCGGCGAAGACTCACGGAGGTGCCTCAGGATACCGAAAGGCGTTCAGAAAGAAAAAGAGCCGGGAGCGGTGTGCCCGCCCCCGGCCTCTGTCGTGCTTCGTGCCCTTCGTGCGTTGAGATGCCCTTCGTGTTCAGAAGTCCACCGTGACGTTCAGCCGCACGAACCGCGGCGTCTGAATCGTCTGCGGCTGCAGGTAGGTCGAGCCGTTGCCGTAGTTCTGATTGAACGTCAGGCCCGTGTTCGAGTTGAACAGGTTGAACAGGTCAACGCCTGCCGTCGCCCGGTACCGGCCGAACGTGAGCACCTTGGCCGCGCGCAGGTTGACGAGGTTGATGCGCGGCCCGTAGAACGTGCCCGGCTGGATCAGGTTGTAGGTCGTCGTCCCCGCCGCGTTGGTGTACGTCGCGCCGAGCGACGTGCCGTTGGTGCCCACCGTCGTGTCCGTCGGACCGGTCGAAACGTTCGGCAGCGACTGCAGCGTCGCGCTGAACAGGACGTCGATCTTCGGGATCTCGTACGACGCGAGGCCACGGAACTGCGTCTGCCATTTCTCCGCGAAGTGGCATGCGCTCGCCGGCTGATACGGGGTCGTCCCGATCGCGTTGGCCGAGTTCGTGAGCGCCACGTTGTAGATCTCGGGCATCTGCGCCGCGAGGCCACAGTAGTCGGTCACGCCGCGCCCGGTGCTCGTCCCGCCCTGGAACACGAACCCGTTGTGCAGACGCGAGCTGATCGTGACGTCCACGCCGTGCCAGTAGATCGACTCGCCGCCGTAGTTGTCCGCGTTGGTGTAGAGGTCGGCCACGTTGGTCGGCACGCCGGGGTTCAGCACCTGATACGTCATCGGATAGCCGCCGCCGCCGGGCAGGTTCGCGTTGAGCGGCGCCGTGATCGTCTGCGCCGAGAAATCGCCCGGGTTGAGCAGCGTGTTCTTGAAGATGTAGAAGCCGTTGAACCAGCGCCGGTTGTAGGTCACTTCGACCGACGTCCGCGGGAAGATCTCCTGCTGGACGCCGATGCCGAACTGCCAGTCCGACGGACGCACGCCCCAGCCGTGCAGCACGGCCGGATCGATCTGCGTCTCGCCTGCCGTGCTGCCGAATCCCGAGGACGACCACGGCCCGCACTCGCCGTTCGCCAGCGGATTCATGAGCTGGCAGTCTGGCAGGAAGTTGCCGTTGGCGTCCGTCCACGGACGCGTCACCGAGCTCTGGAAGTTCGGGCCGATGCGGCCGTTGTAGCCGTCCATCGCCGGGTTCGAGATCGTGTAGTTGGCCTGGTTGTTCGCGCCCTGCAGGTATTTTCCGAGGTTCACGCGAATCGAGGTCTTGCCGTCGCCTCTCACGTCCCAGGCCGCGCCCATGCGCGGCGTGATGTCGTTGTAGGCATCGACGCCCGTGCCCGCCGGGAAGAGGATCGGCGACGGGTTGTAGGGGCCGGCTTGCGGTGCGCCATTCGCGCCGTTGCCGGGGAACGAACTCGACGCACGGTCGTACCGAACCGCGCCCTGCAGCGTCAGACGGCCGAGCGTCCACTGGTCCTGCGCGTACAACGCGTTTGACTGCGTGCGATCCGTAATCTTCCACGGATAGATGCGCATCTTCAGGCTGATCGGATCCTGCGGGAACAGGAACGTGTACGTCAGGTTCGAGCTGTTGCCGAACTCTTCGATGTCTTCGACGAAGTACGCCCCTTGATACCCGAACTTCATGCTGTGCGCGCCGGTGACGTACGACGCCGACGCGCGCCACACGCTCGGTGACTGGTAGTTGTTGAAGAAGTCGTCGAGGCCGCGGAACTGCTGGAACGGGATGATCTGGGTGACTTGCGTGAGATCGGTGAGCGCTCCGGGCGGCGCCATCCAGCCCCAGCGGCTGACGTAGCTCGAGAAGCCGGCTTCGAGCAGCAGCTTGCTGGTGACGGTGGACGTCCACGTCGCCTGCGCGACGTTCTGCGGCTCGGGGTTGTAGGTCGTGAACGCCTCGGGCGACTGGAAGGCGCCGAACGCGCCGGTCGCGACCCAGTTCGAGCCAGCGTCGCGGCACGCGCCAGACGACGCGAGATACGAGGCCTGGCTGCACTGGCCCTGGTAGTCCTCGTAGAAGCTGAACTTGTTTTTCTGCGTCGCCTGCCACGTGATGCGGCCGTTGTAGATGTTCTGGCTGCTGGCGTTGCGATTGGTGATCGCCGGGTTCGCGACGTACGTCCACGCGTTCGGGTTGCCGGCGTTGGCGTTCGCGTACGCGCCGGGAATGTCCTGCGCCTGGCCGAAGTACCGGACCGTCGCGAAGAACCACAGCTTGTCTTTCTTGATCGGTCCGCCGAGCGCGCCGCTCGTGTCGTAGTTGTTGTGAATCGTCGGCGGGTTCTGGATCCCATACGCCGTCAGCGTGCTGTCCAGGTTGCTGCCCTGCGACCACGACCCGGCGCCGCTCGCGAAGAGCTCGCCCTTGAACGTGTTGCCGCCGGACTTCGGGATGACGTTGAGGTAGATGCCGCCCTTCTCCGCTTCGCCGAGACCGCCGGAGAGGCTCATCTGGATTTCCTGCGCGTTCGCCGTATCGAGGATGTAGCCGGACACGCCGCCGCCGTTGAAGGCGGCACCGACGTTCAAGCCGTCGAGCGACATGTTGCCCTCGTTGCCGCGGCCGCCGTGGCTCGTGAAGATGCGCATCGTCGGCGTCAGCGTGTTGTCGAGGCTGCCGCCGGTGACCGACGGCACGGCCGTGAGGATCGAGTCGTAGCTGCGCGTGACGGGGAGCGTCTTGATGACGTCGTTGCTGAGCACTTCCTGCCGCGTCGCGCTCTGCACGTCCACGACCGGCGTCTCGCCGGTGACGGTGATCGTCTCCGACACGCTGCCGACTTTGAGGTCGGCGTTGACGGTGATGACGCCGCCGCCCGACACGTCGAGGCCTTCACGCTTCACGGTGCTGAACCCGCTCAGCGTGAACGTGACGACGTAGCGGCCCGGAGGCAGCTCAGTGATCTTGTACTGCCCGGTGGAATCGGAGACGGCACTCCGCGACTTCTCGATCAGCGCGGGACTCGTCACCTCGACGGTCACGCCCGGCAGCACGGCGCCGGTCGTGTCCTTGACGACGCCGCCGACGGTGGACCTCGAGTACTGCGCAGACGCGGACGCTGCGACCAGCAGTACCAGCCCCACCGCAAGCACTACCTTCCTCACAGTCATACACGCTCCTTCTCAAGCCATGCCGTTTCGGACTAGTGCGTATGCCCCTGTGACATAACCATTTAGCACTAGACCGCCAGCGATTCTAAGAAGCGGTCCGCAGGCGCAGAAGGGCGATTGTGAGGCGTTACCGATCTTTTTATGGATGTCTCGCCGGATGTATCCAAGACTTTGAACGAATCGGCCAGCGACGCAAATCTGCCATAACAGTTTCCTGAGAGACCATGTGGTTTCGCGCGCCGGCGGGCAGGCGGCGGCACTTGGGGTATCCTGACGCGCCATGAAGCGCCTCCTGTTCCTGACGATCGGCTGTGCCATCGCCGCCGTGGTGCGCATGCCTGCCGCGACTCCCGGCCCCGTGCGCCTCGACACGGGCCTCGTGTCAGGCACGGTCGGCGCAAGCGGCGACATCCGGATCTTCCGGGGCATCCCGTACGCGGCGCCGCCGGTCGGCGAGCTGCGATGGCAGCCGCCGCAACCCGCGGCGCACTGGGACGGCGTCCGCAAGGCCGACGCGTTCGGCCCGCGCTGCATGCAAACGGCCCTCGGAGGCGGCGGCCGCCGCGGCGGCGCACCCGCGCAGGCCGCCCCGCCTCAGCCGCCGACGAGCGAAGACTGCCTCTCTATTAATGTGTGGACGCCCGCGACGTCCGCCAGCGAGCGGCGTCCGGTGATGGTCTTCACCTACGGCGGCGGCTACTACGTCGGCGCCGGCTCCGAGCCGCGGTACGACGGCGAGGCCCTCGCGAAAAAAGGCGTCGTCGTCGTCACGTCGAACTACCGGCTCGGCCCGTTCGGCTGGTTCGCGCATCCCGAGTTGACGAAGGCCTCGGCGCATCACGCGTCGGGCAACTACGGGCTGATGGACGCCATCGCCGCGCTCGAGTGGGTGCAGCGGAACGTCGCGGCGTTTGGCGGCGATCCGCGCAACGTCACGATCTTCGGCGAGTCGGCCGGCGCGTTCAGCGTCTCGGCGATGGTCGGATCGCCGGAGGCCAAAGGCCTCTTCCAGCACGCGATTGCCGAGAGCGGCGCCTGGATGGGACTCCGCATGGCGAAGATGACGACGCGCGCGGACGCCGAGGAGGCGGGCACGAAGATGCTCGCGGCGATGGGCGCGAAGACCATCGCCGACGCGCGCGCGATGTCCGCCGACGACCTGCTGCACAAGGGACAGAACGGCGGCCTCATCGTCGATGGCTGGTACGTACCTGAAGATCTCTCGCTGACCTTCGCGCACGCGAGACAGAACGGCATCGACGTCCTCGTCGGCTCCAATCGGGACGAGGGCACGCTGTTCCAGCGGCAGCGCCCGACGGCCTCGCAGTTTGCCACGGAGATCAAGCAGCGCTGGGGCACGCTCGCCGATTCGGTGCTGGCGCTCTACCCTGCCGCGAACGACGAACAGGCCATGGCCTCGTCGCTCGCCATGCAGCGCGACGAGATCACGTGGCACGCGCGCCTCTGGGCCGCCGACACGGTGGAGCGCGGCAAGCGCGCGTTCGTCTACTACTTCACGCACGTGCCGCCGTCCGCGCCAGGTCAGCCGTCCCGCGGCGCGGCTCACACGACGGAGCTCGCATATGTGTTCGGCAATCTGCTGCCGGCCGGTCTCCCGTGGTCCACGGTGGACCGGCGGCTGGCCGATCAGATGACGTCGTACTGGAGTAACTTCGCGAAGCAGGGTGATCCAAACGGCACCGGCCTGCCGACGTGGCCGGCCTACACAGACAAAGGGACGAGCGGCCGCGCGATGGTCCTCGGCGACGAGGTCATGCCGGAGCCGGCGGTGGACACCGCGCGGCTTGCCCTTTACGATGCGCTCTACGCGCGACAGATGACACGATGAAAACGCTGCTCGGCAAATACAGCGACTTCTTCTTCTTCCTGCTGCGGGTCGCCGCCGGCCTGATGTTCCTGGCGCACGGCCTGCAGAAGTTCAACATCGCGATGCTCGGCGGCTTCGTGCCGCCGATCGCGCCGCTCGTCTGGGCCAAGTGGATCGAGACGATCGGCGCGCCGTTCCTCATCGTGGGGTTGTTCACGCGCCCTGTCGCGTTCATCCTGAGCGGCGAGATGGCGGTCGCCTACTTCATGAGCCACTTCGGCACCGTCATGGGGCCCTTCAACGCACCGCCCGGGCCCGGGCCGCACAGCTTCTTCCCGCATCTGAACGGCGGCGAAATCACCGTCCTCTACTGTTTTCTCTGGCTGTATCTCGCGTCGCGCGGACCAGGCAAGTTCAGCGTCGATGCGGCGATTGGGTTGGAGTAGGTGGAGGCGGTTGCAGTGCAGGCCTTCAGGCCTGCCTTTTTGCGTTCAGGCCCGCCCCCCGTCTGTGACAGTCTCGTGAGCTAAATGTCCCGCGACAGGCGGGCGTATTTCAGGCAGGTCCAACAACCTGATGAACGACGCTCGCCTGTGGTACGGCCTGGCGCTCGCCGCCGCCGCCGTCGTCGGTGCCGCTGCGGGCGCCCCTGACGGTCAGCAGCCTGCCGCCGCGGTTCCGGCGCAGACGTGCCGCGTCACGGGACGCGTCACGAGCGGACGCGATCCGCTGCCCGGGGTCGCGATTGTCGTGCGCGCCGGCGACACCGTCAAAGCCTCGACCTCGACCGACCTCGACGGCCGCTACACGATCGTCTTCGCGCCGAACGCGACGTATCGGTTGACGGCCGAGCTGACGGCGTTCGCGCCCGTCGATCGGACGCTGACGCTCGGCGCCGCGCCCTGCGACACCACCTCGGACTTTCAGCTCGCGCTGCAGGCGCGCCGCGTGCCGCCGACTCCGGCGTCGCCCTCCGCGCAGGCGGCGGCGCAGGCGCCCGAACGACGTGGCGCGGGTCGTGGCGGATTCGGCCGCGGTGGACAGAACGGATCGGCGGGACGCCAGGGATTTCAGACCGTCGCCGTCCAGCCCGACGCGAACGCCGACGCCGCGCTGGGGCTCGGCGCGGCAGACGACGCAGACGCGGCGCGGCTCCTGCCGTCCGGATTTTCGCTGCAGGACGCGGACGCCGAGGCCGTCGCGATTTCGGGCAGCA
>CAZOIK010000212.1:0-5548 GCA_964579765.1 uncultured Bifidobacteriaceae bacterium
GGGCGGCCAGTTCCGTGCGACCGACGTGGACGTCGAGCAGTCGAGCGAGGGCGGCTACGACGTCGGCTGGATCGCGGCCGGCGAGTGGTTGAACTACACGGTGACTGTCGGGACGGCGGGCACCTACACGGTGCAGCTGCGCGTGGCGTCCCCGAGCGGCGCCTCGTTCCACCTCGGGTTCAACGCGGCCAGCAATGTCTGGAAGACCGTAAGCGTGCCGGCGACGGGCGGCTGGCAGGACTGGACGACCGTGTCGGTGCCGGTGACGCTCGGCGCGGGCACGCAGCAGCTGACGCTGCTGTTCGACACCGGCGGTATGAACCTGCACTATGCGAATGTGACGCATTAATAGAGGTGACGGAAATCCGGCTGCCCGCGAGGCATCCTCTTTGCGTCAGCGGTAGATATGGCTGCCGACAATTCACGGCCGACCGGGAAGGATGCTCCGCTCGGGCAGTTGGAGCGCTCGCTGATTGACGAGTACCTGCGGATGCGCGGCTACGATCCGCACGCGCTCGCGACCCTCGACGCCTCCGAGCGAGACAGCGTGCTGCGCGACGCGTCGATCTACGCCTCGTCGAAGCTGAGCGAAGTGGAGTCGCGGTCGCACTACGTCCACGACCTGCACGACGCGATCGGCGACATTGCGAAGACGGGCAAGGCGTAAGTATCTTTCAAACGCCCGAACGCGCAGATATCAGCTGAAGTACGAACATTTGTTCGTACCGGGCGGCAGGTCGGTGCGCATTCCCGGTACGCCGCCGCTCAGGGATTTCCAGAAAGAAACGACCCTTCGCGCCGGTTCCATTGTCCGTCGGAGCCACCGGCCGTCGCTCAACGTCCCTCTGTCAGCATGTTGTCGCGCCTCCACCGCGCGGTGAGCCGTAGGGGCGTGTTCTCACAGCTTCCGCCTCATCAACGCTGGCGTTGAGCTTGCAGTTGAGTCTGACAAAGCACCGGTTTCGACAGCGCCTGGTGAGACACATGTGCCATTCGTGGCCAGAAACACGCCGCGATGTCATTGACGCCGTTGCGCGATGTCTGCCCGAACGGAGACCAAAGTCATGCGGAAGATGGTTCTCGCCGCCGCGTCCGTTGCCCTCCTCTTTCAACATCATGTACGAGCGCAGCAGACGTGCGATTCAGGACTCAACCCGATTGCATGCGAGAACCAGCTGACTGGTAGTTCTTCCAGTCAGTGGGATGTGAGCGGCGCCGGCGACCAGAATATTCAGGGCTTCGCGACCGCCATCAGCGTCAACAAGGGCGAGACGGTGCACTTCAAAGTGGATACGACCGCCGCCTCCTTTTCGATGAGGATTTATCGTCTCGGATATTACGGCGGGCTCGGCGCGCGCCTCGTCGCGAGCCAATCCGGGATTCCCGGCCGGAATCAGCCGGATTGTCTGTACGACAACCCCACGGGCCTGCTCGACTGCGGCAACTGGAGCGAGTCCACGTCGTGGGCGGTGCCGGCGACGGCGACATCGGGCATTTACGTCGCGAAGATCACTCGGACCGGCGCGAGCGCGGGCAGCCACATAGTCTTCGTCGTGCGCGACGACGGCGGACGATCCGACATCGTCTTTCAGACGTCCGATACGACGTGGCAGGCCTACAACCAGTACGGGGGCAACAGTCTTTATGTCGGCGGTCCTGGAACGAACCCCGGCCGCGCCTACAAGGTCAGCTACAACCGTCCGTTTGCGACGCGCGGCACCAACCCGGAAGACTGGCTGTTCAACGCGGAATATCCGATGGTCCGCTGGCTCGAGGCCAACGGATACAACGTCAGCTACATCGCCGGATCGGACACAGATCGACTCGGCGCATCGGGCCTCGAACAGCACAACGTCTTCCTTTCCGTCGGCCACGACGAGTACTGGTCGGGCCCGCAGCGGCGCAACGTCGAACAGGTGCGCGACGACGGGCTGAACCTGGCGTTCTTCAGCGGCAACGAGAGCTTCTGGAAGACACGCTGGGAGGCCAGCGTGGACGGCAGCGGCACGCCGTACCGGACGCTCGTCTGCTACAAGGAGACGCACGCCAACGCGCCCATCGATCCCACCGATCCGCCGACGTGGACCGGCACGTGGCGCGACCCGCGGTTCAGTCCGCCGGCCGACGGCGGGTATCCCGAAAACGCGATGACCGGCACCATCTTCACCGTCAACTGGGGCGGCACCGGCAGCGACACGTGGGCCATCACTGTCCCGAGCAGCTTCGCCAAGCAGCCGTTCTGGCGGAACACGCGCGTCGCGAAGCTGACCTCCGGTTCGACGACGCTCGCGCCGGGGACGATCGGCTACGAGTGGGACGAAAACCTGAACAACGGGTTCCGGCCGGCCGGACTCGTCACGCTCTCGTCTACGACGAAGTCCATCGCGCAGAAGCTGCAGGATTACGGATCGACCTACGGAACGGGCACGGCCACGCACGCGCTCACCGAGTACCGGGCGCCGAGCGGAGCGCTGGTGTTCGGTGCCGGCACGGTGCAGTGGTCGTGGGGCCTCGACGGCCATCACGATCGCAGCGCGTCGGGATCGACGACCGACAGCGCGATGCAGCAGGCGACGGTGAACCTGCTGTACGACATGGCGGCGTTTCCGGCGACGCTGCAGCCGGGACTCGTGCCCGGCGGATCGGCGAGCGACACGCAGCGTCCGACGTCGGTCATCACGTCGCCGGCGGCGGGCGCGACGGTGCAGCCTGGCGCGGCGATCACCATCGCCGGCACGGCCGCCGACGTCGGCGGCAGCCAGGTCGCGAGAGTCGAAGTCTCGACAGACGGCTCGACGTGGCACGTGGCGTCCGGCACGACGGCGTGGACGTACGTCTGGACGGCGGCCGGATCGGGGACCGTGACGATTCGCAGCCGCGCGACCGACACGAGCGGGAACGTCGAGATTCCGTCCGCCGGCCTGTCGATCACGGTGCCGGGCTCCGCAGCCACGTGTCCATGCAGCCTCTGGAGCGCATCGGCGACGCCCGGTCCGATGGAGGCAGATCCGAACGCCGTCGAGCTCGGCATGAAATTCCAGTCCGATGTGAGCGGGTCGATCACGGCGTTGCGGTTCTACAAGTACGCGCAGAACACAGGCACGCACCTCGGACATCTGTGGACCTCCAGCGGGCAGTTGCTCGCCTCGGTGACATTCAGCGGAGAGACCGCGTCGGGTTGGCAGCAGGCGGCGCTGTCCTCGCCGGTCGCGATTGTCGCGAACACCACGTACGTCGTCTCGTACCACACCACCACCGGCTACTACGCGACGACGACGCCCGGCTTCACCAGCGGCGTCGATGCGCCGCCGCTGCACGCGCTGGCCGACGGCGTGAGCGGCAGCAACGGCGTGTACGCGTACGGCTCGGCCGGTGTGTTTCCGACGCAAAGCTGGCAGGCGAGCAACTACTGGGTTGACGTCGTCTTCACGACGAACACGACGGACACGACACCGCCGACCGTGACGGCGGTGACGCCGTCGAGCGGATCGACGAACGTCTCGACGTCCACCGCGGTGACGGCGACGTTCAGCGAAGCGATGACCGCGGGCACGATCTCCACGTCCACGATGCTGCTGTCGTCCACGAACGCGGTGCCTGCAACGGTGACTTACAACCCGACGACGCTGACCGCGACGCTGACGCCGTCTTCGGCGCTCGCGCCTGGCGTCGCCTACACGGCGACCGTGGCGGGCGGCGCGACCGGCGTTACGGACGCGGCGGGCAACGCGATGACCAGCTCCGTCAGCTGGACGTTCACGACGGCGTCGGGAACGTCCCCTTCGTGTCCCTGCAGCGTCTGGACGACGTCCACGACGCCGGGGTCCGTGGAAGCGGATCCGAATGCCGTCGAACTCGGCATGAAGTTCCAGTCCGATGTCAGTGGGTACGTCACGGGGCTGCGCTTCTACAAGTACTCGCAAAACACGGGGACGCACGTCGGGCACCTGTGGAGCGCGAGCGGCGCATCGCTCGGATCGGTGACGTTCAGCGGCGAGACGGCGTCGGGCTGGCAGACGGCCACGTTCGCGACGCCGATCGCCGTCACCGCGAACACCACGTACGTCGTCTCGTATCACACGAACACAGGCTTCTACGCCGTCACGGCGCCCGGGTTCACGACCGGCGTTGACCGCGCTCCGCTCCATGCGCTGGCCGACGGGTCGTCGGGAGGCAACGGCGTCTACGGCTATGGCGCGTCGAGCGCATTCCCAACGCAGACATATCTCAGCAGCAACTACTGGGTGGACGTTGTATTCACTACGACGCCATAGTCGATTACCTCAGCCTGGGACGACACGTTTATGACACTCACGATCAACGCGAAGGGTTCGCTTGCTGACCACGGACTGATTGGCACGAGCGACATCATGCAGGCCCTGCAGGCCGACATCGAGTCGGCCTCGCGGTCAAACGCCAAGGTGCTCATCACCGGAGAAACCGGCGTGGGCAAGGAGGTGGTCGCGAGCGCGATCCACCGGCGCAGCGCGCGGCGGAACGGGCCGTTCGTCACGGTCAACTGCGCCGGCGTGCCCGACTCGCTGCTCGAGTCGGAGTTCTTCGGGCACGTCCGCGGGAGCTTCACCGGCGCCGTCCGCGATCAGCCGGGGCTCCTGCGGCAGGCGCACCGCGGGACGGTGCTGCTCGACGAAGTCGGCGAGATGACGCTGCGCATGCAGGCGCTGCTGCTGCGGTTTCTGGAGACGGGGGAGATCCAGACGGTCGGCGGGACTGTCACGCGCTCCCCGGTGGACGCGCGGGTCATCACCGCGACGAACCGCGATCTGCTGGACGCCGCGTCGGCGGGCGAGTTCCGTCAGGACCTGTACTACCGGCTGAACGTCTTTCACGTGCGCATCCCGCCGCTGCGCGAGCGGCGTCCCGACGTCGCGCTGCTCATCGATCACTACGGCCGCCTGTTCGCCGAGCAGTACGGCAAGCCTGCGCCGGTGTTGTCGCGGGCCGCGCTCGACCTGCTGATGGGATATCACTGGCCGGGCAACATCCGCGAGCTGAAGAACGTCGTCGAACGGATGGTGCTGCAGATGACGGGTCCGACGGTCGAGCTGGAACAGCTGCCGCAAGACGTCGTGCGCAGCGCGCAGACGTCGTCGGCGGGCGCCGGTACGGGAGACGACCACCTTGCCGTCTCGCATCACGAGCGCGTCGAGGCGCTGATGCGCCGGCTGCTCGTGGACAAGGAGTCGTTCTGGACGACCGTGTACGCGATGTTCATGTCGCGAGACATCACCCGCGACGACCTGCGCTATTTCGTGCGCACCGGTCTCGAGCAGACGCGCGGCAGCTATCGCATGCTCGTCGCGTTGTTCAACATGGCGGCCGACGACTACCGGCGGTTCCTGGGCTTTCTGAAACAGCACGACTGTCACATTCCCTTTCAGGGATTCCGCATGACGCCGGCCACCGTGCGCCAGGTGCACCCGTCGGCGGCAGGCTCGGCGCCGCCGGCCGCCCGGCGCGCCGATGGCGCCGATCCGGCCGGCGCGTAGGGCGATCGGAGCCGCGAGCCGCACGCCATGCACATCCT
>CAZOIK010000213.1:0-9966 GCA_964579765.1 uncultured Bifidobacteriaceae bacterium
CGAGGTCGATTTCGTCGTGCGCGCGGTCACCGTCGCGCCGCTGCTCGCCGACCGCGTCCACCGCGCGGGGGCCGATCGCCGCGTGCTCTGAGCGCCCTTCGCGCGGTGCAGGCGACAGAGATGCTGCTCGACACGCGCGCAGAGCACTTCACGCGACACCATGACGCAGCGGCGGCCGCGCGCATCGCGGCCGTGTTGCAGCGCAATCGCGAACGCGCGACGTCGCTGCGCGACATCATGGGCGATCAGCGGACGCTGACGACGACCGAATCGTGAGCGTGATCGCGCGAGTACGGGAACTTCCGCATGGAAATCGGATGCTGGCCGTGAGATGGTGATGGTCCATCGAAGCATCATCATGCGCAAGCCATCAGGCGAACGAACGCGTGCGACATCTGCGCGCGCCGGCGTCCATCCTCCGTCCACCGAACTGCGGCGCACGCTCGCGGAAACGCAGCAGCAGCTCGCGCGCGCGGAATCGGCGACGCGGCTCGTAGACGAGTTCCTCGCGACGCTCGCCCACGAACTGCGGCAGCCGCTGGCCGCGGCGCTCGCCGCGATCGAGATTCAGAAGCACAGCCCGCAACGCGATCGCCAGGAGCGCGCGCGCCAGGTCATCGAGCAGCAGGTCCGTTACATCGCGCGGCTCGTGGGCGATCTGTCGGAGGTGTCGAGGATCTCGCGCGGCACGATCGAGCTCCGCCGCGAGCGCATCGACATTCGCGCCGTCGTCCGCGAGGCGGTGCTGATGACCGAGTCGCTCTTCGAGCGCCGGCGCCACCAGGTCGTGTGCGCGCTCGGACGCGATCCGGCCTGGGTGTACGGCGACGCCGTCCGGCTGAAGCAGGTCTTCTCGAATCTGCTGAAGAACGCCGCGACGTACACCGCGCCAGGCGGACGCATCGGCGTCACGATCGACGACGACGGGACGCACGTGCGCCTGCGGTTCCGCGACAACGGCGCCGGCATCGCCGCCGACGCGCTGCAGCGCATCTTCGAGATCTTTCAGCGCGCGTCCGCCAGGCCCGACGGCCAGAGCTCCGGCATCGGGCTCGCCGTCGTCCGCCGGCTGGTCGAACTGCACGGCGGCACCGTGTCCGCGGCGAGCGACGGGCTCGGCCGCGGCAGCGAGTTCACCGTCCTCCTGCCACGCGCCTGAGCGCCGTGACCTGCACGTCCTGTGGCAGGCTTCGTCGTCCATCGGCAGCACGGCGCCGCCGCCTGGACGGGGCCTCGCGCGTTCCTCACTTCGCGTGACTCCACGCTGCGCTACACTGACCGCATGCGCGGTCTTCGCGTGCTGGCCGGCGTCCTGGTCGCCGCGGGCGTCGCGATGGCGCTGCCTGCGATCGCGCAGCAGCCGGAGAACGCTCCCTCGCCGGCGCCGCTGCCTCCGAATGCAGAGCAGATCAGGCGCATGGTCGAAACCGTCAAGAAGGGACGCACGCTCCCGATCGTGCCGGCTGACGGCATGGAAGACACGGAAGGCGAGACGGTCCTCCGCGTCGATAACCCGTCGCCGTTCCCGATGACGGTGTTCCTGCTCGGGCCGACCGTGCAGAGCATGAACGTCGGCGCCGAGCAGATGCAGACGCTCACGCTCGAGCCCGGCGCGTACGAGATTGCGGTCACGGTCAACGGCCGCGATCTGCCGCCGTTCTACGGCAAGCAGACCATCGTCGCGAACATGCGCTACATCCACAAGTTCATCGTCCCGGCGTACTGACCATGCCGGCTGACGCCGGCACCCGCGTCATGTCGGGGCCGCCTTCAGGCGGACGGTACTGAGCTTGCTCTGCACGAGCCGTGGCCAAAGAGCCGCCCGTCATCATCGCCGCCGCCGGACGCGAGGTCGCGATCACCAGTCCGTCGAAGGTGCTCTTTCCGCGTGCGGGCTACGGCAAGCTCGACGTCGCGCGCTATTTCCTCGCCGTCGCGGACGGCGCGCTGCGCGGCGCAGGCGGGCGGCCGAACATGCTGAAGCGCTATCCGGACGGCATCGACGGCGAGTTCTTCTACCAGAAGCGCGCGCCCGAGTCGCGTCCGCCGTGGATCGAAGTCGTGACCATCCGGTTCCCCTCCGGCCGCAGCGCCGACGAGATCGTCCCGCGCGACGCGGCCTCGCTGCTGTGGATGGCGAACCTCGGCTGCCTCGAGCTTCACCCGCATCCGGTGCGCGCGGAGGACCTCGATCATCCAGACGAACTGCGCGTCGATCTGGATCCGGTGCCCGGCGTCGCCTGGCCGCAGGTGCGCGACGTCGCTCGTCTGGTGCGCGACACGCTGTCGGAGATCGGGCTCGTCGGCTGGCCGAAGACGTCGGGCTCGCGCGGCGTGCACGTCGCCGTCCGCGTCCATCCGCGCTGGACGTTCGACGAGGTGAGGCGCGCGGCGCTCGCGCTCGCGCGCGAGGTGGAACGGCGCGCGCCCGCAATCGCGACGAGCAAATGGTGGAAGGAAGAACGGCGGGGCGTCTTCATCGACTACAACCAGAACGCGAAAGACCGCACCGTCGCGAGCGCGTACTCGGTGCGGCCCACGCCCGATGCCCGGGTATCGGCGCCGGTCACCTGGGACGAGCTCGAGGTCTGCGATCCGGCCGACTTCACGCTGCGGACGATGCCCGCGCGGTTTGCGGAGATCGGCGATCGCCATCGCGGCATCGATCGCTCGGCCGGTTCGATCGAGCGTCTGTTGGAGCTGGCGGATCGGCAGGAACGGGCGGGCGCCGGCGAGGCGCCGTGGCCGCCGCATTACAGGAAGCAGGCCGGCGAGCCGCCGCGCGTGCAGCCGTCGCGCCGCAGGCCGAAGGCTCCGCGCGTCAGCGCCGCGCCGCCTCGAACACCTCGTCGAGGGCGAAAGGGGTCGTGACCTCGAGCTGATCGTACCGGCAGTCGTCGGGCCGCTTGTCGGGCCGCCACCGCACGAACTGCGTGGCGTGCCTGAAGCGATCCCCCTGCAGGTGATCGTATTTCACCTCGCAGACGCGCTCGATGCGCAGCGGTTCCCACGACAGGTCCTTGCCGGCGCTCCAGCGGCTGTGTGCGCCCGGCATCCGCACGTCGCCCTCCTCGACGCCCGCCCACTCGCGCCATGGATGGTGCTCGAGCGCGTTCTTGCGCAGCGGCGCGAGCAGCGTCACCAGATCGCGCCGCATCTGCATCGTGAACGCCGACGTGACGCCGACGTGGTGCAGACGTCCGCTGTCGTCGAACAGGCCGAGCAGCAGCGAGCCGACGGCGTCGCGCCCGCTCTTGTGCCAGCGGAATCCGCCGACGACGCAATCGGCGGTGCGGACGTGTTTGATCTTGAACATCACGCGCTTGCCCGGCGTGTAGGCGAGATCCGGCAGCTTGGCCACGACGCCGTCGAGTCCCGCGCCCTCGAAACGCGCCAGCCACTCGACCGCACGATCCCGATCGCGCGTCATCGCCGTGACGCGGATGGGACGGGGCGTTTTCGCGAGCAGTTGCTCGAGCCGGGCGCGACGCTGTTCCTGCGGCTCCGTCCGGAGGTCGCGGCCGCCGGCCGCCAGCAGAGCGAACGCGACGAACATCGACGGCGTCGCCTTCGCGAGCGTCGCGACGCGGGACGCGGCCGGGTGCAGCCGAAGCTGCAGCGCGTCGAAGTCGAGGCCGTGCGGCGTCGCGATGACGATCTCGCCGTCCACGACGCACTCCGGCGGAAGGAGCCGCGCGCAGGCGTCGTGCAACTCGGGGAAGTACCGGTCGAGCGGGCGCAGATCGCGGCTCTGGATGAACACGCCCTTCGCGCCGCGGAAGACGATCGCGCGGAAGCCGTCCCATTTCGGTTCGTAAAGAAAATCGCCGCTCGGGATGGCGTCCACGGCCTTCGCGAGCATGGGCGCGATCGGAGGCGGGATCGGGAAGCGCTCCTGATGAGGCACGCGCGTCGGCGCTGCATACGGCGATCCAGCATGGGCAGGCGTGCGCCGCTGAACGCAGCCGCCCGGCCCGCCGACGGCGGACTCGACTATCGCCGCCACGTCTCAATAACAGGCGACTCGCCGTGTCCGCCGTCGGCCTCCGCGTGAGCGATTCGACGTCGCTGTTCCGCTGGCCGGGCTCGCCGCGTCGTGGAGGTGCCAGATGGCGAGGTCACCGAGCCGACGGGCGGAACAGTCGTCGCGCCGGGCGGGCAAGGCACCTGCACACGAGGTGCCGTGCCGAGCGCCGTGGACATCGTAGCCATGTGTTGTTCACTGCCTTCTCCCCTGGTTGATGACGTGATGCCGGCATCAAATGCACGCCGGGTGCCGCGCAGTACGGATCAGACAACGAAGAGAAGGGCTCCGCGTGAACCGCGGAGCCCGGCGTGGTCGAGATCGTAGGATGACGTGGGGCGCGTCAGGCGCCGCTGGCGAGCGAGCTGACGGTGTGCTGCTGCGTGATCTTCGCGTAGAGCGCGAGCGACTGCGCGACGACCTGGTCCATGTTGTAGTACTTGTACGTCGCCAGCCTGCCCGTGAAGTGCACGCCGCGCGTCGCCTGCGCGAGCATCTGATACTTGCGGTACAGCTCGTTGTTCTCCGCACGGGGAATCGGATAGTACGGGTCGCCGGACGCCCGCGGATACTCGTACACCAGCGTCGTCTTGTGATGTTCCTGGCCCGTCAGGTGCTTGAACTCGGTGACGCGCGTGTACAGGTTCTCGTTCGGGTAGTTGATGACGGCGACCGGCTGGTGCTGCTCCTCGTTGAGCGTCTCGAACTGGAATTCGAGCGAGCGATAGGGGAGCCGTCCGTAGCGATAGTCGAAGTACTCGTCCACCGGCCCCGTGTAGATCACCTCGCCGTGCGGGATGGCCTTCGCGACTTCGCGGTAGTCGGCGTTGAGCAGCACCTTGACGTTCGGATGGTGCAGCATCTTCTCGAAGAGCCGCGTCAGGCCGTGCTTCGGCATCGCCTGATAGGTGTCCGTGAAGTACCGGTCGTCGCGGTTGGTCCGCACGGGGACGCGCGCCGTCACCTGCGCGTCGAGCTCGGACGGGTCGAGGTCCCACTGCTTCCGCGTGTAGTTGCGGAAGAATTTCTCGTACAGCTCGCGGCCCACCTTCGAGACGATGACGTCTTCGGAGGTCTTGATCGACGGACGCTTTTCGGCCACCGACTCGAAGAACTTGTCGAGCTCGAACGACGTGAGCGTCAGGCCGTACAGCCGGTTCACCGTTTCGAGGTTGATCGGGATCGGCACGAGCTGGCCGTCCACCCACGCCTGCACGCGGTGCTGGTAGGGCCGCCACTCGGTGAACCGCGACAGATACTCGAAGACCGGCTTCGAGTTCGTGTGGAAGATGTGCGGTCCGTATTTGTGGACCAGGATGCCGGCGTCGTCGTGATGGTCGTACGCGTTGCCGCCGATATGCGGACGCTTGTCGATCACGAGCACCTTCTTGCCCGCGTCCTCGGCGAGGCGCTCGGCCATCACGCTGCCGGCGAAGCCGGCGCCGACGATGAGGTAGTCAAACATCGGCGCGTCCCATGGACGGGGCGGCCGGGCCCTTGGACGGCCTCCGCGTGGAACCCGAGGGCCGGGGCGCCGATCGGCGATCGGCGAACGCGAGGTGCACGCGGCGCGCGTTCTCGGCGCGCGCCGCCCGCGCGCGCTGGCGCAGCGCGTCCTCGCAGAGCGTCCGCATGTCGGACCACGTGCGGTCCCACGACAGGCGTGACAGGAAGCGATCGACGTTGGCGCGCCACTCGGGATCCGCGTTGCCCAGCGCGCGCGCGATCGCGTCGCCGAACGCGTCGGCGCTGTCGGCGATCGCGACGAGTCCTTCCTCGCCATAGGGCCGGACGACGTCGCGGACGGGCGTGGACACGACCTGGCAGCCGGCCGCCAGGTACTCGGGCGTCTTGGTGGGGCTGATGAACCGCGTGGATTCGTTCATCGCGAACGGCAGCAGCGCCACCGTCCACCCGGCGAGATACGCCGGCAGCTCGTCATACCCTTTCATCCCGAGGTAATGGATGTTGGGCGCCTGCGGCAGCGACGACTCGGGGATCTTCACGCACGGTCCGAGCATCACCAGATGCCACTCCGGGTGCGCGACGGCGAGCGCCCGCAGCAGCTCGAGATCCATGCGCTCGTCGATGACGCCGAAGAAGCCGAGGCGCGGGTGCGGGATCGCCGCCTGATCGGCGGGCTCGGGCTGCGCGGTGCGGGCCTTCGCGAAATGGCGGACGTCCACGCTGCTGGGGAACGGATACACGCGCGGGTGGCGTCCGCGCTTGGCGTCGTAGAGGCTGTGTCCGCCGGTGAAGACGACGTCCGCGCGATCGAAGAGCTCGTCCTCGAGCGTGAGGAGCTCCGGCGGCGCGCCCTTGAAGGCGGAGAGCTCGTCCATGCAGTCGTACACGACGGCGCCGGGCGTCAGCGTCCGCGAGTACTCGAGCGCCATCGGCGTGTAGTACCAGCAGATCGGATTCTCGACGCCGTGGCTGGAGACCATCTCGAGCAGCAGCCGGCGGACCGCGTCGTTCGTGGCCTGCGGCGACAGACCGTCAGGCAGGTGCGGCACGGCGATGTGCACGTTGCCGTCGCGCCGCATCTGCAAATGTGGGCGCACGGCGCCGGTGATCAGCTCTTCGAAGAAAAAGACGCGGCGCTCGGCGGCGAAGCGCGTCATCAGGTGCTGCGGGCGTTGAAACACGAAGTTCCACCGGAGATGCGACAGACACACGAGATCGGCGCGCGGCGAGGTCGCTCGGTCGGCGGTCGTGCTGTGTGGAGGATTCATGGATGTGATTAACTCCTCAGGGCAGCAGTGTTCAAGATTTGTGCCCCGTCTCACGACATCAAGACGTCGGCCTTGACGCCGAATTCACGCCGGTATCGCGCCACGATCCGTTGAGCCGCGTCGCGCGGGGCGCCCGGCTTGCACAACATGAGAATTGCGCCGCCGAATCCGCCGCCGGTCAGTCGAGCTCCGAGCACGCCGGGATCGTGCACCGCGAGATCGACGAGCCAGTCGATCTCCGCGAGCGACACGTCGAAGTCGTCGCGCAGCGAGCGGTGCGACGCCGTCAGCAGCGCGCCGAACCGCGGCAGGTCGTTCGCCTCGAGCGCCTCGACGGCGTCGAGCACGCGCGCGTTCTCGGTGACGACATGGCGCGCGCGCCGGTTCAACGGCTCGGGCAGCGCGTCGATCTGCGGCAGATCGGCAGGCGACAGATCTCGGAGCCGCGTGACGTGCAGCGCGCGCGCGGCGTCCTCGCACTCCTGGCGGCGCGTCCGGTAGCCGCCGCTGGCGTGATGGTGCGCGATGCCGGAATCGACGATCTGCAGCTGCGTGCCGGGCGGCATCGAGACGTCGCGGTGCTCGCGCGAGCCGGCGTCGAGGAAGAACGCGTAGCCGTCCGCGCCGAGGCTGCAGACCATCTGGTCCATCACGCCGACCGGCGCGCCGACGAACTGGGTCTCGGCCGTGTGCCCGACGAGCGCGACCTCGAGATCGGAGAGCGGCAGCGCGAACAGCGCGCGCAGCGCGCGCAGCACCGCCACTTCGAGCGCCGCGCTCGACGACAGCCCCTTGCCGACCGGGACGTCCGACGTGATCAGCAGGTCGAACCCGCCGTGGCGGAGGCCGCCGCGGGCGAGCGCCCAGGTCACGCCGGCGACGTAGTCCACCCACGAGCCGGCGGCCTTCTCCTCGCCGAGCGTGAAGGTGTGGAGGCGCCCGTCGAGCGCGTCGCTCGAGACGCGCCCGGTTCGATCGGCGCGCGCCGCCACCGCCGCGTGCGTGTGCAGCGGCAGGACCGTCGGCAGGCAGAAGCCGCCGTTGTAGTCGGTGTGCTCGCCGATCAGGTTGACGCGGCCGGGCGCCGACGCCTCGTGGCGCGGCGTGGCGTCGAACACGGCTGCGAATTTCGACGCATGCGACGCGATCATGCGAGCGACACCTCGACCGCCTGCAGCTCCGCCGCCTTGGCCTCGGGCAGCGTGTCGGCCGTGAACGCGCCCGCGCCGAGCTCGCTGCCGGCGATGTACTTCAGGCGATCGCGCATCCGGTACGGGGGGTAGAACTCGATGTGCACGTGCGCCTCCGGGTGCGCGCGGCCGTCGGTCGGCGCCTGGTGCACCACCATCACGTACGGGAAGGGACGGTCCCAGAGGCGATCGAACTTCAGCAGGGTCGTTTTCAGCGCGCGCGCCAGCTCGGCGCGCTCCGCCGGCGTCAGGTCCGCGAGCGAGGGCGCGGGACGCCGCGGCGCGATCCACACTTCGTACGCGTACCGCGCGCAGACCGGCACGACGGCGACGATTTCGTCGCTCAGATAGAGAATGCGCCGGCCGTCGGCGACTTCGTCGGCGAGCAGCCGTTCGAGCAGTCCGCATCCGCGCGCGCGCGCGAACTCCGCCTGCGCGGCGAGCTCGGTCTGCGCGATCGGCGGCACGAACGGATACGCGTAGATCTGCCCGTGCGGATGGTGCAGCGTGACGCCGACTTCGACGCCCCGATTCTCGAACGGCATCACGTACTGCACGTCGTCGCGCCCGCCGAGGTCGCGGTAGCGATCGGCCCAGACCTCCAGAATCAGCTCGATGTGCGGCAGCGGCAGCCGGCCCAGGCTGCCCGAGGGGTCCTGCGTGAAGACGACCACTTCGCAGGCGCCCTTGGCCGGACGCGTGGCGACGATCTCGTCGGGCGCCGCGGTCGCGCGCCCGGAGAACGTCGGAAAGAGGTTGTCGAAGACGGCGACGTCGTAGTCGCCGACCGGCACTTCGCTCGGGCGGCCCGGGTCGTCGCTCGGCGCGAGCGGATTGTGCTCCGCCGGCGGCAGGAAGGTGCGGCCCTGCCGGTGTTGCGCGTACGCGACCCACTCGGCGCGCAGCGGATGCCAGCGCATGTGCGAATTGGCGGGCGCGCCCGTCGGCGCGCACGGCGGGCTTGCGATCGCGTCCGAGATCGGCCGGCGTGAATACAGCCGCAGCGCGCGTCCGTCCGGCTTCGTCAGCATGCGCGTGTACATCGGGTTACTCCGGCAGCTCCGAGACCGACGTCGGCACGGGCGCGGGGCCCGGCGCGACGCTGTCGGTGGCCGCGCGCTGCAGCATCGGCGCGGCTTCGGTCGGCGCATCGGTCGTCCCGGAGGGCGCGCCCCTGGTCGCGCGCACGATCTGCTCGATCGGAAACTTGGGCTGCCGATCCTCGTACAGCAGCCCGTTCGCCTCCTGGTACGTGTCGGCGAACTGCGTGTAGCAGAAGCCCGCGAGGATGTTCAGCGAGTGCACCGTGGACATGAGCCGCGAGTACCGCATCGCCAGGATCTCGCCGGACTCGGCGCGCGAGTAACCCCAGGTGCCGGGCGCCTCTTTCGACAGCGCGATGCCGCCGAACTCGCTGAGCACGATGGGCAGGTCGGTCGCGCGATCCGGTTCGAGCACGAGCAGGCGGCCGCCCGGGCGCTCGCGCTTGAAGAGCCGCGGCAGCACGCTCTCGGTCGAATAGCGGCCGTGGATGCGCTCGGGGTCGCTGTCGTAGTCGTGGATGCCGATGACGTCGGTCGCGACCGCCTCCCAGCCGTCGTTGCCGATCACGGGGCGGGTCGGGTCGAGCGTCTTCGTCAGGTGGTAGAGGCCGCGGACGTAGTGGCGCTCGGTCGGGTTCATCGGCAGATTCGGTACGCCCCACGACTCGTTGATGGGCACCCACGCGATGATGCACGGGTGGCTGTAGTCACGTTCGATGGCCGCCGTCCACTCGCGCGCGACGCGCTGTACGGACTTCTCGCTGAACCGGTACGCGCTCGGCATCTCCTCCCACACGAGCAGCCCGAGGCGATCGGCCCAGTAGAGATACCGGGGGTCTTCGAGCTTCTGGTGCTTGCGCACGCCGTTGAAGCCCATCGCCTTGGCGAGCTCGACGTCCCGGCGCAGCGCGTCGTCGTCCGGCGCGGTGAGTCCGGACGAGGGCCAGTAGCCCTGGTCGAGCACCAGGCGCAGC
>CAZOIK010000214.1:0-12220 GCA_964579765.1 uncultured Bifidobacteriaceae bacterium
CCCGCGACGTGCTGTCCCTGGAAGTTCGCGGACAGCAGGCTGCCCGCGGCTTCAGCCGACGTGATCCGCCGCCCCGGCGCCACAAGATCGGGCTTGAGCAGCCCATCGAACGGCGTCGGCCCCGCCGAGCTGAACGTCGCCACCTGATCGTCGCTGCGGTCGGCAGTGCCCTTCGTGTCGAGGGCGCCGACAGTGAGCGCATACGGCGAGTTTCCCGGAGACGTGATCGTTCCGAGCGCCGTCTTGCCGTCCGGCCCCTGCCCGCGATTGCCCGCCGCCGCGACGACGAGGAGCCCGGCCCGCACGGCGCGCTCCACGGCTGCGCACACGGGATCATCGGCGTACGGCTGCAGCACCGGCCCGCCGAGCGACAGATTGATGATTCGGATGTTGTAGGCGGCCTTGTGGTCGATCGCCCAGTCGATCGCCTCGATGACGTCCGCGGCGCTCCCGGATCCGTCGTTGCCGAGCACGCGTAGATTGATCAGCGAAGCTCCGAATGCCACGCCCCGGTACAACGACGTCTCGGGCAGCTGTCCAGCGGCGCCGGCGATGATCGCCGCTACGTGTGTGCCATGGCCGAACCCGTCGGAGCCGTCCCCGCCCGTGAAATCGACCGTCGCGAGCACGCGCCCCTGCAGCGCGTGGTGTCTCGGGTCGATGCCGGAATCGATCACCGCCACGGTGACGCCGTACCCTGAGAGCGCGGGACGCGGGGGAGCGCCCGCCCAAACCTGATCCGCGCCGACGCCTGCGTCGATGGGATCGACGATCGAGGACGACGTGTAGCGGATGTTGCCCGACAGATGCTGGACGTCCACGTCGTTCTGCAGCGCGGAGAGCTGACCGGGATTGGCCAGCACGACGCCGCCGTTGTGCAGCCGGCGTGTGATCTTCAGGTTGTACTTCGCAGCCAGGCGATTCGCCGCCGCGGCGCCGTCGATGATTACTTCGACAGGCGCCGATCCGTTCACGAGATGGTCGGCGAGATCGGCGCTGAGCCGCGCGCGGTGCTGGGCGTATGCCGGCATCGCGAGCGCGCCGGCCGCGAGGGCCGCCATCGTCGTGCGAACCAGAGTTCCTGAAAGGTGGGTGAGCCGCATGGTCGCTCCAGTGGACTGCGTCGCCGTTTAGAAGCCCGCGCTGCCCCGGCTGACGCCGCACGGCCGCGCGGACTGCGAGTCGCTCTGCACCGAATCGAGCAGGACGCGCTGCGATCCGCCGAGCGTTCGGATCGTCAACAGCCGCCCTTCGCGAATCCGGTTGTAGATCGTCCTGCGCGAGACCCCGAGCATCTCGGCGGCGTGATCGAGCGAGACGCTCCGGCCGACTCGAGGCTCGGGCGCCGGTGCTGACATCTGATCGGGCGTGTTCTCAGGCATTGCCATTCCCCCTCGGATGCCGCGAGACAAGCGCAATGCGGCCGCCAAAATTCGCGTGCAGCGCGAGGACATCCGTCCCTGACGGGCAAGTCTCTGTGGTACTGTGAGTTGCTCAGCGAGCACACTCGAGCTGCGGGCGCTTCCGTGCCGACGAGGACGGCCAAGAATCTGGCCAAGGTCGCCTGCGCAAGTCACCCATGAGGCAGGATTTGCGTGCAAAATCGCTGGACGCTCATTGCTTGCACACAATTCTGATCGGCCAGTTTGTTGGCCGACGGGTCAGCTTTTGACCAGACATGCGCGGGCACTGCGTCTGTTTCTCGCGGCGCTCGCCGTCGTCGCACCGGCCTGTCGTTCGACCTCCGAAAACGCCGGTACACGTGAGGGATCCGGCACGCCGCGGGGCGGAGCGCTGGTCGTGTCAGTCAGGACCGAACCGCGCAACTTCACCCGGCTGACGACGGTCCGCGAGGGGACAACGGACCTCGTGGCGCTCCTGATGCATGCGGGGCTCATTCGCATCAATCGAAGCAGCGACGACGTGGAACCGTGGCTGGCGGAAAGCTGGACACGATCGGCCGACGGGCTGACCTACACGTTGAAGCTGCGCGCCAACGTACGCTTCTCAGACGGCCATCCGTTTACCGCTGACGACGTCGTGTTCTCGTTCGCGGCGAGCTATGCGGCGGGCCTGGCCGACTCCCTGGAGATCGACGGCAAGCGACTCAAAGTGGCCGCCGTCGATCCGCGTACAGTCACGGTGACATTTCCGGCGCCGTTCGGTCCTGGGCTCCGTCTGCTCGACAACCTCGTGATCCTGCCGAAGCATAAGCTCGAAGCCGCGCTCGCGAACGGCTCGCTGAAGACGGCGTGGGGACTATCGACGCCTCCGTCGGATCTGGCGGGGCTCGGCCCGTTCGTGCTGCGCGAGTCTGAGGCCGGGCAGCGCCTGGTGTTCGACCGCAATCCGAACTACTGGCGCACCGACGCGAACGGCGCGCCGCTGCCATATCTCGATCGCATCACGCTCGACGTCGTCCCCGATCAGAGCACGGAGTTGCTGAGGCTGGAGTCGGGCGAGATCGACGCGACGGCCAGCCAGATGCCCGTCGAAGATTACGCGGAGCTCAAACGCGGTGCCGACGCCGGCAAGCTGCGGCTGTACGACCTCGGTCCCGACTTGTCTCCAGACTGGCTGTCGTTCAACCTCAGGCCCGGCGCATTTGCCGGCGACCCGCGGGCAGCGTGGATTCAGCGCGACGAGCTGCGTCGCGCCATTTCCCTGGCCGTCGATCGCCAGCTGTTCGCGGATACGGTGTTTCTTGGCGCGGGCGTCCCGGTGTTCGGTCCCGTGTCGCCCGCAAACAAGCGCTGGTACTGGCGGGAGACGTCGCCGATTCCGCACGACCCCGAACAGGCGAAACAACTCCTCGCGTCGATCGGACTGTCGGACCGCAAGGGCGACGGCGTTCTGCGTGACGCGTCGGGCACGCCCGCGCGATTTACGATTCTGACGCAGAAGGGGCGGCCGGCCTTCGAGCGCGCGATATCGGTGATTCGCGACGAGCTGAAGAAGATCGGCATCGCCGTTGACGTCGCAGGGCTGGAGGGCAACGCCGTCGTTCAGCAAATCTATTCAGGCAAGTACGACGCTGTGTACTTGAATGTCTTTCTCAGCGACACCGATCCGGCTGACAGCGCGGACTTCTGGCTGAGCTCCGGACCGTCCCATTTCTGGAATCCGGGCCAGCGCACGCCGGCGACGGAGTGGGAACGTCAGGTTGACGCGTTGATGCGCGCTGTGTCTACGTCGCAGGATTACTCGGAGCGCAAGCGGTCGTTCGACCGCGTGCAGCAGCTATTCATCGAGCATCAGCCGATGGTGTATTTCGTGGCGCCCCGCGTGTTCGTCGCCAGCTCTACGCGACTCGGCAATGTCGTGCCCGATGTGGCGCGCCCTCAGCTCCTGTGGTCGCCCGACACGCTGACGGTGGCGCACTGATGCTCGGCTACATCGCGCGCCGGCTTGCGTTCGCTGTCGTGCTCGTGTTCGCGGTGTCGTCCGCGTCGCTGCTCCTGGCGCGCGTGGCGCCCGGCGACTTCGTGACCGAGACCGTCGGTATCGGCGCCCGGCGCGAGGTCGTCGAAGCCGCACGCGCGCGATATGGACTGAACCGGACGTTCAGCGAGCAATATCGCGACTGGCTCGTTCGCGCCGTGCACCTCGACTTCGGCCGATCGATGCAGTACGACCGCCCGGTCTCGGAGCTGATTCCCGGACGCGCGCTGAACACCGGCATCCTCGCGCTCACGGCGCTCGCGGTCGCGACGCTCGTCGGACTGCCGCTCGGCGTCGTGACCGGCACGCGGCGGCATGGCATTGTGCCCGCCGCCATTCGCGCCGTCTCGCTGATCCTGCTGTCGATGCCGCCGCTGCTGACGTCGTTGTTCCTCGTATTCGCCGCAGCGAAGACGGGATGGCTGCCGGTCGGCGGGATGACGTCGAGCGGCGGCGGCGACCTGCTGCGCCACATGGTCGTGCCGGTCGCGGCGCTCGCGCTGCCGCTGGCCGCCATGTTCGAGCGGCTGCAGTCGCAGGCGATGAGCGAGGCCATCGGGCAGCCGTACGTGCTCGCGACCTACAGCCGCGGCGTGCCGCTCTCCAGGGTCATCTGGCGCGACGCGTTCAAGAATTCGCTCCGACCGATTGCCTCCATCTACGGCCTCGTCGTCGGCACGCTGCTCAGCGGATCGTTCGCCGTCGAGACGATCACGGCGTGGCCCGGCCTTGGCCAGTTGATGCTCGGCGCGCTCCGCGCGCGGGACATCTACCTGGTCGCGGGCTGCGCGGCCGCGGGGTCCGTCTTTCTGGCGATCGGCACGCTGATGTCGGATGCCGCGCTGGCGGTTCTCGATCCGCGCACCGCCGCCGACTGACATGCGCGCGCTCGGACTGTCGCTGCTCGTCGTGATTGCGGTGACGGCGCTCGGCGCGCCGGTTGTCGCGCCGTACCCCGAGGACCGCCAGTTTCGCGGGTTCCTCGACGCGCCTCCGACGGTGCCGCATATCGTGGACGCCGCCGGGCACTGGCGGGCGCCGTTCATCTATCGATGGACGCTGACCAATCAACTGGAGCAGCAGTACGAGCAGGACCGCGGCGCGGCTGTTCCGCTGCGGTGGTTCGCCGGCGGCCGCCTCGTCTCGTCGTCAGACGACAGCCGCATGCCGCTGCTGCTGCTCGGCGCGGACAGCTTCGGCCGCGACGTGTTCTCGCGGCTCGCGTACGGCGGCCGCCTGTCGATTGCCCTCGCAGTCGTGGCAGCGGCGGGAGCGCTGATTCTCGGCGCATTCGTCGGCGGCCTTGCTGGCTACGCGGGCGGCGCCGTGGACGATCTGTTGATGCGCGCGTCGGACTTCATCGTCGTCCTGCCGGCAATGTACGTCGCGCTCGCGCTCCGGTCCGCGCTCAAGCTCGTGCTGCCGCCGCTCGAGGTGTTCGCGCTGCTCGCCGGCATCTTCGCGGTGGTCGCCGCGCCGTTTCTGGCGAGAGGCATCCGCGGCATCGTGCGCTCGGAAAAACAGCGCGACTACGCCGTCGCCGCGTCGTCACTCGGCGCCGGACATCTGCGGCTGCTGGTTCGTCATCTGCTGCCGGCGGCGGCGGGGTTCGTCGGCGTCGAGATCACCATGCTCGTTCCGGCGTTCATCATCGCCGAAGCGACGCTGTCGTACGTTGGCCTGGGCTTTCCGGATCCCGTGGCGAGCTGGGGCACGATGCTGCACGAGGCGTCCAGTCTGCGCGCGCTCACCGATTTTCCGTGGCTGCTCAGTCCCGCGGCCGCGATGTTCCTGCTCGTGCTCGGCCTGAACCTGGTCGTGCAGCACGCCGGCATCACGCCGGTCTACAATGGCACGGATGGATCTGCGCGGCGTCTTCGCTCCGATTCCGACACCGTTCGATCGTAGCGGCCAGCTCGACGAGGCGAGGCTCCGATCCGCGTGCGCGCGTTGGGCCGCCACGCCCCTGGCCGGACTCGTGGTGCTCGGGACGACCGGCGAGGCCGTGCTGCTCGACGAAGACGAATCCGATCGCGCCGTCACGGCCGCGCGCGAGGCGTGGCCGTCAGCACGCCCGTTCGTCGTCGGCGCAGGGCGTGAATCGACAGCGGCGACGATTCAGGCGGTCCGCCGCGCCGCGCCGCGGCGCTCGGCGCCGACGCCGTGCTGGTGCGCACGCCGGGATTCTACAAATCGCAGATGAACACCGACGTCTTCGTGCGCCACTACACCGCGGTGGCCGACGCATCGACGGTGCCTGTGCTTCTCTACAACTTCACCGGGGTCACCGGTGTCAACCTGCTGCCGGCCGCCGTGTCGGCGCTCTCCGCGCATCGCAACATCGTCGGCGTGAAGGAGTCAGGCGGAGACATCGCGCAGATCACCGAGTTCGTGAACGGAACGCCAGACGACTTCAGCGTGCTCGCGGGATCGGCGGCGACGTTCTATTCCGCGCTCGGCGTCGGCGCACGTGGCGGCATCCTGGCGCTGAGCTGCGTGCTGCCGGATGCCTGCGTGCGGCTGTTCGAGTTGACGCGAACTGGACATCACGCCGAGGCCGGCGCGCTGCAGCGCCGTCTGGTGCCCATCGCGAAGCTTGTCGGCTCGATGCATGGCATCGGGGGACTGAAAGCCGCTCTCAAACTTGTCGGGTGCGATGTCGGCGTTCCACGGCTGCCGCTCGCGCCCGTCTCCGACGCGACGATCGCCGTGCTGCGCGACGCGCTCGTGTCGTTCGAGGAGGTCGCGCTCGTATGAAAAGCCTGCTGCCCGAATCCGATCGCATTCTGCTCGGTCCTGGACCGTCGATGACCTCGCCGCGCGTCATGCGCGCGATGTCCGCGCCGACTGTCGGTCATCTCGATCCGCTGATGGTCGCGATGCTCGACGACGTCCGCGCGAAGCTGACGCGGCTGTTCCGGGCGCCGGAGGGCTCGTTCGCTTTCGCGGTGTCGGGCACCGGCACGTCGGGGATGGAAACCGCCGTCGCGAACACGGTGAAACAGGGGTCGCGCGTGACGGTCTTGATCAACGGGTACTTCGGGGATCGACTCGCGCAGATGTGCGAGCGCTACGGCGCGACGGTCACGCGCGTGACCAGTGAGTGGGGCAGAGCCGTCGATCCGGCAACGCTCGAAAAGTCGCTCGCCTCGACGCCCGCGGACGTGGTCGCAATGGTGCACGGCGAGACGTCCACCGGCGTGCGCAATCCGGTCAAGGAACTCGCCGCGATCGCACAGAAGCACGGTGCCCTCACGATCGTCGATGCGGTGACGTCGTTCGGCGCGGTGCCGCTCGAGATTGGCGCCTGGGGCGTGGACGTCTGCTACAGCTGCACGCAGAAGGGGCTCGGCGCGCCTTCCGGCCTCGCGCCGATCGTCTTCGCGCCGCGCGCGCTCGAGAAGGCCGTGAAGTGTCCGAGCTTCTACTTCGACCTGAACCTGCTCAAAGACTACTGGATCGGCCGAAAGTATCACCACACCATGTCGTCGGCGCTCGTCTGCGCCCTCTACGAAGCGCTGACGATGGTCGAAGAAGAAGGCCTGGACGCCCGCTGGGCGCGGCACGAGCGGAATCAGAAGCTGTTCGTCGAGGGGCTGTCGCGCATCGGCTTGTCGCTGCTCCCGCCGGACAGCGATCGCCTGCACAGTCTCAGCACCGTGAAGATCCCCGAAGGCGTGGACGACGGGGCTGTTCGCAAGACGCTGCTCGAGGAGTACAGCATCGAGATCGGCGGCGGTCTCGGTCCGCTGGCCGGAAAGATCTGGCGCGTCGGCCTCATGGGCAACAGCTCGGCGCCGAGGCTGGTCGTGCTGCTGCTCGGAGCGTTGCAGAACGCGCTCGCGAGACAGCGCGTCAATGCGTGAGCTTCGCGTCGCCACGATCGTCGCCTTGCTGGCGGCTGCGTGCGCGACGAATCCGGCCACAGGAGAGCGTCAGCTCTCCTTCATGAGCGAAGAGAAAGAGATCGCGCTCGGCCAGGAGAACGACGCCCAGGTTCGCAAGGAAATGGGCTCGTACGACGATCGCGCGCTGCAGGAGTACGTCACGAGCGTCGGCTTGAAGCTCACCATGGTGTCCGAGCGGCCGAACCTTCCCTGGCACTTCACCGTGGCCGACGTCCCCGCCGTCAACGCGTTCGCGCTGCCGGGCGGCTACATCTATATAACGCGGGGCATCCTGCCGTTCCTCGACGACGAGTCGCAGTTGGCCGGCGTGCTCGGGCACGAGATCGGCCACGTGACGGCACGTCACGCGGCGCAGCAGTACTCCAAATCGACGCTGTCGCAGGTCGGCCTGCTCGCGACGGCGATTTTCGCGCCCGGCGGCGCGGCCATCGCCGAAGGCGGCGGCACCGGCCTCGGGCTGCTGCTTCTCAAGAACAGCCGTGACGACGAGGCGCAGGCGGATCAGTTGGGCGTGCGCTACGCGTCTCGCGCCGGATGGGATCCGGACGGCGTGCCGCGCATGCTGACGACGCTCGGCCGCATCGACGAGACGAGCGACAGCAAAGGCGTGCCGAACTGGCTGCAGACTCACCCGCAGCCCTCTGATCGCGTCGAGCGCGTGCAGGTCGCCGTTCGTGAAGCGGAGGGGACTGCTCCAAAGTTCACCACCGACAAGGACGGCTACCTGAAGCACATCGCCGGCATCGTCTGGGGCGACAACCCCGATCAGGGGATCGTGCGAGGCAGCAGCTTCTTTCACAAAGGGCTGCGCATTGCGGTCGATTTTCCCGCTGGTTGGACCATCGAGAACGGCCAGGTGGAAGTGGTCGCGAAGGAGCCGGGCGGGCGATCGGTCGTCGTGCTCGAGCCGATCCGCCGCGCGCAGGGGCGCACGATCGAGGACGTCGCGATCGTCTCGATGCAGAATGCCGGCTTCCGCCAGGTCGAAGGCGCACAGACGACCATCAACGGCCTGACGGCGTATCTCGGCACATATGTCGGCGTCATGCGCGATCTCGGACGCGTGCAGATCCGCGCGCTGCACGTGCGCACCGACCGCGACGTGTATCTCGTCGCCGGCATCTCGCCGATCGACGTCTATCCCGGCGAGGAGCCGGTCTTCACGAAGAGCCTGCGATCGTTCCGCGGCCTCTCGCCGGCCGACGCCGAACGGCTCCAGCCCAATCGCATCCAGCTCTACACGGCCCGGCAGGGTGACACGTGGCAGAGCATCGCCGAACACGAAAGCACGGGCACCGTCAAAGCGACGACGCTCGCCATCATGAACGGGCATCCGGTCAACGACCAGCCGCTCCCGGGCGAACGGCTCAAGATCGTCGTCGGTGGCTAAGCGCGTCCTTCACGCCGTCGCGAGCGCCGGAGCGGTCGGCTTCGGCGTCCTCGTCTACGCGTACCTGACCGTGCCCGACGTGCGGCCGCTCGTGAACGGCAATCCCACCACGACGGCGTTCATGCAGCTCCGGGTGGAAGAAGCGCGCGCGAAAGGCGAGCGTCCACGGCACGTGCAGCGCTGGGTCAGCTACACGCACATCTCGCCGGAGTTGAAGCGGGCCGTGCTCGTCGCCGAAGACGACGCGTTCTTCCAGCACGAAGGGATCGATTTCGAGCAGCTGCAGGAGTCGATCGAGGTGGACTGGGCGCGGGGACGGTTCAGCCGAGGCGCGAGCACGATCACGCAGCAGCTGGCGAAGAACCTGTATCTGTCACCGTCGAAGAACCCGCTGCGGAAGCTGCGCGAGCTCATCATCGCGCGCCGGCTGGAAGCCGAGTTGAAGAAGGCGCGGATCCTGGAGCTCTATCTGAACGTCATCGAGTGGGGCGACGGCGTGTACGGCGCGGAAGCCGCCGCGCAGACGTACTTTCACCAGCCCGCGTCGGCGCTGTCGGCCGCGCAGGCGGCGCTGCTGGCGGGCGCAATCGTCAATCCGAGGCTCTTGAACCCGGCGCACCCGACCGCGAGGCTGCTGCGGCGGCAACAGTTGATTCTCCGCC
Organism: uncultured Bifidobacteriaceae bacterium; assembly: GCA_964579765.1. Taxonomy (GTDB): domain Bacteria; phylum Acidobacteriota; class Vicinamibacteria; order Vicinamibacterales; family CAVVIG01; genus DATNBT01. The sequence goes on from CAZOIK010000214.1 coordinate 9,402, forward strand.
GGATGGGCGCCGTCTCGCCACCGCCAGGTCCGCTTGAATCCGCCGACCGCCGACAAATCGGCGTGACCAGTAGCTCGAGCTGAGGTGCTCGACGCGCACGACGCCGCGCGAGCTCGGCGCGTGCACGAATTCGTCACCCGCGACGACGATGCCGACGTGCGAAGCGCCCCGCGCGACGGTGTGGAAGAACACGAGATCGCCCGGCTGCAGATCGTCGAGTTTGATCTTCCTGCCCACCTCGAACTGGTCGTGGACTTCGCGCGGCAGCGACACGCCGTATCGCGCGAACACCCACTGCGTGAACCCGCTGCAGTCGAATCCGCTCGGATCGCTCCCGCCGTTCCGGTACGGTGTACCGCGGAAGCTGAGCGCCGTCTCGACGAGCGTCGGCTCGCTCGGTGTGACGCCGCCGGGTGGCGTGGGCGACGGAGGCTGGGCGGCGGCGCCGGGCGTCGGCGTCGCGGGTGCGGTTGTGGCGGAGCCGGACGGCAGTGGGAATGGACGAGGTTTAGGGGTGCCGCTCGACGCGCACGCCGATGTCACCACCGCGACGGCCACGGCGCCGACGCCCGCCAGGACATGCCGGTTTCTCAGAACTTCCATCGTCCTCCCGTGCCTATCGGCCTGAACGACGGCGCGCCATAGTCCCTGTAAGCGTTGACACTGCGGCACTTCGTCGTGCAAAATCCAGCGCAGGTCCCACTGTGGAGCAGACGCTGCTTCTCAACGCGTCGTACGAGCCTCTCAAGATCGTCCATTGGCAGAAAGCGGTCACGCTTTGGTGCCAGGGCAAGGTCGAGGTCATCTCCGTGTACGACCGGGAGGTGCGGGCCGTTTCGTTCAGTTTCAAGCTGCCCTCGGTCATTCGCCTGCTGCGCTATATCAAAATAAAGCGGCGGTTCGACTACGTCCCTTTTTCGCGCGCAAACATCTATGCGCGTGACGACCATCGTTGCCAGTACTGCGGCGAAGGGTTTGCCACGGCCGAACTGACCTTCGATCACGTGGTGCCGGTTGCCCAGGGCGGCCGGAAGGACTGGGAAAACATCGTCACGTGCTGTGTCACGTGCAACCGTCGCAAGGGCGGCCGGACGCCGACCGAGGCCGGCATGCACCTGCTCAAGGCGCCGAAGCGGCCTGATTCGGCGCCTGCGGTGCGCATTACGGTCGGCCTGCGTCATGCACCCGAGAGCTGGCGCGACTACCTCTACTGGAACGTCGAACTCGAAGACACATAGCGAATGTCCTCCCGCGTCACCGCCGTCCGCCCCATGTGGGCGATCGAAGGCGGCCGCCTCGCCATCGAAGGCTCCGGGTTTCCTGTGGACCAGCCGGCCCTGCCGGAGGTTCAGATCGGCGGTGTGGCGGCACGGGTCGTCCACGCGTCGTCGTCTGCGCTCGGCGTGATTGTACCAAGCGGGCTCGACGGTGGCCTGACCCCGATTCGCATTGAGGGCGTGACGGGGGAGACCCGGTTCGTCGAGATCGCGGCCCAGTTCGCGACCGGCCTTCACCAGGTGGACAACCCGGTGTTCGATCGCGAGGGCAATCTTTACGTCACTTACAGCGGCACGCGCGGGCAGCAGGTGCCCGTGTCGATTTTCAAGGTCAGGCCGAACGGGACGCGCGAGACGTTCTCGTCGGGCATCGTCAACGCGACGTCGATGGCGATGGATCGCGCCGGACGGCTCTATGTCTCCAGCCGGTTCGAGGGAACCGTGTATCGCGTCGCGCCGGATGGCTCGTTCGAGCCCTTCGCCACCGACCTCGGCATTGCGTGCGGTCTGGCGTTCGCGGCCGATGGGACGCTGTTTGTCGGCGATCGCTCGGGCACGATCTTCAGGGTGGACGAATCGGGTAAGGCCGAGGCGTTCGCGACGCTGCCCTCCAGCGTGGCGGCGTTTCACCTCGCGATTGCCCCCGACGGCGCGGTCTGGGTGACCGGGCCCACGCTGTCAACCTACGACCCTGTCTATCAGGTGGCGCCCGACGGCTCGGTCACGACGCTCGACGTGCGGTTCGGCAGGCCGCAGGGCGTCGCGTTCGACGGCCACGGCGACGCGTTCGTCGTGGAAGCGCTCGCCGGCGCGAGCGGCCTCTACCGCGTGCGCCCATCCGCGACGCCCGAACTCGTGCTCGCCGGGCCCGGCCTGATCGGCGTCGCGTTCGATTCGACCGGGAACGTCGTCGTCTGCTCGAACGAGACGGCGTATCGTCTGAGGCAGACCGTGCGTCAGGCCTCGCCCGTGTCGTAGTCGAGCTGGCGCGCGTCCTTGGCCACTTCTCGCGCGGCGTCCTGCGGGCTGAGCGTGAGCGCGATTGCCCAGTAGAAAATCGCAAGAGCGAATATCGCCACGACGGCGATGTCGATCCAATTCGGCAGGAGGTTGTGTCCGCCGCCGTAGCGGCCGAGCCAGCCGATGACGACGTGGCCCCCGAGCCACGGTCCCATCCAGATTGCGTTCTTGAGCGTCCGCTGCGCGGCGGTCCGTCCAACCCAGGCTCCGATCGCGAACAAGACGAGGCCGACCGCCATCGCGACGGCGAGCTTCCACGTCGTGTCGAACCCGCCCCAATACATGATCAGGTTCGCCGAGACGAACGCCGTGGGCAGCAGGATTCTCGGCAGAGGGACGCGATACGAACGCGGGCGGTGGCCGTCCACCCTGTGCAACGCCGCCAGCGAGAGCGGCGCGAAACCATACATGATCGCCGTCGCCGCCGTGACGACGCTGACGAGCGCGTTCCAGCTCTTGAACGGCCCGAATGCCAGCGTGCCGACGACGGCCGCGACGAGAATCGACACGACGGGCACGCCC
>CAZOIK010000215.1:0-4272 GCA_964579765.1 uncultured Bifidobacteriaceae bacterium
GCTCAAGGTGCAGTTCGTCGTCTCGCGCTACCAGGGCGAGAAGAAGATCAGCAGCGACCCGTACACGATGACCGTGCGCGCCAACGAGCCGCGCACCAGCCTGCGCATGGGATGGCAGGTGCCGATCATCACGTCAGGACCGGAGAACAAATCGACCGTCCTCTATAAAGAGGTGGGCACGAACATCGACTGTGGAGCGCAGACGCTCGAGGACGGGCGCTTCAGGCTCGACGTGTCGCTCGAGGACTCGTCGATTTCGGCGGACGCTCAAAAGGCGCAGGCGTCAATCGGTGTGCCGCCGCAGATCCGTTCGTTCCGCCTGACGAACGAGACGCTCGTGTTGAAGGACGGTCAGACCGCGCCGCTGACGACTGCGACGGAGAAGGCGAGCGGAGAAACGGCCAAGATCGACGTCACTTTGAACGTGATCAAGTGAGAGTCAGCGCGTCACGGTCCGTGTTCGCGCCCCACGCGATACTTGTGCACCGTCACGCTCGTTGTTCGCGCGGATCGGCCGCCTGGCGACGCCGCACGCGGCTCTGCCGGCGCTCCACGACCGATGTGCGGGCGGATTGGCCATCTGCCGGCGCCGCACGCGGCTCTGCCGGCGCTCCACGACCGATGTGCGGGTGGATCGGCCATCTGCCGGCGCCGCAGGCCGATTGGCTCTTCCAACTCCGTGTTGTGCATCGTCACGCGGTCTTGAGCATCGCGCGCACTTCGGCGATCAGCTGATCCGGGACGTCGATCATCAGGTTGTGGCCGCCGGGCAGGCCTTTGCCGGTCACTTTCGTGCCGCGCTCCTTCCAGATCGCCAGCACGTCGTAGATGCGGCCCATCGCGCCCTTCTCGCCCCAGAGCGTGACGAGCGGACACGTGATCTTCTTGTCGATGTCCGCGCGATCGTGCTCCAGATCGATCGACGCGCCGGCGCGGTAGTCTTCGCACATCGCGTGGATGTTCTCGGGCGTGGACGCGGTGCGCAGCCATTCGACCTGAATCGGATCGGTCGCGCGCGCCTTGAACGCCTCGTTCTGCTTGAGCAGGTCGTTCTCCGGCCCCGGCGCGCGGCGCAGATAGTTGAACCAGTGGAAGTACGCCTGCACGAACTCGATCGTCACGTGCGTGTAGAGGTAATAGGTCGGGACGATGTCGAGGACGGCGAGGTGCGTGAGCGCGCCGGGATGATCGAGCGCGAGGCGCTGGCCGACGCGGCCGCCGCGATCGTGGCCGACCATCGCGAACCGGTCGTAGCCGTAGTGCTTCATCACCTCGATCAGATCGAGCGCCATCGCGCGCTTCGAGTAGTTGGCGTGGTTGACGCCGTCCTCGGGCTTGCTGCTGTCGCCGTAGCCGCGCAGGTCCGGCATGACGAGCGTGTGATCCTTCGCCAGGTCAGGCGCGACCTTGGTCCACGACACGTGCGACTGCGGAGCACCGTGGACGAGCAGCAGCGGCGGGCCGTCGCCGCCGCGGACGACGTTGATCGTGGCGCCCGAGGTCTTGACCGTGTCGCGCGTGAAGCCCGCCGGGAAGAAACGGAGCGTGTCGGCCGGCGCGGCGGCGCTCTGCTGCGCGCCCGCGTCGCGGCTGCCGGTGAGCGCGGCGCCTGCAGTGACGGTGGCGAGCGCGGCGGCGCGCTTGAGGAGGTCGCGGCGATCGAGATCGACGGGTTCAGTCATGTCGGGCACCCTTTCGAATGCCCGATTCTACGTCAGACGTGTAAGCCGCCGGGGGTCCACGACGTCTGGAAGCTGCGGATGAAGTCGTGCACGTCGGGGATGTACTGATACGCGAACCAGATGCCGAACGCCAGCAGCACCAGCCACGCCAGCGTGTTCCACATCGAGATCCACGCGTAGTGCGGATGGGGGTACGGCCCGGAGGGTCCGTACGGGCCGTAGCCGTACCAGCGCGCGGCGCGGAACGGCATGAAGACGAGCCGGAGGATCACGAAGAACATCACGATGCCGATCCAGTGAGGGAAGCCCCAGAAGAACGGCCAGCCGTAGAAGAAGCGCCCGCGCGTCAAGACTGAAATCCAGAAGAAGACGAACATCAGCGAGAACAGGACGCCGAAGAACCCCCAGGATCCGCCGTGGCCGTAGTACGCGTGCCGCGCGGCGCGTTCCTGCGCGCGCCACGCACGCCGCGCGTCGCGCGCCCGCTGGCGTGCGTCGCGGGCCTGCTGACGCGCATCGACGGCCGGCGGGCGTCCATCGAGAGTCTGCTGCCGTGCGTCGCGCGCCTCGCGGTTCGCCTGCTGCGCCGGCGTCGGCTGATCCCAGGGCCAGCCGTATGTGTCCCAGGGCCAGCCGCCGTCCCACGGCCAGTGGTGCGGCGGCATCGCGCCGGGGACGCCCTCTGCCGCGTCGGCGCGCGTGTTGACGTGCGGCACCACGAACATCAGCACGCCGTAGACGAGCAGGCCCCAGCCGGCGCTGGCGAGCGCGAACACGACGAACAGGATGCGAATCAGCGTGACGTCGATGCGCAGGAACTCCGACAGCCCGACGCAGACGCCGCTGATCATCGCGCCTTCGCGAATCTGATACAGACGCCGGTGCGCGAAGCGGGACGGTCCCGACGACGACGAGGACGACGACGACGACGACGAGGGCCCGGCCGACGACGCGGCCGGTTCGGACGCCGGCGCGCCGGGGACCGGGCCGAGCTCGAGCACGAGGCGATCGACGTCGGCGGCCGTGACGACCGTCTTGTGGGGCCCGAGGCACGCGTCGCATTTTTCCGCCGCGCGGCGCTCGAGGTCGGCCAGCTTCTGCGGCCGTTCGGGATCGTCGGTGAGCTGCGCGTCCACGGCGTCGAGGTACGCGAACAGCGCGTTGTAGCCGTTCTCCTCGAGCTGATAGGCGTTGCCGTTCAGGTTGATGCTGACGACTCGCTGCATGCCGTGTTCCCGGCCCCCCTTGTTCTCCCTCGTAGACGCGCCGGTTGCACCGGAGGTTCCGTGAAGACACCGATCGCGCGTGCCTCGAGCGTACCGTCGATCAGTTCGAGTGCTGCACGTCGTTCGCGCATCCGCGATCGCCGCCACGTGGCCGTGGACCATGCATGTTCAAGATCGAGCGAAGCCGGATCCGCCGGATCGAAGCGATCCTCGATCGCGCTCCCCGACGGCATGGGCTCCGGAGGGAGCGATGTCGAGGCTGCCATGTCAGATCCATCACGCGACGTAACAGGAATCAGGTAGCTTTCCGGGTTTCTTCGCGACAGTCGCGTCCAATCTATTGGACGCGCGTGAAGAGCGACGAAACCACCTGTGAATTGCCTTGACTCGCCATAAGTGCGGCGTTATTAACAGCGCTGCATTTCCGCTGTCACGAGTAATTCACAGGAAGGGAGTCAGGCATGCGTGGAGTCCTGAGGGTCGTCTTACTCGCGCTCGTGTCTCTCGTGCTGGTGCCGTTCGCGGCCAGCGCGCAGTCACTCGCGTCGGTCACCGGCGTGGTCAAAGACACGTCCGGAGCGGTACTGCCCGGCGTCACGGTCGAAGTCTCGAGTCCCGCGCTGATTGAGAAAACGCGATCGACCGTCACTGACGGCTCGGGCCTCTATCAGATCATTCAGCTGCCTCCGGGCACCTACACGGTGACGTTCACGTTGACCGGCTTCAGCACGGTCAAGCGTGAAGGCCTCGAGCTCTCCGGCTCGTTCGTCGCGTCGATCAACGCGGAGATGAAGGTCGGCGCGGTCGCCGAGACGATCACCGTGACCGGCGAGACGCCGCTCGTGGACGTCCAGAGCGCGGCCGTGCAGAAGGTCGTCACCAAGGAAGTCGTGGACGCGATTCCGACGGGGCGCCTCGCGATCAACGTCGCGGCGCTGCAGCCGGGCATCATCCTCGGCGCGGGCGGCGCAGTCGGCGCGGCGAACACCAACTCGCTCAGCACGCAGGACGTCGGCGGCACCGCCGGCGACAGCTTCACGGACCTCTCGATTCACGGCGGCAAGCCGGCCGAGCAGCGGCAGACGATCGGCGGCGTTTCCGCCGCGACGACGATCCGCTTCGGCGAGTCGCTCAGCAGCTCGCCGAGCTTCACCGCCATGCAGGAAGTCGCCGTCAACACGTCGGGCGCCGACGCCTCGATGGCCGGCGGCGGCGTGCAGATGAACTACGTCCCGCGCGACGGCGGCAACAGCTTCAAGGGCCTGATGTTCTTCAGCGGCGCGACGAGCGGCATGCAGGGCAGCAACTACTCGTCCGGCACGAAGGACGCCTCGGGCAACTGCACGCCGGCCGACAGCATGTTC
>CAZOIK010000216.1:0-3186 GCA_964579765.1 uncultured Bifidobacteriaceae bacterium
ACCGCAGGGCTCGCAACAAAGGAGACGTCTATGCGGAAGCTTTCTCTCGACGGTGAAGGGCGTCGTGCACGATCCGCAGCATCGTCCCGTGCCCGGCGCGACCGTCACGCTCCGGGCACGCACCGCCGACTGGATGCAGACGACCGTCAGCGGCGGGGACGGCTCGTTCCAGATTGGCGCCGTGCCGATCGGCGAGTACACGCTTCGCGTCACGCTCCAGGGGTTCACGACGGTCGAACAGCCAATCACAGTCGTATCGGATTCGGTCCCTGAACTGCACATCCAGCTCGATCTCGCCGGCGTTGAAGAGACCGTCAACGTCGCGGCCACGCCCGCGGAGGTGCGCGCGGGGGCCGTCACGCCGACGACGCTCGTCAGCCGCCAGGACATTCAGATGACGCCGGGGGCGGACCGGACCAACGGGCTCGAGGCGATCACCGCGTTCGTCCCCGGCGCGTACGTCGTGCACGATCAGCTGCATCTGCGCGGGGGACATCAGGTGAGCTGGCTCATCGACGGAGTGCCGGTACCGAACACGAACATCGCGAGCAACGTCGTCCCGCGAAGCGGATTCGAGCGGAACAACGACGCGGAGATCGTGGTCAGCGGGGGCAGCTACTTCCAGACCAACGACCAGATCAGCGCTGGAGGACACACGCAGCGGTTCGCGTACTTCGTCAGCGGGAACGGCAACCGCAGCGACCTCGGCCTCGGCACGCCAGTCGCCGACGTCATCCACGATCGACAGGCGGGCGCCAGCGGCTTCGCGTCGCTGATCTTCAACGCGACGCCCGCGAACCAGCTGCGGCTGGTGACGTCGGTCCGCCACGACAGCTACCAGATTCCCAACACCCCGGCCGACGCCGCGGCCGGCATCGACGACGTCGAGCGCGAGTCGGATGCGTTCGTGAACGCGTCGTGGGTCCGGACGTTCCGATCCGGGATGCTCCTCACCGTCTCGCCGTTCTATCACTTCAACGCGGCGAACTTCGACGGAGGACCGAACGATCCGATCGTCACCGTAGACCAGCGCCGATCGCACTATGGCGGCGCGCAGGCGACCTTCAGCGCCGACGTCGCGAGAAACAACCTGCAGGTCGGCTTCTACGGATTCCATCAGCAGGACGATCAACTGTTCGCGCTGACGTTCAACGACGGCAGCAATCCGGATCTCTCGCAGCGCGAGCGGCCGTCGGGCAACCTGGTGGCCGTGTTCACGGAGGACAAACTGGCCGCGACGTCCTGGCTCACGCTCAGCGCCGGCGTCCGCCAGACGCACTTCTCGGGCCTGATCACGGAGGACGCGACCAGTCCGCGCGCGGGGGCCACGCTCCGCATTCCCTCGACGGACTGGATCGTGCGGGGCTTCTACGGCCGTTTCTACCAGGCGCCGCCGCTGCTCACGGCGTCGGGCCCGTTGCTCGAGTTCGTGACGGCGCAGAACCTGGGCTTCATCCCGCTGCACGGCGAGCGCGACGAGGAATAGCAGGTGGGCGTCACCGTGCCGCTGCGCGGCTGGAGCGCGGACGTCGATCACTTCGAGACGCGCGCGTCCAACTACTTCGATCACAACCCGATCGGCAACTCGAACGCGTTCTTCCCGGTCACGATCGACGGCGCGCGGATCCGCGGCACCGAGGTCGCGCTGCGCTCGCCGCGGGCGTGGTCGCGCGCGCAGTTCCACCTCGCGTACCCGTACCAGATCGCCGAGGGACGCGGCGCATTGAACGGCGGCCTGACGGACTTCTCGGGCGACGACGGTTACTTCTACCTCGACCACGATCAACGGCACACGTTCAGCGCCGGCGTGAACACGACGCTGCCTCACGGCATCTTCGCCGCCGCGAACGTCTACTCCGGCTCCGGCTTCCTGGACGACGAGGGGCCCGAACATCTGCCCGGGCACATGACGGTCGATCTTTCGGCCGGCCGATCGTTCGGCGACAAGGTGTCAGTCGCGGTCACGGCCTTGAACATCGCGAACCGCTACCTGCTCGTGGACAACAGCCTGACGTTCGGCGGCATGCACTTCAACAGCCCGCGGCAGATCTATGCGGAGGTGCGGTACCGGTTCCACTACATCGTCTGCAGTCCGACAGGCTGTCACAAAAGTGTGACAAACCCTAAACCGCAGCGTCGATCAGGGCAATTAAGGAAGAGTCTTATCCAGCGGGTCGCGCCACCAGGTGCGTTGCAGGTACAACAGCGCGACGCCAACGCCCCAGCGGTTCGGTGCCGTCCACAAGAGCAGCACACACAGCGCCGCCATGACGGCGACGAGCGCGGCGGGACCGAGCCGCGATCCCAACTCGAAGTAGACGACGATGATGGCGGCCGCGACGGGAATGCGGTCGCCGACGATCGTGAACGCCCAGGTGTCGCCTTCGGTCGGCTCGTAGACAAGGCCGCACGCGGAACACGACGTCACCTCAGTGGCCCAGCCGGTGTAGATGCGCCCGACGCCGCAGTGCGGGCAGCGCTTCAGCAACCCGCGCGTGAGCGCCGTCAGCGCGCCTACCTGACGAGGGGCAGCTGGAGCGCGGCCGACAGGATCCGGCCCAGCATCGCGAGCGAGATCATCCATAGCAGCACGAACACGACGCGGTGCCGCAGCAACATGAGCATCCTCCGCACAGGCGATCAGACGCTCGCGACGCTGTCATGGTCTGGCGCACCGGCCGTACGACGTAGGAGTGTCAGGACGAACCCCACGGCCCCCGCCGCGACGATGAGCGGACCGCTCTCGCGGTGCAGCCACGACGCGGCCGCCGACCCGGCCAGCGTCGCCGCCACGGCGGCCGCGGTCGCGACGATCAGCATCTGCGCGAGGTTCGCCGACACGCGTTTGGCGGTGGCTGCCGGGATGATGATGAGCGATCCCATGAGCAGCACGCCCAGGTACCGCAGGCCGAGCGCGACGGTCAGCGCGAACATCTGAAGATACAGCAGATTCAGCCGCGACACGTTGACGCCGGCGGTGCGGGCGATGTCGGGCGACACGAGCGCGACGACCAGCGCGTCGCGCGAGCGGACGACGAACCCGATGACGAGCGCCGCGGCGGCGAGGCCAACGACGATCTCCGTCCGCGACAGCGCGCCCGGCTTGCCGAGCAGCGCGTCGATCAAATCCTCGCCCGACGTAATCATGCTGCCGACGGCCAGCGCCGTGGAGAACACGACGCCGAT
>CAZOIK010000217.1:0-5538 GCA_964579765.1 uncultured Bifidobacteriaceae bacterium
CGCGCCGGCGCGCGGCGCCGGCGGGGAGGTCAGGCCGTGCGTTTCGAGTACTGCCGGACGGCCAGGGTCAGCGTGACGGCGGCGAAGGCGACGAGCACCAGGAGCGGGCGCGCGATGTCGCCGAGGCCCGCGCCCTTGACGAGAATGGCGCGCGAGATGGCGACGAAGTACCGCACCGGGTTCAGGAGCGACGCGGTCTGCATCCACGGCACCATGCTGTCGATCGGGGTGAACAGACCGCTCATCAGCAGGTAGATCATCATGACGAAGAACGTGACGAACATCGCCTGCTGCTGCGTCTCGACGAGCGTCGAAATCCAGAGGCCGATCGCCAGCGCGACGACGAGATAGACGGCCGCCGATCCGAACAGCAGCAGCAGGCTCCCGCGCACCGGGACGCCGAAGACGAACACGCCGACAGCGAGACCGAGGCTGAGATCGACGAGCCCGAGCACCCAGAACGGCAGGAGCTTCGCGGCGATGAACTGCCCGCGCGTCATCGGCGTCACGTTGAGCTGCTCGAGCGTGCCGAGCTCCTTCTCGCGCGCGACGTTCTGCGCCGTCAGGAGCGTCCCGATCAGCGTCACCAGCGCGACGAGGATGCCCGGCACCATGTAATGCCGGTAGTCGAGCGTCTGGTTGTACCAGTTGCGCGCCTGCAGATCGACGCGCGGCGCGGCGGCCGAGGGCGGAGACAGTTCCCGCGCGTAGGCCGACACGATGTCGGCCGCATACGCCTCGACGATGCCCGCCGCCGATCCCTTCTCCGCGTTCAGCGACAGCTCGATCGACGCCGAGCGCGCGCGTTCGAGCCGGCGCTCGAAGTCGCGCGGGATGACGAGCACCATCGTCACGTCGCCGCGCAGGAGCGCGTCGTTGGCGAGGTCGAGCGACGCCGACGCGCCGTGGACCTCGAAATGACCCGACGCGGCGACGCGATTCACGAGGCCGCGCGAGGCCGACGAGCGGTCGAGATCCACGACGTAGGTCGGCGTGTTGCGGATCGTGAACGTCGCCGCGTTGGCGAGCACCAGCAGTTGCAGCACCGGCACGACGAGCACCTGGAACAGCGTGGCGCGGTCGCGCACCACGTGCAGCACCTCGGCGCGGGCGAGAAACAGAATCCGCCGCATCTAGGTGTCCAGCCGCGCGTGGAACGCGCGCGTGCTCGCGGCCAGCAGCACCAGGGCCATGACGAGGAGGACGAGCGTCGGCTCGCCAAGATAGGTCAGGCCGGCGCCTTTCAGCATCACGCCGCGCGCAACGAGCACGAACCAGCGCGCCGGCACGATGTAGGAGATCGCCCGCAGCAGCCACGGCATGCTCTCAATCGGAAAGATGAAGCCCGACAGCAGCAGCGTCGGCAGCATCGTCCCGATGAGCGCGCCCATCATCGCGACGCGCTGCGAGGAGGTGCGCGCCGAAATGAGAATGCCGAGCGCGAGCGAGACGAGGATGTACAGCAGCCCTTCGAGGAGGAGCAGCGCGAGGCTCCCGCGCAGCGGGACGCCGAACACCAGGCGCGCCTCGATCAGGACGCCGACCATGCTGACGAAGCCGACGAGGAGGTACGGCGCGACCTTGCCGGCGATGATCTGCCAGGGCCGCAGCGGCGACACGAGCAGCGCCTCGAGCGTGCCGGTCTCTTTCTCGCGCGTCAGCGAGATCGCGGTCATCAGCGACGAGATGATCGTCAGGATGAACGCCATCAGCCCCGGCACGAACAGGTTGGAGCTGGCGCGCGTCGGATTGAACCGCATGCGCACGTCCGGCACGATGCGGATCGCGCGTCCGCGCGCCGTCTGCTCCTGTTCGTACTGCTGCACGATGGCGGCGGCGTACGCCTGGACGATGCTGCCGGTGTTCGGCTCGCTCGCGTCGGCGATGACGAGCAGTTGCGCCGGTTCGCCGTGCCGGAGATGCTCGGCGAAGTCAGGCGAGAAGACGACGGCGCCGCGCGCCTCGTCGCGGCGGAACAGCGTGTCGAGCGGCGAGGCATTCGGCACGACGTCGACGATGCGGAACACGCTGGCGGCCTCGAAGCGCGCCCGCAGCGCGAGCGTGTCGGGATCGGGCGCCGGATCGACCACGGCCAGCCTGACGTGATCGACGTCGGTGCGGATCGCGTAGCCGAAGAGGATCACCTGCACGATCGGCAGCGCGATCATCACGACGAGCGTCCGCCGATCGCGGAGGATGTGGTAGACCTCCTTGCGGACGAGCCCCGCGAGCGCCGACAGCCCGTTCACGCCGGCCTCGCGAGCCGCACGAACAGCTCGTCGATCGACGGGACGCCGAAGCGCTGTTTCAGCTCCGCCGGCGTCCCGAGCGCGGCGATGCGGCCGTCGACCATGATCGAGACGCGGTCGCAGTACTCGGCCTCGTCCATGTAGTGCGTCGTCACCAGCACGGTCGTGCCGCTGGACGCGGCCTCGTAGATCAGCTCCCAGAACTGCCGCCGCGTGATCGGATCGACGCCGCTCGTCGGCTCGTCGAGAAAGACGATGCGCGGCTCGTGGAGGAGCGCGACCGAGAAGGCGAGCTTCTGGCGCCAGCCAAGCGGAATCGCCCGCACGAGCTCGGTGGCCTGGCGCTCGAGCCCGAGGCGCGCCAGCATGCGATCTTCGCGCTCTCGGATCTCACGCGACGTGAGGTCGTAGATGCCGCCGTAGAGCGTGATGTTCTCGCGGACGGTCAGGTCTTCGTAGAGCGAGAAGCGCTGGCTCATGTAGCCGATGTCGCGCTTCACGCGCTCGCTCTCGCGCACGACGTCGTGGCCGGCAACCGTCGCCTGTCCCGACGTCGGGGCGAGGAGGCCCGTGAGCATGCGGATGGCGGTGGTCTTGCCGGCGCCGTTCGCGCCGAGGAAGCCGAAGACCTCGCCGGCGCGGACGTCGAACGTGAGCCGATCGACCGCGGTGAACGCGCCGAAGCGCCGCGTCAGATCGTGGACGTCGATCGTGGCCGCGGTCACGGCGCGCCGGCGCCCTCGGGCGCCCCCATCCGGGCGATGAACACGTCCTCGACCGTCGCCGACGCGGGCTCGACGCGCGCGCCGGCGAAGCCGCGCGCGGTGAGGAACTCGCGGACGCCGGACGCGATCGTCTCGGCCGGAGCATCGCGGCGCGCGTCGGCATAGTGCAGCGTCTCGCCGAATGGATACACGCGATCGACGTGCGGCGACTCGCGCAGCGCAAGCAGCGCAGGATAGCGCCGATCGACGTGGACGGCGAAGAGCGGGCGGTCGAAGGAGCCGGCGATCTGCTGCGGCGTGTCGGTCGCGAGCAGGCGCCCGCGCTGCATCAGCGCGACGCGGTCGCAGCGCGTCGCCTCGTCCATGTACGGCGTCGATACGACCGTCGTCATGCCCGAGTGCTTCAAATGCGCGAGCAGATCCCAGAACTCGCGCCGCGAGACGGCGTCCACGCCCGTCGTCGGCTCGTCGAGGAAGAGGATGTCCGGGCGGTGCACGAGCGCGCAGCAGAGCGCGAGCTTCTGCTTCATGCCGCCCGAGAGGTCGCGCGCGCGGCGGCCGGCGAACGGCTCGAGCTGGCTGTAGATCGGCGCGATGCGCGCGCGTTCGTGGGCGACGGTCGTGCCGAACACCGATGCGAAGAAGCGCAAGTTCTCGAGGACGCTCAAATCCGGATAGAGCGAGAAGCGCCCCGGCATGTAGCCGATGCGCCGGCGCAGCCGCCAGAGATCCGACACGACGTCGCACCCGAGCACGCGCGCCGCGCCGCGGTCGGGGAGCATCAGCGTCGCGAGGATCCGGAAGAGCGTGGTCTTGCCGCCGCCGTCCGGGCCGACGAAGCCGAACAGCTCGCCCGCGCGGACGCGGAACGACACGCCGGCGAGCGCGACGGTCGCGCCGAAGCGCTTCTCGAGCCCCTCGGCGACGACCGCGTCGTTGTCCGCGGTCATGACGCGGCCTGGCCGCGGACGAAGCGCACGTCGATCGGCATGCCGATCTTGAGCAGCCCCTGCTCGTTCGGCACGTGAATCTTGATCGCGTAGACGAGGTCCGCGCGCTCCTCGCGCGTCTGGACGGGCGTCGGCGTGAACTCGGCGCGCGACGAGATCCACGTCAACTCGCCCTCGACGGTCTGCCGGCCGCGGCCCACGTCGAACGAGACGACGGCGTGCTGGCCGAGACGGACCGCGGCGAGCTGGGTTTCGGTCACGTAGGCGCGCACGTCGAGGCTCTGGAGGTTCGCGATGCGGTAGAGCGGCTCGCCAATCTGCACGACCTCGCCCGCCTTCACGTATGTCGTGAGGACGGTGCCGTCAATCGGGTTGCGCACGTCGCTCTTGCGGACGCGCTCGGCGGCCTGGCCCACCTGCGCCTCGGCGGCGGCGGCCTGCTGGCGCGCGCCCTGCACGTCGCTGCGCGCGGCGCGAATCTGCTCGTCCGCGGCGGCGATCTGGCGGTCGTGCGCGTTGATCTGCTCGTCCTCCGCCCTGATCTGGTCGCCGAGCACCTTGTAGTCGCGTTCGGCCTGGTCGAGCTGCTGCGCGGTCGCGGCCTGCTGGTCGAACAGCCGCTTCGTCCGGTCGTAGGCGCGCGTCGCGATGTCGAGCTGCGACTGCAGCGCGCTCTTCTGTGCCCGCGCGGAGTCGCGCTGGGCGACGGCGGCGGCGCGCTGCGCCTCGAGCGCCGCAACCTGCTGCTGCGCCACGCGGGCGCCGGCGAGGGCGGCGCCGTGTTGCGCCGTCGCCTGCTGCTGCGCGAGCTTCAACTGCGTCGGGTCGATCGTGCCGACGACGGCGTCGCGATGGAGCACCTGGCCCTCATCGACGGTGAACGTGACGAGCTGGCCGGCCGCCTCGGCCCCGACGACGACCTCGGTGGCTTCGACGTTGCCGTACGCGTCGGGCTGCGGCTGGCGCGAGCAGCCGGACGCGGCGGAGGCCAGGGCGAGCGTGAGCGCGATCGTCCGCATCACTGCACCTCCAGGCCGAGCGTCGTCAGCAGCCGCGCCTGGGCGTAGGCGAGCTCGACGCGGTGGCGCGCGCGCGCGAACTGTGCGTTCAGCCAGTCGGTGCGGCGATCGACGTAGTCGGCGGCCGTGGTCGCGCCTTCGGCGAAGCGGATCTGCGTGGTGCGCTGGATCTGCGCGCGCAGATCGACCAGCCGGTCGTCGTCCGGCCCGGCGGCCTGCAGGCGATCGATCGTCGCCATGTCGTTCTCGATCGCACGGTGGATGGCGCTCGTGAACGCCGATTCCTCGGCCGAGACGATCTGCTGCTGGACGGCGAGGGCGTCGCGATCGCGGCCCGCCGATCCCCACGACCACGCCTTCCACTGGAGCTCGACGCCGGCGAGCGCGTACGACTCGCTGTGGCTCTGGATGAAGTTGAGCCCGGGCTGGCCGTAGCCGACGCGGCCGTAGGCCGAGAGCTGCGGGCGATCGGCGGCGACGGCGACATCGTCCTGGCGCGCGACGCGCTCGCGCGTCCGCGCAAACTGCGCGTACTCGGGACGCGCGCGCAGCGTGTCGAGGGCGCGCCGCGCGCCGGCGACCGCCGCGGCGAGGT
>CAZOIK010000218.1:0-3018 GCA_964579765.1 uncultured Bifidobacteriaceae bacterium
AGCGTGGACGACCGCAGATCCCAGATCGACTGCCGCGCGTCGCGGATGTAGGCCTCGACCTCGCGGCGCACGCGCTTGATCTCTTCGCGCGCCGACGCCGCCGACGTGTCGATCGTGTTGGCGATGCCTTCGAGCTGCAGCGTGACGCCGACGAGGCTCTGCAGCAGCGTGTCGTGGAGCTCGCGGCTGAGGCGCGTGCGCTCGCCGAGGACGAGCGTGAACTGCCGCTGCACGATGTTCAGGCGCGTGCGCCAGAGTCCCCAGCCGGCCAGCGCCACGCCAATCGCGCAGAGCCCGAAGAACCAGCCGGTCTCGTAGAACGCCGGCTCGATCGCGAAGTCCCAGGCGGCGGTGGACTTCGCCCAGACGCCGTCCTCGCGCGCCGCTTCGACGCGGAAGCGGTAGTGCCGCGGCGAGAGGTTCGTGTAGAACGCCTGGCGCCGCGTGCCGGCCTCGACCCACGCCGTGTCGAAGCCGTCGAGCCGATAGCGGAAGCGGATCTTGTTCGCCGAGGCGAGCGCGACGGCGGTGTAGCTGATGCTCAGCCGTCGCGTCCCCGCCGGAAGCGTCGTCGCCGCATCGGGCGTCAGCCGCTGTTCGTTCGCGAGCACGCCCTCGAGGCGCAGCGGGACGCGCGTCGCGTTGTCGGTCGCGGCAAGCTCGCGCGGATCGACGACCGTGAGCCCGCCGCCGCGCACGAACCACAGGCGCCCGTTCGGCCCGCGCCGCGACCGAATCGCGCCGAGCGACGCGCCGGCCAGGCCGTCCGACGTGTCATACAGCTCGTACTGCACGTGGTAGCCGGCGTGGTCGATCGCCCGGTCCACCTCGTCGCGGCGCAGCCGGACGATGCCGCGATCGACGCTCAGCCAGAGGTAGTCCTGTTCGTCTTCGACGATCGACCAGACGCGGCTGCTCGGCAGGCCGCTCTCGCGGCCGAGGGTGCGGAAGCGGCCGTCGGCGAAGCGGGTGAGTCCGCCCGTGCCGCCAATCCAGACGCCGCCGCGCCCGTCCACCAGCACGGCGTCGATTGCCGCATGCGCCTCCGTCGCGAGGCCGTCGCGCGCGTCGAAGACGCGGAACGCGCCGTGCTCGTCGAGCGTCGCCAGCCGTCCCTGATCGAGCCCCAGCCACAGGCGTCCCGCGCTGTCGGTGCGCGCCGTTGTGATGCGTTCGACGTGCGCCGAGGCCGGTGGCGCGAACGGCGTCACCTGCCCGCGATTCCAGCGGACGAGCGACGTGCCGTTGCCGAGCCACACGCCGCCGCCGCGCGCCGCCGTGATGACCGTCGCCGGCAGCGGCGCGTCCCGCGGCAGCGCGACGCGCGTGAAGCGTCCGTTCGCAAAGCGCATCACGCCGAAGTTCATCCCGATCCACAACGTGTCGTCCACGTCGCGGTAGAGCGTGCGCACGTCCGGTCCGCCCGAGGCGTCCTGCAGGCGCTGCCAGCCGGCGGAGGGCCGCGCCAGCCGCATCAAGCCGTCCGTCGTGCCGGCGGTGACCGACGCGCCGTCACCCGAGACGATGTCCACGACGAAGCCGAGGCTCTCGACGGGGGTGAGCGCGCGGCGCGTCAGGCGGTGCAGGCCGCCCGTCGTGCCGACCCAGATGTTGCCCTCGCGATCCTCGAGCAGCGACTGCACCGAGTCGCTCGACAAGCCCGTGCGAAGCGCCGCCTGCTCGAGGTCGGGGCCCGGCGCCGACGGTTGGCGCGCCAGCCACAAGCCCTCGTCGAGCGTGGCGATCCAGAGATTTCCGCGGCGATCGTGCAGCAGGCGGAATCCGCTGCCTTCGAGCGCGCGACGCGGCGACTGTTGCTCGCCGAGACGGTGAAAGCCGGCGGCGATGTCGGTGGTCCAGACGGTGCCGTCCGGCGTCTCGTCAACCGCCCAGGTGAAGCCCGAGGCGACCTGCACGAAACTGCGGACGTCGCGCTGCTTGAACACGCCCGCGCGCGACGCAATCCAGACGGTGCCGGTCGGTCCGACGTGCAGATGCTGGGCGGTCGTGTCCCGGCCGGGACTGGTCAGGTGCACCGGCTCCCAGGTCGAGTCGTGCAGCCGATAGACGAGGCCGCCGCCGATGATCCACAGGCCTCCGGCTCGGTCGTGGGCGATGTCGGTGACGGCGCCGACGGGCGGGGCCGACGCCGCGACGTGCTGCGCCTGGCCGTTCGAAAGGTTCAGGACCTCGCCGTTCTGGAAGCCGGCGCAGAGGCTGCCGTCCTCGGCGGCCGAGAGGGCCGACACGGGCGAGGCCGGCAGCGGCATGTCACTCAGGGAATCCCACGAGGTGAAGCGCAGGCCGTCGAAGCGGAACAGGCCGGCGTCGGTGCCGATCCACAGGTAATTCTGGCGATCCTGGGCAATGGCGTAGACCACGCCGAGGGGGATGCCGTCCGCGTCAGTCCAGGACGTCAGGGCATAGCCGGTCAGCAGGCGGTTCGGGTTGGCGGCGACCGCCGGGCGCAGTGCTCCCAGCAGGGCCACGGCGGCTATCGTCCCCCCGATTCGCAGCGTTCGGCGAAGCGGCATCGAATTGGGCGGTAAGGATATACCAGTCTTTCGGTATTGCCGGAAACCCTTGAAAGCAGTTACTTTTCCGATGATTTTGTCTGCCTCTTGAGGGCAGCACGGGGTGCCATCGATGAAAACGCGTGCGCGTGTCTCCGCCACTTGCGTCGCCGCCACCGGAATGCTGCTGTCTGCATCGGTGTTCGCGGCCGGGCCCACGGCGTCCGCGGCGAAAACGCCAGCAGCGCAAACCGCGGCGCCCGCGACGAATGTTTCAGAAGACTACGGCGCCGTCGTCACGAAGTACTGCGTCACCTGCCACAACGAGCGGCTGAAGACGGCGGGGCTGATGCTCGACAAGGCGAACATCGCCGATCCGTCGGCGACGCCCGACGTCTGGGAGCGCGCCGTCCGCAAGATGCGCGTCGGGATGATGCCGCCGCTCACTGCTCCGCATCCGGACGGGAAGACGGAAGCCGCGCTCATCTCGTATCTCACGACGTCG
>CAZOIK010000219.1:0-3716 GCA_964579765.1 uncultured Bifidobacteriaceae bacterium
GACCAGACCAGGCCGGCGGCGCCGAGGTGGGCGGCCACGCCGGCGGCACGCGCGAGCGGCATCGACACGAGCGCGAGCGGCACGAGGGCCATGCCCGCAATCTGTGCAACGGCCATCAACGGAATCGCCAGGAAATTGAGCGCGAGCCCCGCAAACGTCACGCGCGAGAAGAACAGCGCGCCGACGGGACACAGCATCGCCTCGGTGGCCGCCGACGCGACGAGCAGCGACACCGCGGGACGCAGCCGGGGTGGCAGCGACGCGGGCACTTCGGGCGCGACGACGAGGATGGCGAGGGTGGCGCCGAACGTGAGGACGAAGGCAGGATCGACGATGGCGAAGGGCTGGGCGGCGACGAGCAGCGCGGCGGCGAGCGCCAGCATGCTGAGCGGCGGACTGCGCTGATCGGCGGCGCGCGCCGCGAAGTAGACGGCCGCCATCAGCGTCGCGCGATCGACCGACGCGCCGCCGCCGACGAGCACGCCGTACGCGACGAGCACCGCCATCGAGACGAGCGACGCCGCGCGGCCGAGCGCGCCGGCCCACCGGAACGCCGCGAGCATCAGGCCGGCCAGAATCGCGATGTTGCCGCCCGAGATGGCGATGACGTGATAGGTGCCGGCCTGCTGCAGCGAGCGCTGCACGGCCGGATCGAGCCCGGCGCGATCGCCGATGACGATGGCCGTGACGATGGCCGCCGACTGGGCGCTCCACGGACCGACGGTCGCGGCAATGGCGCGCCGCGAAAACGCCCGCACTGCCGCGAGCCATTCCTCGATCGGCGACCCGCGCGCGAGGACGTCCACGAGCGCGGCGCTCTTGGTGCCGCCGACGAGCACCGTGCCGCGCAGCAGCAGCGCGCGCTCGCCGTCGGCCACGCCGGTGTCGAGATAGCGCGAGGGCCGATGCAGATCGACCGGCAGCCGCACGCGCCGCCCGGCGCGCCACCTATCGACGGCGCCTGCCGCCAGCGTCCCGCCGACGCTGGCGATGACGCCGCCGGACACTGCACGCGCAACGTGCGGCGCCGCCAGCGGCGCAAACCGATCGACGTCCAGCGCGAGCGATGCGCCCGACGCCGTCGGCGACGCGTCCGCCCGCAGCACCCCCTCGACGACCGCGAGCGCGGACGGATCGAGCGGCATGAACCGATGCTCGGCCGCCGCACCCGCGCGCTCGACCGCCGCCGCCTCGTCGAACGCGCGCCTTAGCGTCGTCGCCGCGGCCTTCGTCCACGCGTCCACGGACAGCAGCATGCCGCCCGCGGCGAATCCCACGCCGACGGCCACGAGCAGGGCGCCGGCGCCGAGCAGAGTCGAGGGGCGCCGCCACACGACAACCGCGGTTGCGCACGATGCAACCAGCGTTACGAGCGGAATCAGCCGTGGAGTGTCAGGAAGCGCAACGCCCGCCGCCGATCCGGCGAGCAACGCGACGGCAGGAACCGCGATGACGACCCGCACGCCGAGCCGTCGTGCAAAACAGGAACCACGACGGCACGGAGAATTCGTGCCGTCGTGGTTTCTGTTCTAGACCTTCTGCGCGGCGATGCCGGCGTAGTAGTCCTGCAGCGCGCGGACGCCGAGGCCTTCCTGGCGCAGGCCGCGGATGGCCTGGACGGCGGCGGCGGCGCCGGTGAGCGTCGTGATGCACGGCACCTCGTGCATCATCGCGGCGCGGCGCACCAGGCGATCGTCGAAGAACGACTCGCGGCCGAGCGGCGTGTTGATGACGAGATCCACCTTGCGGTTCACGATTTCGTCCGCGATGTTCGGCCGGCCCTCGTTCACCTTGTAGACGACGTCCACGTCGAGTCCGTAGGCGCGCAGGTACGCCGCGGTGCCGCGCGTGCCGATCAGGCGGAAGCCGAGCTCCGCGAGGTCGCGCGCAATCGGCATCAGGTTCGCCTTGTCGTCGTTGTTGACGCTGACGAACGCCGTGCCGCCCTCCGGCAGCCGCTGCCCCACCGACAGCTGCGCCTTGGCGAACGCGACGCCGAAGTTGCTCGACCCGCCCATCACCTCGCCGGTGGACTTCATCTCGGGCCCGAGAATCGTGTCAACGCCGGGGAACCGCACGAACGGGAACACGGGGCTCTTGACGAACACGCCCGACACCTCGAGATCGCGCGTCAGGCCGAGCTCGGCCAGCGTGCGGCCCGCCATGACCTTTGCCGCGACCTTGGCGAGCGACGTGCCGGTCGCCTTCGACAGATACGGCACCGTGCGCGAGGCCCGCGGATTCACCTCGAGGACGTACACGACATCGTCCTTGATCGCGAACTGGACGTTCATCAGGCCGACGACGCCGAGCTTCTTGGCGATGCGGCGCGTGTGCTCGCGAATCGTCTGCAGATGCCGTTCCGGGCAGATGAACGGCGGGACGACGCAGGAGCTGTCGCCCGAGTGGATGCCGGCCTCCTCGATGTGCTCCATGATGCCGCCGATGACGACGGCGCCCGTGTGGTCGGCGACCGCGTCCACGTCGAACTCGAACGCGTCCTCGAGGAACTTGTCCACGAGCACCGGGTGCTCGGGCGACGCGTCCACGGCGTGCGTCATGTAGCGGTCGAGCGTCGCCATGTCGTAGACAATCGCCATCGCGCGGCCGCCGAGGACGTACGACGGCCGGACGACGACCGGGAAGCCGATCCGCTTGGCGACCTCGCGCGCTTCTTCGCGCGACGTGGCCGTGCCGCTCTTCGGCTGCGTGATGTCGAGCTCGCGCAGAAACGCGGCGAAGCGCTCGCGGTCTTCGGCGAGGTCGATCGAGTCGGGCGACGTCCCGAGAATCTTCACGCCGGCGCGCTGCAGCGAGAGCGCCAGCTTGAGCGGCGTCTGCCCGCCGAACTGCACGAGGCACGAGACGTCGCCGCCGCCCGACGCTTCGGTGTCGATGATGTTCATCACGTCTTCGAACGTCAGCGGCTGGAAATACAACCGGTCCGCCGTGTCGTAGTCGGTGGACACGGTCTCGGGGTTGCAGTTCACCATGATCGTCTCGTAGCCCTCGTCGCGCAGCGCGAACGCGGCGTGGCAGCAGCAGTAGTCGAACTCGATGCCCTGCCCGATGCGGTTCGGCCCGCTGCCGAGGATGACGACCTTGTTCCTGGCCGACGGATTGGCTTCATCGCCCGATCCGGGGGCCCCGTCCCCCCGGTTCGGCGGCTCGTACGCGCTGTACATGTACGGCGTGAACGACTCGAACTCCGCCGCGCAGGTGTCCACGCGCTTGTAGACCGGCTTCAGCGCGAGCGACGCGCGCTTGTCGGAGATTGCCTTCTCCGTCGTGTCGAGCGCCAGCGCGAGCTCCTGATCGCCGAAGCCCGAGCGCTTGAGCCGCCGCAGCGACTCGACCGTCAGCCCGCCGATGCCCGCCTTCTGCGCCTCTGTCCGGAGCTGGACGATTTCAGAGAACTGCCTTAGGAACCACGGGTCGATCTTCGTGCACTCGTGCACCTGCTCGGTCGTCCAGCCGCGATCGAGCGCGCGGAAGACGTCCCACATGCGCCGGTCGTTCGGGACGGCGAGGCGCTTGCGGAGCGCGGCGTCGTTGTCGCCGTCGGCGCCCGCAATGCCCTCGGTCTTGTCGCCGCCCTGCGAGAACAGCAGGCCGCTCTTGCCCAGCTCGAGCGACCGCACGCCCTTCATGAACGCTTCCTTGAACGTCCGGCCGATCGCCATCGCCTCGCCCACCGACTTCATCTGCGTCGTCAG